>CAZDZX010000028.1:18650-21117 GCA_964510005.1 uncultured Pirellulaceae bacterium
CGAAACGAACTACCTCCGATTGCAAAACTCGAATCAAATTCAAATCACAAAAAGTGACTTCGATTACGCTATTTTTTTCTGCTAACGCTCTTTAATTACCCGTCAGCAACGGTAAGATGCCGTCACATTGACTAAAGAAGAGCGAACCATCATGACAAAACGAAAAGTAAACAAATCACAAGAGATACGTGATTTCGTCACCAAGAATCCCAAGGCTTCCCTGAAAGAAGTGGTTGGTGCGTTAGGTAAAAGAAACATTGTCGTCTCAATAGCGACAGTCGCTAACGTAAAATCTAAATCGGGGCTGACTCGCTCTCGACGCGGACGACCCAAAGGCTCTTCGGCGGGCAAACCATCAAACAAGTGCTCGTCGAATGACTTGGCGCTCGAAGCCCTGATCGATGCGAAGCGACTGGTTGCCAAAGCCGGGTCCGTCCAACGCGCCATCGAAATCATCCGCGCTGTCGAAAAACTTGAATCGATCGCTGGCTAGAACCTGCTATCGCTTTCTTAGGTTCAACACCCGAACTCTGACCGTCACATAGGTTTGGCATTTCCGCGGCCGACCAGAGTTCCATCAACGACCTCGATACCACGGCTTTCGTGGTGTAAGCCGAACCAACCCCTCTTTAGAGGGGTCTGCTTGGCACAGAATCTCCCTACCGCCATTGCTCGCAATTTGGGTAATCACGGGAAGCATGGAAGAGTTTTCCGGAAGCACTATATCGCTTCAACGAGTTGCAACAGCATCACCGATAAAACAGGTCGTAAGACATCTTACGCATATCAGCTAGCCCGCCCCGCTGACTTGCGACTCGACCCAAGGCTGATCGTCCTATGCGAAATTCACGTTGCTTCCTGTGGTTCTCCCTTTTGCTTTGCATTGGAACCATCACTGGGATTGATACAGCTGAAGCCCAGCAAAAAAAACTTCGCCGCACCGCGCTGGTAAAAGCTATCGAAGGTTGCAGCCTGTCGGTAGTCAACCTCCGAGGCAGAAAAACTGTCCCCGTTGAATCCAACAGCAGCGAATCGAAACAAGTCAACGGGATGGGCACGGGAGTCGTCATCGATCCCCGTGGCTATGTCCTGACCAACTACCACGTTGTTCAGGGCGTTAAGCGAATCGAAGTCTCGACCAGCGATCGCCAGAAGACGACCGCCAAAGTCCTCGCTCACGATCCCGAAACCGATTTAGCGATCCTCAAGATCGATGTGTCTAAGCCGCTTCCGACGATGAAAGTAGGATCGTCATCCGATCTCATGCTTGCCGAAACCGTAGCCGCTGTCGGCAACGCGTATGGTTACGAGCACACGGTGACCGTTGGAATCGTTAGCCAGCTTGGCCGTACCGTTCAAGTCAACGAAGATCAGGTCTATCGGAACTTGATCCAGACTGATGCTTCCATCAACCCCGGAAACTCGGGCGGCCCGCTCCTGAATCTCAACGGAGAGATGATCGGAATCAATGTCGCGGTTCGCATCGGAGCCCAGGGAATCGCCTTTGCCATTCCCGTCAACGACGCCCTCGATGTGGCCGCAGATCTGATGAGCCGACTCTCAAGTCAGCGCCTGCATCACGGTCTGACTATAAAAACCGTCTACGTCAACGATCGCCCCCAGCTCCTCGTGGAATCTGTTTCGCCAGCCTCACCTGCCTACCTTTCAGGAATTCACAAAGGCGACCGAATCCTCGCTGTTGACAATCAAAGCGTTTCAAATCGTCTCGATTTCGAGTGTGCCATAGTTTCCGCCACAGAATCACTGCCCTTGATCGTGGACGTGGAACATGGAAACTCTCGCAAGCAAGTCAAACTGAATGTGGAGCAGGTTTCTCGACAGGTCAGCAATCTCGCATGGAATTCCATGGGAATGAAATTGATCCAAGCCACCGAGCACGAGATGATGAACCGACATCCCTTGTATCAACAGGGACTCAAGGTCGTCGAAGTATTGCCCGGCAGTCCTGCGGACGACGAAGGCATTCTGCCCGGCGACGTCCTCGTGGCAATGGCTGGCTACAAGACTGAATCTTTGGAGAACCTCGAGTGGGTTCTAGGACGGTCAACGGTTGGCAAACAGTCGCCATTCAAGTTTTATATTCTTCGAGATACAGAACCGTTTTGGGGTCAAATGCGAGTCGCTTCCCGCAACCTCGCGCCCAGCAAGTAGTGCTGCTGCGACACCGTGTGAGCGCGGCAAGCGGACGACTCTAACGTCCCGACCCAAGCCCGACGCCCGCGGACCCAACAACGGTCTGACGCCGCTTCTCCAACTGGAGAGCGGCGTTTTTTCTTACCCCGAGTGTCGATTTTTGACACGATGACCATTGGACGCGCCGGGAAATCTCTGCGGCTCTTAAGTAGCCGAACCGCAACAGTTCAGACCGACACGTAGCTGAACTAGCAACAGTCAAGCCAGCTGCGTGACGGGCCAAAGGCCCAGCCGTTTACCTAGCCCAGCCTGA
>CAZDZX010000029.1:0-20890 GCA_964510005.1 uncultured Pirellulaceae bacterium
AGCCCCGAAGGGGTGGCAGCGATGCGTGCAGCCAGAATCGATTCTGGCCCCGCCTGCTTTTGTCCCTCCGGGACATTTCAACGCCACCTACTTTAGGCCAGCGGCCGACACAACCGCTGCCGGTGGCGTAAGCCACCGGATAGTCTTCTCGCGATACTTAGGCCAGCGGCCGAAACAAAAGGCCCAAGGGAGCGGCTCGCAAATCCGGTTCGCGTGATGTGTCGCCCGCTGGGCTTGAGGGATGACTTTGCCGAAACCGTTGGCTTACGCCAACGGCAATGGGTGTGCCGCCCTCTGGGCTAAAAACCACGGCTGCTCGTACGCCCGTTTAATCGGTTCGTTCTAACGTAAGTGCCATTGGGCTGGCGCCTTGCCGCTCAGGCTTCGTAAAACACGACCATGCATCCGCCCGCATCCTACTCCCCCAAAACCGACAATACGCGTGCGGTCAGTAATCGTGTCACCGAAT
This sequence comes from uncultured Pirellulaceae bacterium, assembly GCA_964510005.1. Classification (GTDB taxonomy): domain Bacteria; phylum Planctomycetota; class Planctomycetia; order Pirellulales; family Pirellulaceae; genus Mariniblastus. The sequence continues at coordinate 470 of CAZDZX010000029.1, forward strand.
GCAAATACTCGTAATCAATGGTGTCTGGTGTATCGGAGGGCAGGTGGTAATTGGGGTTCCGAAACTCGGAGGTATCGGTCCACATAAACGCCGGAATCTTTCGATCCCAAAACGGAGCGTGGTCGCTACGACGTAGGTCACTGAACCGTTTTTCCATTCCAAAAAACACCTTCAGCCCCCACACCGGAAATTCAGGAACGTAGCTCGCCGCGGTTTCGATCACCGATTTCAACTTCGAATTGGAAGTTCGGTTGGCAACGATCGCTAGAAAATCTCCACGGTCGTGGCCCAGTTTGATCGGCAACCCTTTGGGGAGTCCCTGCGAACCGGGTTCGTGATCGCAGTATCCCACCATCTCCAGAATGTGGACTTCGTTCAGTTCCCAGCTCTCGGGTAGGGCATGGTTCACGAAATCGTAGCTGCCCAACAAGCCATCTTCTTCGCGATTGAAGGCCACGAAAACGCAGCGGGACAGATCGGTGCCGGATTGATGAGCTTGGGCAACCGCTTTGGCGGCACCCAACATCGCAGCCACGGCGCTGGCGTTATCATCGGCGCCGGGAGTGCCGGGTTTGGTGTCGTAGTGGGCGCCGACCAGCAGCGTGGGTAAAAGCGATTCGAGATCCGCGATCGATTCGTCGATCCACGCGACGATGTTATCGAACTCTCCCTGTCGCATCGTCCGAAAGCCCAGAGACTGAAATTGTTCTTCGACCCAATCGCGAGTCAGCCGATTGTTTTCGCTTTCGTGTTCGTAACTGCGCGGAATGGAAATACGTTCCACGATGGATTGCAGCCATTGCGGATCAATCCCTTCGATCGAATCGGCGATCTGTTGATCCGCGGTTGTTGGTTTCGCCTTATTGCTTTTCAGGATCTGCATGGAGTTGAGGTCTCTTATGAGCGGCAAGGCGCTAGCCCGCTAGCCGCCGGCTGCGGATGGTTGAGCTCAGGGCACTTCTACCGGCGGCAAGTGCCTCGCCGCTCATCCATCAGTTTTTCAGAGCTTGGAAACTACCGCGCCGCTGACGCCAATGGCTGTACAACCTTTGACCTCTCCTATTCCTGTTTGCCAAAGGTTCGCATGTACCCGATCAGATCCAAAATATCTTCACGAGTCATCGTGTTGAGCAAGCCCAGTGGCATCGGCGAAATCTCCGATTCTTCTTGATCCTCAATGCTGTCGACATTGATTTTGATCAGTTTTTCTGGATTGATCATGTCTGGCTGAACCCAATACTGTTTGCCCGAAAGGTTTACGACTCGTCCGACGACCACACGGCCATCATCAAGAGCAAACGCGGTTGACGAATACTGATCCGAGATCGACTTGCTGGGCTCGATCAAAGTCTCCAACATGTCACGGGTGTTAAAACGATTTCCGGCAGCCGTCAAATCGGGACCCACGATACCGCCGCTGTCGCCCAAGCGATGGCACTTGTAGCAACCGCCGACAGCAAACATGTTTTTGCCGTTTTCGAGGTTTCGTGTTTTGAATTCCTCTTCCTTAACCGGCAGCAAGTCATCGACTTTCCATTCTTTGACAACTGGTCGAGCTTTCAGGTCGGCGTAGGGATCTTTTGTCTCCGGTTTTTTCGCCAGCAGATCAGCCATCTGTTCTTTCTGCTCCGCCGACAGGTTGCCGATCGCCATTTTGCGGATGTTGCGAACATAGCCTCCGAAAGAACGTCCTCCTTGAAAGTTCGATGAATCCAAGAACCAATTGAAATAAGTTTCGTGAAGTTCTGGAGTCCAACCCGATTTCGCGGACGCGAGGTACAGAGCGTAAGCGACTTGCTCGTGTTGCGAGCCCGCCTTCTTCAGCAGGTCTACGGTCTTGGAGATCCCCGTCGTCGGCGAGGCAGACATGAGGACGATGGACAGCTCTCGGTCCAGTTCAATATCGCCGGCAGGGAAATACTGATCCAAGGCGGCGAGGTTTTCAACGGCTTGAGTGACTTTCTCTTTCGATCGCAGCAGCAGCAACTGATGGGCTCGTAAAAACGCGAGTTGTTGAGGCTTGGTCAGCTTTCCGAAATCGAGTTTGCTCAGCGAAGTCGCAGCCTTTTCACGTGCCGCAAAGTCACCACAGCGACCCACCGCCACGGCACACTCGATGGCTTGCCATGGAGTGCTGGCCGATTCGATGCGGTCTTGCCACTTCGCGGTGCCTTGGTGTTCCAATCCGACTCTGGCTGAAAATCGAATGAAGCGGTCTTCGCTGGTCAGATCTTTCCACAGTTCGTCAATGTTAACGTCAGCGCCCGAGACGTGTGTTTTTTCCAGTTGTCGACGTTTCTCAATCGCTGGCGCGGTCTCCCAGGGGGCGGGCGCCGCAGTCGATTCGTCGCCCGTGTAGGTCACGCGAAACAAGGCAGACTGGCTACGGCGTCCTCCGATCAGGAAATACAACGCCCCATCGGTTTTGCGAACGACCATGTCGGTCACCGGAAGAGCATTGGAGTAGCAGAACCGTTCCAGATCGCCGGTCCACGATGCCCCGTCTTGTTTCAGATGGACCGCGTAGATGACTCCGTAGCTCCAGTCACCCATGAACAGAGCGTTTTGATACTTGGTCGGAAATTTGGTGCCGGTTCCAAAAGTCAGCCCGGTAGGACTAGCAGGACCGACTTCACAAACCGGCGGCAGGCTGTCGGGGTAATACTTGGGCCATTTGCCGCTGCCGTTTCGCCAACCGAACTCTCCGCCGCTGACGACATGGCAAACGCGAGTTGGGCGATACCATGGCAGCCCGACATCGTACTCCATGTCGGCATCGTAAGTGAACAGTTCGCCATTGGGAGCAAACGCGATGTCGTACTCGTTTCGGAAACCGTTGCAGATCAACTCAAATGACTTTCCATCGGGATCCGTTTTGCAGACCCAGCCACCGGGAGCCATGACTCCGGTTGCGTGTCCATTGGCGTCGGGCAATCGTGGCACAAACTGATCTTCATCCCACTTCTGTGGCACGCGAGAGGTGTCGGGACCGGGAACCTCGGTCATGTTTCCGGCACAGATGTACAGGGATTTTCCCTCCGGTCCCAACACGACGGCGTGTGGACCGTGCTCACCGCGCCATCCTTTGAACTCTCGCAGCAATTTGACTTCGTCGTACTGGTCGTCACCATTGGTGTCCCGGCAGCGATACAGGCCCGCTGTCGATTCCTTGTTTGGAGGCGTCACCGCATACAAACTGTCGAAGGCACACAGCAAGCCTTGGGCTCGCCCGACTTTGACGTCTAGGGCTTCAACGGATGTTTCTTTTCCATCGGCACCGGGGACAATTCGGTAAATTTTTCCGTGTTGATCCGATGCGACTAAGCGGCCTTTGGGGTCGGTTGTCATCGAAACCCATGATCCCTGATTGCGGGGGACAACATAGACGACTTCGCTTTTAAATCCCGGTGGCAGATTTAGCTTTTTGGGAACTCCTACCTCGTTCTCTGTGTCGGTTGCAAGGGCGAAAGCAGAAGGGGGCGTCCCCAAGCAGATGAGCAACAATAGAGCGATGAGAGGTGCGGTTCTTGGCAGCATTGGGAATCCCAGTAGAAAGTGTTTTTACGCTTTAATTTTGACTAACCGCGTGCGATGCATCAAGACTAACAGGTTTCGCTAATTGGAGTTTACAGATATTGTGTGGGCGAAATTGAGGTGATCGAGTGCTCTGAGGGGATTTGAGGTTTCACGAAAGGCTTTTGTTGTCGAAACTGGAATTTGGATGCCGTGGCGCCGTGTGATTTGGGTCACGATAATTGGGCGATGATTTATTGAAGGAATACATTGATGAGTAGCTCTCAGGAACGAACCATTGAAGGGCTTTACCGTCTCAAGAGCCAATCCGCTCAGTGGCACGCGATGCGAGCGGTCGCCGAAGTCGGGATTTTGGGTGAGCTTGCCAAAGGCCAGCGGACATCGCAGCAGCTGGCCGAAACGCTCGGATTGAATGCCGATGCCGTGTCGCGTCTGATGAAGATCGTTTGCCGGACGGAGCTGGTTGAGCAATATGGAGATGACTTTGCCCTGACTACCGTGGCCCAACTGATGCCCGCGTCGCTGTTTGATTTTGGTAGCAACCATTTGCAACATTTGGCAAAGCATCTCAAAACCGGCAAACCGATTGGGGACGATGCGGGCTGGGATACAGAGATGGCGTCTCGCGAGTGGACGCTGACGCCGGCGGCACTGACGGCCTTGCAGGCCCTCGATATTGGGGGAAGCCGAAAAGGGCTTTCGGTGTTGGATGTGCATTGCGGTTCGGCCGTGTTTGCGACGGCGTTCAGTCATCGGGATGCGGGGATTCGTGCGACGTTGATCGACGAAGCGGCCCAATTGGAGCGGGCCAAGAAAACCGTTGATAGTGTGGAGATCCAGAGTCGAGTCCAGTTCGTCGAAATCGAATCGGGAAAGAACTGGTGGGAGGCTGAATTGCCGGATCCTTTTGAGATGGTTTTGGCCATCAACGAATTTCACAAATTGGATTCCGCGAAGCGAAAAGAATGGATGTCCCATTCACTTGGCGCCCTCAAAGATGAAGGCGAGCTGGTGATCGTCGATGTGTTCCGCGGACAAGAGGACGGCCTCGAGCGATCCGAAGATTACGAGCTGGAGTTGTGTTTGAGAACTGGCGGAGCGATTTGTGACGCCACAGTTATCGAGGCCGAACTGAAGGAATCCGGTTTTAGACAGGTTCAGTTCGCATGGCTGACCTGCGAGCCGTTTATCTACGGACTGCTGCTGGCAACGAAATAGCGGGTCGGTGTGCCGCTAACGAAGTCGCAGTTCGTTACGGAATCAAACGCGTGATTTCGCATTGGATTCATGCTTGCCGAACACCATCCGTCCGGCGCTGGTTTGCAGCATGCTGGTCACGGAAATTTGGATGTCTTTGCCGATGTGGTCGCAGCCATCTTCAATCACGATCATGGTGCCATCGTCCAAGTAGCCAACGCCCTGTCCTGGGCCTTCGCCGGCCTTGACAACCTTCAAGCGAATTTTTTCACCCGGCAAGAAGACGGGCTTCAGCGAATTCGCGATTTCGTTCAAATTGATGACCGGTACGTTTTGAAGTTTGGCGACCTTGTTCAGATTGAAATCACCGGTAACGACTTTGCCCTCTAAGTGGCGGGCTAGCATCAACAGTTTCATGTCGACCGGTTGGTCCTGCATCTCGGGAAGTTCGTGATCGTAAATTTTGAAGTCGATGTCTTTATGGTTTCTCAAACGATCGAGAATATCCAGTCCTCGACGGCCACGAGACCGGCGCATTTTGTCGCTGCTGTCCGCAATCCCCTGAAGTTCCGCCAACACAAAGCGAGGCATGATCAGTTGATTGTCCAGAATCCCAGTGTCAATGATGTCGGCGATCCGACCATCGATCACCACGCTGGTATCCAGAATGAATGGTTTGAGCCCTTTGACGTCTTTGCTGAATTCGATGTAGGGAATCACGAATCGGAAATCGTCTTTGGTTTGCCACAGCATGCTAATGCAGGAGTAGCACAACACGGCTCCCATAAAGGAAACCACCAAACTTCGCAGGTAGTCCGTTTTGATTCCCAACGCCTCGTCTCCCAGCAAGCCGAATACCGGCGTCAGTGCGAGGCTGATCACGTAAGTCAGAAACAGGCCCACAACCAGTCCGAAATATAGGCTGGAAAGCATGTCGATACGTTTGTTCGCGATCAACATGTCGGCGACGATCGTCACAACAGCGCCCAAAACGAACGAGCCAAAGATGTACCACGTGAGCAGGCGATGACTGTTGTCCGAGACGCCGTTGGTGCCAGTGATCAACGAAAGGCCCAGACCGATTGCCACAATCAGGAAGCAGGTTCGCAAAATCCAAAGCGGCAAATTGTTCATTGATGATCTCGAAAGTAGTGTTTAAGCTAGTGTAGCCAATAAAGAGGAAGGCCGCACTTTAAAAGGCTTCATGCGGAAGATTCTTGTCCGTTATCGGAGAATCGCCGTTACAACCGTTAAATTAAAACGGCATCCCAAGACCGCTAACTATATTTATTGCATATAGAGACGACAAGTTTCGTCTGACACATCGAATTAGCTGCAAATTCTCTGAAAAGTCTCTTCGCAGAAATCGTCGGTCATCCCAGCGATGTATTCAACCGCCATTCTCGCGACTCCGATTCTCTCTGCACGCTCCTGGTACTTTCGGGGGAACAGTTCAGGTTTTTCACAATAGCGGACGAACATGGCTTTCAGTCGATCTTGAGCTTTTCGACGAACGGTAACTAGATCGGGATGACGATAGACTCGCGCGTAGAGAAACTTCTCCAGTTCCGCTTTTTGTTCGGCAAGCTCGCTGACATGCTCAATCAAGAAGTCGCTTTGCATCGCTTCTTCGGCGGACTGAAAATCGCGATCCTGAAGTTCTCCAGCACAGTTGGAAATCAGACTGGTGACCTGGCGTTCAACCAGCGAATGTACCACGGCTTTGCGTGTTAAATCTTTGGAGAGATTGGCGTACCGCTTGCGTACCGATGCTAGTGCATCCTGGACCAGTTGCAGCGAAGCCATGTCTTCCAACGTCACCAGTCCTAGTTTGACGGCGTCGTCAGTGTCGTGGGCATCGTAAGTCGTGCTGTCAGCAGCATCGACCAATTGAACTTCCAGAATCGGGCGGGGGCCACTCGTTTTCGTTTTGTCGATCCGTTCGGTCTGTCCCGCCAGAACTTCGCGAGTCAAATTCAATCCCGGAAACGTCGAGTAACGAATCTCCAGTTCCTGCACAATGGTCAACGCAAACTGGTTGTGAGAAAATCCTCCCTCGTCTTCAATGCACTCGTGCAAAGCGTCTTCGCCGGCATGACCGTAGGGCGGGTGCCCAATGTCATGCATCAACGCCAGCGCTTCGATCAAGTCCTCATTGAGACCCAGCACGCGGCCAATGGTTCGGGCAATCGTGGCGACTTCTTGAGTGTGAGTCAGTCGCGTCCGGTGATAGTCGCCCATTTCTCCGGTAAAGACTTGCATCTTTCCCGACAGACGACGGTAGGCACTGCTGTGCAGAATTCGGTCCCGATCTCGTTGGTAGGGACCGCGGTAAGTATGTTCTGGTTGAGGATGGATTCGCCCCGCGGTATTGCAACTGAACATCGCGTAAGGCGCCAACAACATCGCCTCTCGCTGTTCATACCAGCGAGTCGTTGAAGAGACGTTTGAAGATTCAGATGCCATTGGGGCATTTTTCCAGAAACACAACGGCGAAAGGCCAACCAAGGCGGCACGGGTGCGAACCCGTACCGACCGCCGGCGACCGGACTAGACGCCAGCGGCTCTGAGTTTCTCAGCGTTACCGGCTTGGCCAAAATCAGTCATGCGTGAAATGCAGACCTGCTTCATCGCTTCACGAGCCGGCTTCAAGTAAGCACGGGGATCGAATGCTGCAGGAGACTCAGTCAGCACTTTGCGAATCGCACCAGTGATCGCCAATCGATTGTCGGTGTCGACATTGATTTTGCGGACACCGTGCTTGATACCACGTTGGATTTCTGCAACCGGAACACCGTAAGTCTGTTTGATGTTGCCACCGAACTGGTTGATGATGTCCTGCAGTTCTTGAGGAACGCTGCTGCTACCGTGCATCACAAGGTGGCAGTTAGGAAGTCGCTTGTGGATTTCCTCGATGCGGTCCATCGCCAGTACATCACCGTCGGGCTTGCGAGTGAACTTGTAGGCTCCGTGGCTGGTGCCGATGGCAACGGCCAATGCATCCACTCCCGTTTCCGCCACAAATCGCTCGGCTTCTTCGGGGTCGGTCAGCAGCTGCTCTTTGGTCAGTGTTCCGACAGCACCGTGGCCGTCTTCTTGTTCGCCTTCGCCACTTTCCAGTGAACCCAAGCAACCCAGTTCGCCTTCAACAGAAACGCCTTTGGCGTGAGCTTGCTTAACAACGGCAGCGGTGACTTTCACGTTGTAGTCGTAATCGGCAGGAGTTTTTCCGTCTTCTTCTAGCGAGCCGTCCATCATCACCGAAGTGAATCCGTTTTCGATGGCACTCATGCATGTTTCGACACTGTTGCCGTGGTCTTGGTGCATGACGACTGGGATTTCCGGGTACAGCTCAGTCGCGGCCAGCATCAAGTGTCGGAGGTAGTTGTCTTGGGAATAGGAGCGGGCGCCACGAGAGGCTTGCACGATGACGGGGGAATCTGTTTCCCGTGCGGCTTCCATGATCGATTGGATCTGTTCCATGTTGTTGACATTAAACGCGGCCACGCCGTAATCGTTTTCGGCAGCGTGATCGAGGACAGCGCGGAGGGGGACCAATGGCATTGTTGGGCTCCAATTAGTGGTTTGAGGTGGTGATTACCGCACTGCGGTATTATCCGTTTAAGCCCAAACAGTATCCGGTGAATCCCATTTTTTCTCAATGGTCAGATCGTTTTTTGTTGCCCGGATTGCAGTGGGGGCCATTATTTGCCCGACTGCGCCATTGCGGCGCGGGATCACGCCAAAGATTTAGTTTTTCAAGTCAATCAAGCGAATCAGCAGCACCCGCTGCCATGGCTCGATCGAACTGACCAGCGGTGACACAAACGACTCCCCCAGTCGCAGTCGGTTTTCCGGCAGCGGTGGGTCGTCCTGTTCGCTGACATCAAAGGCGATTTCCTGTTCCAGCATCGGAAAGAACTCTCCGATCTGTTCGGTGTCCAGCTTGGAAACCTGAGAGCCTGATACTTCTTCGTTGGCCGGTGGAGCGGTCTGCATCCCTAAGAAAATCTTGCCCAGTCGTTCCATTGCTGGGGTCGGCGATACGATCACCGTCTCTCCCTTTTCGACGATCACTTCAAAAGTCAATTCGTCGAGCGTTTCGATGGCTTGTCTGTCTTGGAAGCGGAAGTTGTTGTCAGCGACCGCAATCCATGATTTTTTGTTTCCGTGGTGAATCTCCGGCGTGAGGGACAAGCGAATCTGGCGGGAAGATTCAGCGTGCGCTGTGATTCGAAAAACGCAGTGAGCCTTTGCTGCGGAATCGGAAATGGTTTGGTCGGAAAGATGGATTGTCCAATTCAGTTGCGGCTGCGTCGCCGAAACGGCAGCATCAAAGCCCTGACCGATTCGATTTTGGACGCGACGATGAGTTTTCAGGTGGCTGGTCGCGATGCCAACTTCTTGGCCGGAGTCGTCGGCGAGAAGTTGATCTAAATAGACGGTTGCCGAATCAGGAATGACGGCGACCTGCAGTCCGTTTTGGTCAAGACTTTTTCTGGTTTCGATGTCGACGTCCAGCCAGTCCGCCTTTTGGATCAGCTCGCCAAATTCGACTTTCTGCTCCACGTCCAGCTCGGCAATCCCTACCGCGAGCGCCACCGAGTTGTCTTCCATTTCTCGCTGAGGCAATCGAAAGGTCGATGTGATCGGCGACGTTTCGGATTCGGTAAAGCGCTCGCAACCAGCCAGCAAGGCGCAGCTCATCCCGACAACGATCGTCAGCAGGAGATGGAGGTTGGAGATTTTCACGTGCATTGAGTCAGATTTGAATCTGGAGAGTCCGTCGGATATTGTCAGGACCGGCGATTCGAATCAATGCGAATCCATTCAATTTCGGCAAAAACTGGATCGATCTACGTGACGTTGTCCGTCTGATTTGCGTGTGCATCAAAAAAAAGACGCCCTGCAAGCTGCAAGGGCGTCTTTCATGGTTCATCCACTGGACCGGCTGTCCGCGATTTGCGATCTGCAATCTACGCCGGCAATCTTCAGTCGTTACCAACCGCGAAAGCTGGGTTGGCGGAACTGTTGAGGCTGGCGATAGAACTGCTGCTGCGGCACGTAACGCGGAGCCGGACGATAGTATTGCTGCTGAGGTGGAGCGTAGCGGACTTGAGGCTGTCGATAGCCTTGTGAAAATCCTTGGCGGTAGGCTTGGTTGTAGTTGCTGTCTAGGCGATTTCCGACCACGCGTCCGGTAACACCACCGACAAGGCCACCGGCGATGATGCCTGCGGCAACTTCGTCGTTTTGATTTCCAATCACGCCACCGACAATGGCTCCAACAACGGCGCCGCGTCGGGTACCGAGTGTGCGAAAGTCTTGAGCTTCGAGCGAGCTGGTGAACAGAATCATTGCCGCGGCAATGAAGCAAAATCTGCGTAAGTACATGGAATCTCCTGAGCTGGCGTATTGAATTGCAGGTTGAAAAGTCTAGTTACTTTCAGTAACGACCAATTCCAACCTCCATCGCCATCGATTCGGAGGCAAACCAAGTTTTGCCGTTTAAAGTGCGCAGGATTAGGCAGGATAGGAAAACTGCCAGCAGGGCAGAGGAGGAGCTGCAGCAGTTAGGTCGAGTTGGCAGGCGCCAACGGAGCTACTCTTCCATTTCTTGAATGTAGCGACGAAGCCGCTCATTTTCGTCCGTCACACCTTTGAGCTTCAGCAAGTTCTCGACACGCTTGAGAAACTCGATCCGATTGACGGGTTTGGAAAGGAAATCATTGGTGCCCGCATCGACAGCCCGTTCGATATCTCCCAGCTCATTCAAAGCCGTGACCATCAGGACCATCGTGGATGAAAGTTCCGGATCCGATTTGATTTTTTGGCAGACCTCGAACCCAGATAGTTTGGGCATCATCACGTCCAACAGAATCAAGTCGGGCTTGAACGACAACGTCTTGTCGTAAGCCTCTTGGCCGTCGATTGCGATTTCGGTTTCGTATTCCAAATTGGCCAGATAGGCTTCCAGCAATTCGCAGTTCGCCTGTGTGTCATCGGCGATCAAAATACGATAGGGGCGATCAGTTTCCATGTCTTGTGTTTTTTCCAGCACCACGTTCATACGAATTAAATTAAGCCAGCTTGAGCATTGTCTCAAGTCCCGCCAGCGGTTTTGCCCAGTCAGACGATGACCGTTTTACTGGCCTCACCCGCGATTTCCTGTACATAACGGGGTACTCCAAAGCCTGGTAGGCGACCCCTCATTTGTTGAATTATCTGCTTCCCCGTTTCAATGTCCACTTCAAAATGGGATGCGCCCTGCACTCGATCCAGTTGGTGCAAATAGTATGGCAACGTTTCTGCTGCCAATAATTTCTGGCTTAACGCGACCAAGGCGTCCGCCGTGTCGTTCACGCCCGCCAGCAGCACCGACTGATTCAGTAGTTGGCTGGAAGCCTGATTGAGTCGCTTTAACGCGTCGGTGACAGGTTCGTCGATTTCGTTGGGATGGTTGCTGTGCACCACCGTCGTGATTTGGAGGTTGTGCTGGGAGCGGGCCGTGAGCATCAGCTCCAACAGTCGATCCGTCACCCGCTGCGGAATTACGATCGGCAGTCGCGTGTGGATACGAATCCGGCGCAGGTGTTTGATTTGGGCAATCGCATCAAAAATAAAGGCCAGCTTTTCATCGGCGAGCGTCAACGGATCGCCGCCACTGAGAATGACTTCATTGACGGTGGGGTCGCCGGAAATTTGTTCGAGGGTCGCCTGCCACTTTTCGTCACCGCGCGGTGCGGTTTGGTAAGGGAAGTGCCGACGAAAGCAATATCTACAGTGGATCGCACAGGCGCCGGTGGTGACCACTAAGACCCGCCCCTGATATTTCTGCAGCAGTCCGTCCCCCAGCGTCGCTGCGCCTTCAGAAAGCGGATCGGTCACAAAATTCGCCGGAGAAAAATCCTCTTCGGCCAACGGGAGGACTTGGCGAAGCAGCGGATCTGAGGGATTGCCTTGCTCGATTCGCTGCAAATACGGTTGCGGGACAAACACCGGGAATTTCCCGTCGGGTTTGGCGAGCGGCACCGATTTCCCGTCCAAGCCCACCGCTTCCAGCAGCGTATCGGCGGTTCGCACGGCATTTTTCATGATTTGCTGCCAAGTGGGTTCTCCTTGGGGGGAACTGGCACTGCCGAAGACAGAATCGTCAGGATTCGCTAAAATTTGCACAAGATTGCCTGAAGCGAGGGCGAAGCTTTAAGCATCACTTTATACCAGACCCACCGTCCAGACCCAGATTGAGAAACAAACGTGGCATACAAATCCAGTGATTTCAGAAAAGGCCTAAAAGTCCAGATCAACGGCGAGCCATACATTATGACCAGTATGGAATTCAAAAAGCCGGGCAAAGGCAATGCGTTGTTCATTTGTAAACTGAAGAACTTGCTGCGCGGCACGACTTTGGATCGAACCTTCAAAGGCAACGATACCCTCGAAGAAGCCGACATCAATGAAACCAATGTTCAGTACCTGTACAAAAACGGGGACACGTTTGTCTTCATGAACGCAGAGACGTTCGAGCAATACGAAATGAGTGCCGATCAAGTTGGCGACAACTGGAAGTACCTCAAAGACGAAATGGTTTGCCAGATGACGTTCTTCGAAGGCAACCCAATCATCATGGAGCCCCCAAATCACGTTGACTTGAAAGTCGAATACTGTGAGCCGGGTGCCAAAGGTGACACAGCAACCAACGTCAAGAAACCCGTCAAAGTCGAAACCGGCGGCGAGTTCCACACTCCGATCTTTATCAACATCGGCGATATTATTCGGATCGACACACGCACCGGCGACTACCTCGAGCGTGTGAAATCCTAAGGCTCTGTCCATGAAAGTCCAATTTTGGGGCGCGGCCCAAACCGTCACTGGGTCGATGCACATGGTGCACTACCGAGGAAAGCGCATTCTGCTGGATTGCGGAATGTACCAGGGAAAGCGAAAGGAAGCGTTTCAACGAAACAAAACGCTTCCCTTCGATCCTAAATCCGTTCACGCGGTCATCCTCTCTCACGCACACATTGATCACAGTGGCAATCTGCCATCGTTGGTTCGAGGCGGTTTCAAAGGCCCGATCTTTGCGACGTCGGCCTCGCGTGATTTGGCGGCGTTCATGCTGTTGGATAGCGCCAAAATCCAAGTCAACGATGTTCGCTACGTCAACAAGAAACGCAAGAAGAAAGGCCAGGCACCTTTTGAGCCGCTCTACGATCAGCTGCACGCGACCGAAACACTGCGTCGTTTTCGGACCATCGAATACCACCAAGAATTTTCACCGCTGGATGGGCTGAAGGTTCGCTTTCATTTTGCCGGCCACATGCTGGGTGCGGCGACGGTTGAGCTGAGCTTCGATCCAGAAAATGAAGGCGACGAACCGATTCGATTGGTGTTCAGTGGCGACGTGGGACGCACCAAAGTTCCGATCCTCCGCGACCCCGAAACCGTTGAAGGCGCCGACTATGTCATCATGGAATCCACCTACGGCAGTCGGAACCACAAAAAAGCGATCGATGCCACCAAGGTCCTGCGTGAAGCCGCCACCAAGACATGGGACTCCAAGGGCAAGCTAATCATTCCGGCGTTTTCTGTCGGTCGAACTCAAGAGATCGTTTACCGTTTGAATCAGCTGGCGGAAGCCGGCGAACTTCCCAAGATCAAGGTTTTTGTGGACAGTCCATTGGCGGTCAATGCCACGGATGTTTTCCGTTCGCATGTGGAGTGTTTCGACGACGAGATGGTCAACGCGATCTTGAAAGAGGAAGACGAAGACCCGCTGATGTTTCGCAATTTGCACTACATCCGCAAGGTCGAACATTCCAAGGCGCTGAACCGTCTGAAAGATCCCTGCATCATCATTAGTGCGTCGGGGATGTGCGAAGGCGGTCGGATCTTGCATCACTTGAAAAACAACATCGGCAAAGAGAACACGACGGTGTTGTTCGCGGGCTACCAAGCCCCGCACACGCTGGGCCGGCTTTTGCTGGATCAGTCACTGGACGTGATCAAGATCTACGGCGAACCCTATGACGTCCGCTGCCAAGTCGCCAAACTGGAAGGCAGCAGTGGTCACGCCGATCAAAGCGAGCTGTTGGACTGGGCCAAAGAGACTTGCGACAAAGGCAACGTGAAAAAGATTGCGTTAGTGCACTGCGAGTTGGAGCCAGCCGAAGAGTTCCGCGGTCATCTCAAGAAACGAAAACTACCCGAAGCCATCATCCCGGCTCCCGGTGATGAAATGGAGATGGTTTAGCAGGAAAGAGTTCTTGCGTAACGTCGGCAAGGGCCGCAGCGCAACCCCCGCGCTACCGAAACGTGCCTGCCTAGGGCCGGTTCCCACCGGCCACCGTGCTTTCGTAGGGCCGGTTCCTACCGGCCGTCAGAGCGATCATAGCCCGAATCGTACGCAAAGGACCGATCCATCGTTTACTGCATCAAAGCAGTCGCCAGCAAACCTAAAAACAATGAACCGAGCAACATCAACAGTTTTCGTTGTTCATCAAATGAACGTGTATCGTGAACTTTCGTTTCTAAATTGTTCATCGTAATTTTCCTTTCGCCGTTTTGAAGATTGTCAGTAGGCAACGACTTCAAATCGTGTGCCAAATCGTTTGTTAGCTGGCAAAATCTTCTGTGAGTAACTGTGGGCGGCGATTCCACACAAGTTTCGCTGTGTTGACGCTTCTTCGATGACATCAAATCTACCCGCAAGCGTCACCGTTTTGACTAAGCGATTTTTCGATTCTTACGAACATGTGGATTTTTAAACAGACGCCGGCCAAAGCGGACACTACCCAACCCTAAAAGTTTGCGCCCGTTGCCCCGATGAACACCCGCGACACTACTTGTCCGGGTTGTTTTTCCGGGACTCGGCCAGCCACGCCTCCGTGTCGCGCGGGTCGGCTTTGCGACAGATCGCCTCCAGTTGGTTTGCGATGGGCCACAGTTCTGATTGCCAGACTTCGTGTTCGACATCTGGCGGACAGAGTTCGGCCATTTCGTCGATCAACATTACAAACCGAAGCAGGTGACGGAAAATCATTCCCTCTTGCTTCTGCAACTTGTTACTCGTGATGTACTTGTTGAAATCTTCGCCGTAGTTCAACACTTCGCCGACCACCCAGACCGGCGTGATGCGCAGATCATCCACATAGGGATAGTCAAACTGAAACAAGCGTTGCAACTTGTGAGGCAGTGTCAGGATCGGCACAAAGTCATCGTCCCAAGGCTTCGGGCCGTTTTCATCATCGCGTCCTTCTCCCAGTTCCTGAGCCGTGACCAGCCCCAGTTTCAACAGTTGGCCATCGAGTCGGGTGGTTTGCAGCGGACCGGGCGGAAGTTCATCGATAAACGGAATGCGAATTGATTTGCCCAAGGAACGCGACAGCTGCAGCAGACTTTCGAAGGCCAAGATTCGCTCGTTGCGGTCGGCGATGCCCAGATGATTCATCAGAAACAAAGCGTACAGCGGATGCACACCTCGCAGCGGCAACAGCTTCGCCATCGAATCGGTTGGCGTCGCCGTTTTCGCTTCGTAATCGTCCAGCGGAGATTTGGGCGGCGCGGGTTTCGATTTGGCTTCCGGTTTCTTTTCCAGCGGGGGCGGGGCAGCGGGTTGGCCGAACGTCAGTTGCGACGCCAGCGATTTTGTTTCATCGATTTCAGTTTCCGGTTCTTCTTCCGCTCCGTTTTCTTCCGGTCCATCGTCGGAATTGTCACTGAGTGCAAGCGGCGGTTTAGGATCGAGAGTCACATAGCCACCGCGCCACAACGTGATCAGGGCTTTGTTCAGTCGACGCAGTTGAGCATCGCGGCCTTTCTGGTCAAGCAACCGGCCGTTGATCAGTTTGCGAATTCGCTCCACATCGGGTGAGGAATCTAGCAGATAAACCAGCAATCTCCACGACAGCGGGCCGTGGCTGGCGAGGTTCGCTGACGGTGCCACCGACAACTTTTGGAATTGGGCTTGGCTCCAGTACTGGACGTCGTCGCGCCGCTTGGGCTGTTTTTTCTTGAGTGACTTTTTCGCTTTGCGAAGCCCCGGGTCTTTGGTGTCTTCGGGGATGGTGTCGTACTTTTCCTTCCAGCGAGCGATTTTAACATCGTCTTCGTGGGGCAGTGCAAACACGTAGCCCTTGTCATCGAACTGCGGGCGACCGGCGCGGCCAAACATTTGATGGGCCGACGCGGCCTCGATCAGTTTCATTTTTCCGCGAGGGCCCTTGAGCAGGGTGGGCAGGATGACACTACGAGCCGGCAAGTTGATTCCTGCGGCAAGCGTTTCGGTGCAGACGCAAAAGCTGAGTAATTTCTCCTGAAACAGATCTTCGACAACACGTCGAAAACGCGGCAGCACGCCGGCGTGGTGGACTCCGATCCCACGCATTAGCAACTGTTTTAGTTTTGGACCGGCGCCCAAAGACCAGTCGTACTCCTGCAACCGATCGGCTAGTTGTTTTTGCTGATCGGGCAGCACACACTTTTTTCCTTTGAGCAGTTCACCGACAGTCCAGCATTGTTCACGGTTAAAACAAAACAGCAGCGCTGGAGTGCGACGGGTTTCATCATCAGGGGTGACCATCGTTTCGACATAGTCACCCAGCATTTCGTCGCCGACCCACGTGAACGATAGCGGGACTTTGCGATCATGGGACTGAACCAATTTCAATCGCCGATCGTGAACTCGGGACAGCCAGCTGCTGAACTCCATCGCGTTCCCCACGGTCGCTGACAGCAGCATCGTTTTGACGTGCCCTGGCAGTAGGCTCAATCCGAATTCCCAGACGATGCCGCGCTCGCGATCGTTGAAGCTGTGGAATTCATCCATCACCACCGCCCACACGTTGGTGAAATCAAACGCTTCTTCGTGCAGCAAACGGTTGAGCAAAATTTCGGCCACGACGACAAGGATTTTTGCGCCGGGGTTTACTTTTCGATTTCCGGTGACCAGTCCGACGTCGTCGGCAGAATAGCCCCATTGAACGACTTTTTCTTGAAGCTCACGAAACTTTTGATCGGTCAATGCGATCAGGGGCGTCGTGTAGTAAGCCTGTTTGCCCAGCTTGAGTGCTTCGAACAGGGCGGCTTCGGCGACTAGCGTTTTGCCGGTTCCCGTGGGGGCACACATGAGGACTCCCTGTTCTTCAGCGAACCACGCGAACAGGGCTTCCTCTTGAACGGGGTAGGGCTCAAAGGGGATGGTGTCGAAGTAGGCTTCCGCGATCTCGTCGCGTTGTTTCTGCAGGTTGCTCATTGACGTTCTGTTGGTCTAGGTTCCACCCAGGGATCATGAATAAATAACGCCGATTGGTCTAGCCGTTCTGGCAAGTATAAGCCGTTTAGGCGCTAGCCTCGGTTAGGGGAGGTGGCAACTTGCTATTCAAAAAACCGTGGCTAGCGCCAAAACGGCTTACTTTAGCGACGAATTGGCGTTGAAATGCCTCGGAGGGACAAAAGCAGCTAGTCTTCGATTTTAACGCTGACAACCATAGCTACATCATTTCGCCACTTCGTGGCCGAGCGCCGGTCGCCTGATGTGTCCCGGAGGACGCTATCGATGTGAGGCCTGAATCGAGCTTGCAGGCGAATCACTCCGCATTCCGCCTAAAGGCGGTGCTGCAAACTTTGTGACACGAATTGCGATCGGTCCGACCTTACTTTCAGGATTTCTTCTTTCGCTTCTTGGACTTCTTCTTCTGTTTTTGTTTCTGCTTAGCAGCAGAGACCTTTTTCTTGCGCTCGGTTTTCTTGGATGCGGATTTGGACTTCTTCTTTTTCGCCTGAGCCTTGCGGCTCTTCTTGGATTTGGTTCGCTTGCCGCGGGTTTCCTTTTTCTCCTTTTCGGCTTCACGCTGCTTGCGCGTTTTGCCGCTGGCGCGAACTTCTTCCCATACGAAATCGTCGAACTCGTCTCGTTTCTTGCGGCGAGATCTCGATTTCTTTTCGGGCTTGGCCGGCCGATCCTTGGAGCGAGAATCCGATCCGCGAGAATCGGATCCGCTTTTGGGGCGACTCTCTTTGGAGCGACTCTTCCATGGGTTGTCGTCACGATCTTTGGCGCGGCTCTTAACGCGATCCTTCGATCGGTTCTTTGAACGATCTTTCGATCGATCTCTATCGCGACCTTTGGATCGCTCGTTGTCTCGATCCTTTGAGCGGTTTTTGCTGCGCGATTTGGGGCGAGTGCTGCTGATCAATTTGACCAAATTGAATTCCAACAAGCGGCGATCAAGGTCGACTTGGGCCACTTCGACTTCGACCAAATCGCCTAAACGGAATTGGTTTTTCTTTTTGGAACCGCTGAGCGTTCGGGAAGCGCGATCGTAGCTGAAGTTGTCAGGCGGCAAGCTTTCGACCGGCACGAGGCCTTCGGCAGGTATCTCCTGTCCCTGGACAAACAATCCGTAAGATTCGACTCCCGTGATCACACCGGTGATGGTTTCACCAATGCGTTCATTCATGAAACTGAGCAGCTTCAATTTGACCAATTGCCTTTCCGCGTCGGCGGCTCGTTTTTCGAGACTGCTGCAGTGCTTGCCCAGTGCGGCCAACGAATCGAAATTGCTTTTGGGTTTCTTGCCATCGACCAGATCGCCCACCATTCGATGGATGACCAAATCCGGATAGCGACGAATCGGTGACGTGAAGTGGCAATAGGCGGGGCTGGCCAGAGCATAGTGCCCCAGCTCGTTGGGACTGTAGACCGCTTTCTGCATCGTGCGAAGCACGGCGAAGTGAATCGCGTGTTGCTGTTGCGAGCCTTCGGATTGTTCGACGATCCGCTTCAGCTCGAATCGATCCTGCAAACTTCGGCAATCAATGCCAAGGCACTGAATGAAGTTGGTCAAATCGGAGAGCTTCTTTTCGGTGGGCGATTCGTGGATCCGGCGGATCAAGAATAGCTTTTCGTCTTCCAATCGCTGAGCCACGGCTTCGTTGGCGGCCAGCATAAACTCTTCGATGATCTGATGGCTTTCAGTATTTTCAGTAGTGTGAGCCCCGGAGACGCGGCCATCGTCATCCAAGTCGATGCGGACTTCCGGCAGCACGAGGTTGATCGCCCCACGATCCATACGACGCTTGCGCAGTTTCATCGCAAGGGTGTGCATGTTGCGGACCAAATCAAACACGTCGGGAGCCAGTTTCTTCTTCCAAGGGGCGTCGTTTTCGAGGTATTCATCGATTTCCTCATAGTTGAATCGATGCTTACTCTTGATCGCCCCGCGGTGCAGATCCGTGGCAACGGGCACGCCATCGGCGGTGAACTCAATCATCGCGGTCATGCAGTAGCGGACGCGGTCCGGTTGCAAACTGGCGAGGTTGTTAGAAATGATCTCCGGCAGCATCGGGATGACTTTGTCGGGAAGGTACACACTGGTAGACCGTGCGTAGGCTTCTGAATCGAGGGCGCTGCGGAAGGGGACAAAGTGCGATACGTCGGCGATGTGAACGCCCAGTCGCCAGTGTCCGTTTTCGATTTGCTCCAATGAAATCGCATCATCGAAATCCCGAGCCGTTTTGGGGTCGATCGTGATAACCGTTTTTTCAGTGAAGTCCGTTCGGTCATCGCCGACTTCCTCGTCAAAGGCTGCGGCTTGCCGTCGCGCGTCTGCCAGCACGGCTTCTGGGAATTCCTCGGGCAGGCCATATTCGGCGATGATCATCCGAGTATCGACGCCGGGTTGTCCTCGGTCTCCGAAGACTTCCACGATGACGCCTTCGCCGGGGTCACGTGCGGTGGGAAAGTTTGCCATCTCGATGACGACTTTGTCACCGGGTTTGCAATTCTTCGCGCCGGCATCACCGACAAGGATTCCGTAAGCAAACGTATCGCCATCCACATTGACGATCCCGTAGCCATCGGCCTCGTTGTACGTTCCCACAAAACGATGGGTGAAACGTTCGAGGACTTTGATGATTCGGCCCGTCGGGCGGCCTTCGAATTTTCCGCGCTTGCCTTTTCGAGAATCGCCTTTTTCCTTGCGGAGTCGAATCAGGACTTTGTCATTGTTGGCGGCGTCACCGGTGTCAGGAATTCTGATGAAGATGTCATCGCTGCGATCGGTCGCAAAGGAATCTTCGGGGGTGACAAATCCAAAGCCTTTAGCGGCGCGGTGAAAGACACCGACGACTTCGTCACCTTTGGGTTTGCTTTTACTTTTATCTTTGGTTTTGGATTGTGATCCGTCTTTCTTACGGCTCTTTTCGGCTTTGCCTTTGAGAGGGGGAGCCACCAGATGTTTGGCTCCGAAAGAGATTTTTCCATCTTTGGCCAATCGTTTGATGGCCCGTTTGATTTCCCGCTCTTCGTCAAGCAGGTCCAGTTTTTTTGCGATCGCTCGTGGTTTGAGCGGTTGGTAGTTCTCGTTCAGAACTAGGTCCAGCACCATCTGCCGGAAATTCAATTTTTCTTCCATGCCTTGAGTGTATTTATCTTTCGTTCAAATAGATAGCTATAGAAGCCAAACTGCTGCAAAGGTTCACGGGAATTCGAGGAAATCGTAACTGCGGGTGGTTTTTTGCCAAAAGATACCGGAATAACCGGACTTATAGCCGCGGATCGACCGGTTCGCTTTCCAAGGCCAACACTCCAAAAACGCACTCGTGGGTCTGGCGCAAGGGGCGGCGCTGGACGAATCGGCGAAGGCTCTCGACGCCGAGGGCGAACTCCCGCAGAGCAAGAGACCGCTT
>CAZDZX010000030.1:0-10139 GCA_964510005.1 uncultured Pirellulaceae bacterium
TGGTTGTAGCGAGCTTCCAGTTCTTCCAGTTCGCTGAGCGCTTCGAGGTTGACCGAGCCAATCTTCCCCAGCTTTTTCCGTAGCTCGGCAATCTCCGTGTCGACTTGTTCTCGCTCTTGCTGTTCGTCAAAATCCTCTTCGAGCATCTCGAAGGAATCAAACGACTCGAGGTCGATGTCGTAGTCTTCCTGCATCCTTTCGAGCAGTTGGGATCGCTGCATGCCGATCTGCTCGATGCGAATTTTTCCCTGATTGACTTTATCTTCGGAGAGTTTCAACAGATTGCGACGCTCGTTGATGGCGGTCGCAATCTCGCGGCGTTGACCATCGATTTCCAATCGCTCTCGATTCAATTTCTCCAGCTTGTCTACGACTTCGTCTTTGCTGTGTTTAAGTTTTCCGATCGAATCTGTGGCCGCAGTGATGGCAGCAGCAGCGGTCTCGCGAGCGCTCGCATCGTCAGTGATCCGCGACGCCACCAGTTGTTCGCTCTGTTGCTGTTGCTCAAGGCTTTCCTTCATTTCGGCGAGCTGATTTTGAGCGGTTTCCAGTTTCTGCTCGCTGCGTGCGAAATTGACTTTGGCCCGAGTGACTTCTCGTTCCAGTTTGTCCCGTTTCGTCTGAGCCTGTTTTTCTTGCTGCTCGTCAGTCTCGATCAGCCCGACCAGTTGAGAGATTGCCAGTTCGTTGACCGAGAGTTTTTCCTTTTCAGAAAACAGCGATTCCGAAAGAGCTTCGGCCTGGCGCGAGGACTGCTGCAATTCCGATTGAGCGGCTTCCAGTTCGTCGCTGATCGAGCCAATTCGTCCCTGCAGTTGGTCGGCTTTCTCGGATTCTGCTCTCAGCCCCGAAGCCAGTTCGGTGTTTTCTTCGATCAGTTTCTGGACCTGATTTTCGGCGGTCGATTCCAATTCGATGAGTTCTTTCACCTGCCCTTGGCAGGTTTCGATTTCTTTGGCCAGTTCTTGGAGCTGATTTTTGATGGAACGCAGTTCGCTTCGCCGCGAGACCAAACCACTGGTCACCGACTTGGGCCCTGCCAAAATGGTTCCGTCGGATTCAACTATCTCGCCATCAACGGTTACATAGCGGACGGACTTGTTGACTTCGTTGAATAACTCGATGGCATCGGCCAATGTTTTGCAGACCCATGTTCCACCTAGCAATTGGTGAGCCAGTGAGTCGAAGCGCGGATCGACTTGAACCAGCTCGCTGGCTCGGCCAACGATGCCTTTGCGACCGGATAGGTCGACTTTGGGATCCGCTCCAAGGTTCGGTGGCGATGCCAATTGAATGAGACCGACGCGGCCTTCGAGTTTGATTTTGCCGGCGCCCAATTCGTCCACCAGGGCGCGTCCGTCCAGCACAACATGTTGAGCGACTTCGCCAAGCGCGACGTCCACGATGGCCGCATGCTGGACGTTGACCGAAATCAGGTCCGCCACTAAGCCCAGTACGTCTTCGGCCCACGGTTTGCGAACACGCGAGCCCTGCTGAAGCAATTGTCGTGCCCCAGCGTTGACGCCTTCGAAGCTCTTTTCCAACTCTTCGATGACTTTGGCACGCTGCGTCAGGCCCGATTGCTGGTTCTTAAACTCAGACAGGCGATCGTTTTTTCCAGCCAGTTCCGATTTGTATTGTTCGAATGATTTACGCGCTTCGGCCAAACGGCCATCGGTTCTTTCAGCATCCTGTTTGAGCTGCTGTTGCTTCTGTAGCAGCTCCTGTTGATGCTCGGTCTGCGCCGTCAGGTCTTTTTGCAGTCGTGAGACTGCCGTCGTTAGCCGTTCGCTATCGCGTTTGGCGGCGGTCAATTTCGAGTCACTGGCCGAGACCAGTTTTCCGATTTCGGAAACCAGTGCCGTCAGTGCGCTGAACTCGGTGCGCCTTGTGACATTGCTTTCGCGAAAGCCGGTTAGGCTCAAGTTAACGCTTTCGTTTTCGGTTTCGAGGCTTTTTAACAGGTCGCTGGCATCGCGATACTCGACCTCAGCCGTTTCGTATTGCTTTTCAGTTTTCGCGATACGTTTCTGAAGTTCCCCCGTTCGTTTGGCGGCTTCGTCATTCTGCGCTTTCAATTCCTGTTTGCGCTGATCGATGTCGGCCAAACGGGATTGATTGATTTGCAATTGCGAATCGTTCTGGGCGATTTGTTCACGAACTGCTGCGGATCGTTCTTGGGCCTCTTCGATCGTGCTGTTCAGTTCGTTCAGCTGAGTTTCGAACGCGACGGTCTTTTTGGTTTCCTCATCAATAAAGTCTGAATGAGTTTTGGAGGCTGCGGTCTGTGTATCCAGTTCGCTCTGGATGCTACCCAGTTCCTCCGAGAAAGTCTGCCAATCTCGGACACCGGTAAAGGTTCGCAGTTGCTGCAGTCGATCTGAAAACTCCCGATAACGTGCGGCCCGAGAGGCTTGGGCTTTGACGCTGCGGTACCGGCTGCCAACCTCTTCCACGATATCGGACAATCGAATCAGGTTGCCTTGGACACGGGCGAGCCGTCGTTCGGCGTCCACTTTTTTGGCTTTGAAGCGGCTGATGCCAGCGGCTTCTTCGAAAATCGCGCGACGTTCTTTGGGGCTTGTCGAAAGCATCCGTTCGACTTTGCCCTGCTCAATCAGGCTGTAGGCATCGGTGCCCACGCCGGTACCTCGGATCAACTCGCGAATGTCTTTCAGCCGCGACGTTTCGTTGTTGATCAGGTATTCGGTTTCGCCACTGCGATAGACCCTTCGGCTGATGTGGACTTCGTCGGCGTCAAAGTGGAATTGCCGGTTTGCGTTGTCCAATACCAGTGTCGCTTGAGCCGCGTTGGCTGGTCGACGGGCGCCGGAGCCGGTGGAACCTTTGAAGATGACGTCGGACATTTCCTTGCCGCGCAGGCTTTTGGCGCTCTGCTCACCCAGCACCCATTTGATGGCGTCGACAATGTTGGATTTGCCCGAACCATTGGGGCCGACGATGACCGTAATTCCCTCTGGGAACTCGAATCGCGTCTTATCGGCAAAGCTCTTAAAGCCGCTCAATTCCAGGGCTTTAAGCATGGATTAACTCTCATAGGAAAAGCGGTAGGTCGCAGGTTCACGCTGGAAAAGAAAAACGAGTCCGATCTCGGTTTCATTTCCGTCCAAGGGTTGTTTCGGAAGCCTTTAGTATGACTTTTTTCCAGAAAATAGTCCCTTCAATTTGCCAAATCCCGAAGAAATTCCACTCTCTTCCGGTTCGGTATCTCCGGTAACCAGTTCCGTGTTAACCCGGGTAATTTTGTCAGTCCCGTTGGAACTCCCGGAACCACTGTTAGGAGGCTCTGGGTGGCCGTCGGCAAGGTACTGTTCTGAATTCTCGCTGTCGTATTGTCGGTTGTCGTTGGGCACCGCATCCACGACCAGTCGTGCTTCGAGACTCTCGTCCTTGCTGGCTTCACGGAAAATCTTCAGCACTTTTCCATAGGAGAAATTATGAGCTGCGAGGGTGCTGATGAAGTCCACTGCATCGTCAGAGCAGATCTCGACTTCTTTGCCGCGTTGGGTGGAAAACTGAATCAGTTTAATCCGACCATCGCCTTCGGAGCGAATGGTCAACCCTTTTTCAACGTAGATGAAATTCGAACCAATTTTTGTGTCGCCGAAGAGTACGATTTCCGGACGCCGTGATCGAGAAAAGTGAATCATCGGTTTTGAAGTCGAGGGCACCGAGTGCATGAAGAAATCGTCAAATCGCTCTCCGTAGACCGCAGGATGCTCGGGGGATCGAATGTGGAGCGCTCGGAAGGCACCGTAGCGCGTCTCGGCACTTTCCATCTGCATGAGGTCTTGGAGCAGCTTGGCAGCATCGGAATCTTCGGAAACCGAAAGCGCCGTCAACGCATGCCAACGAAACGCAGGTTCCGTCGCGGCAACGTCCTTGAGGATTTCGAGTCCGTCGCTTTGTTCGCAGTAAGCCAGTGCCTCGGCGGCGCGGAAACGAATTTCCACATCAGGGTTATTGAGTGACCGTTTGAGGGCTGGAATCCCCTCTTTTCCGATGGCTTCCAATCGCAATGCGGCTTGCTGGCAAGTCGCCGGATTGGTCATCGCTTCCGCCAATTCGTCCAGACGATCTACACGCTGTTGAGCCGTTTCTCCGTACATCACATTGCTGATGACTTGGCTGAAACGCTTCACGTTGTTCTCGTAGACATCCGGCAACAAAATGTTGACGCGATCTGACGAACGGGTTGGTTTGGCGATTCCTTCGCGACCTTGAGAAGTCAATGTTTTGAAGCGTGCGTTGAGAGCACGGGAAATCATGGTCGAAGTTTTGATGCCAAAATTGTGTTTGCGAACGGTCAGACCCAGTGGACGATCTTCCAGAACCACACCACCGCCAAGGATCCAGCCGCGCAATTGGTTGTCATCACCTTCGCGAGTTTCATAAATCGAATCGACCAAGATCGGGCCTTGGACCAAGCCGACGACCAAACCTTCTTTCAGAGTTCGTTTGCCAAATTTTGCCAGTGGGCGAAGTCTCGTTTTAGTGACGAATCCGTCTTCGAGGCTGGTGCCGTCCATGCCTGGGGCCAGCAAGATTTCGACATCATAGAAGTCGCCTTTGCGTATTCCCGGAGGAACGTAGCCGCGGCAGATGACAACTTCGCTATTTTTGCTTTCCACAAGCTCGCGTGAATTTTCGATTTCGCGCGTCCGCATTTCGGCCAACAGGTGCTCACGGTAGGCTCCGGGATTGGCCGCAGAACCGGTTCCATCAAGATCGGTTGCCAGTCCAATGCCTTCGGCGCGGGCATATTTCAGGCCCCACACGCGGCATGTTTCGGAAATGTATTGCGGCCCGTCAGAGGGCGTTTCCCGGTAGTTGAAGATGCTCTCGGGGGATTCTTCATCCGGGCTTTGGCCCCGTTTAATCAGGCGATTACAGCCCGAAAGCATGAAAACGCTCGATAACGTTACCGCCAACGAAGATACGAGGAAGTTTCTTCGACTGTTGTTCAAATTCAAAAATATTCGCCGCTTCATTTTGAGTCTCTGCCTTCCAAGGCCCTGCAAATGTAACTGCAATCAAGATTCAAGAACCAGCGTGTCCACGTCGTCGTGCGGCCCTGAGAATCGTTTCGACAGTAGAGATTTGCAGAGTGAGGGTCAACGCCAACACGGATGGATTGGCGGACATGCATTTCGGTTGGCCCACCGGACTGGATCCGCATGGGACTGAATGGAACCGATTTTGCGCAGCTTCGCTGGTTTTACTTTTTGTCTTCGTTTTCCTCGGCTTTGTCTTGGCTCGTCTCGCCCTTGCTTTCGAGGCTGGAAGAATGATCGTGGATGATCTTCCATTTTCCGCCCAGCTTCTGAAGCACCAACGAGAAATTGCCTCCCTTGGTTACTTTGCCAGCCTTACCCGGAAGCTCCAGATGCCATTTCCCCAACACCAACGCCGCTTCGGATCCCAGCGGAGTCACTTCCAATCCAGAGAATTTAAGCTGTCCCATCTTGTCCGCGGGATAGCTTTTTTTGTAGCGATCGAGGGTCGCCTGCCAGCCACGAGTCGTTTTGCCGCCGGCACTGAAAGTCAGTTTTTCGGACTTCCAGTAAGTTTCCATAAAACCTTCGATGTCGGCTCGATTCCAGCATTCGGCTTGGGTCTTGAGCAGCAAAGGGATGTCTTTCGTTGACGATTCCACCGGTTCGTCGGCCCAGACGTTGACACATAGGATTCCCGGAATCATCATCACTGCGAACAATAAACGTGACACGATGTCCGATTTGCAAATCAACATGTTGGCTTCCCGGTTAGGCTGACGGTTTATTCTTTACCAGTATAACGTTTCTCAAGAGCTTATGATCGATACCGATTACATCGTGAACCACTGTTGGTTCCTGACTGGAGCGACAGCCAGTGGCAAATCCGGGATCAGTATGCACTTGGCCGGATTGCTGGACGCTGAAATTATCTCGCTCGATTCGATGGCGATCTATCGAGGCATGGATATCGGGACGGCCAAGCCTCCAGCGGAAGATCGGGCTCGGTGGCCGCATCACATGATCGACATCTGCGATCCCAACGAATCGTTCAGCACATCGCAGTACCGCGATGCCGCGCTGGAGTTGATTGCAGAGATCACCGGTCGCAACAAGAAGGTGTTGTTTGTCGGCGGGACGGCGCTGTACCTCAAGGCATTGCTGCGAGGCATGTTTGAGGGCCCGCCTGCGGACTGGGATTTCCGCCACGAAGTCGAAAAAGAAATTGAGGAATCGGGAGGTGAGTTTCTTCATGAGCGGCTGATGATGTTGGATCCGATTGCGGCCCACAATATTCATCCCAACGATCATCGACGGATCATCCGCGCCCTTGAGGTCCATCGCGTTACCGGTCGCCCGATCAGCCATTTGCAGATGGAGTTTGATCAGGGGAAAAAACCAGAGCAGTGCCGCGTGTTTGCGGTTCGGCATGCTCGCGAGACGTTGCACGTGCGGATTGAGAGTCGGGTGAATTCCATGTTCGAACGTGGCTTGATTGATGAAGTCCGCGGTTTGGTAGAAAAATATGGCGCCCTTAGTCACACTGCGGCCCAAGCCGTTGGCTATCGCGAAGCCCTTCAGTTTTTGGACGACAAGCGAGATCTGGAGAAGACGCAGGAACAGGTTCTTTTTCGAACCCGCCGCTTTGCTCGCCATCAGGAGACGTGGTTTCGCAATCTTAGCGAATGTGAATGGGTCGATATCGAAGGCGATTTTGAGGCTCGAGCGGTGGCCGAGCGAGTTCTTGAGACCGGCAATGCGCGGTCTTTGGTAACATAGCGATCGCTGGCGGTTGCCCTCGTTCGTGCCGCTTTTCTGGACTCACAACTGCTTTTGGATTTTCAATGCCGCCCCGCAATTCAAAACCCAAGCGACGTCGGTTGCAGTTCGGCATTCGTTCGCTCTTGGTGGCGATGCTGGGGTTGGGTTGTGGTCTGGGATGGTATCTGGGGCGTGTGCGGGAGGTCAATCGTGAAGACAAAATATGTGAAGGGCTTGTTGAAAAGGGATTCGGGATTGAGCGGTTTGGACGCAAACGTTATTTGATCGAAAACATTTTTGGGCGCAGGTTCTACCCCGAACACTATTCCATCAACTGCTTTTCGTTCCAAGATTCCACTCTTGCGAAAGCGGAGGAACTGAGCAATGTTTGGCGCATGAGAATCAAATTGCTTGAAGAGAAGGATCTTTCGGTCATTCGGAATTTTAAGCAACTGCAATCGCTGGAAGTGACTTGTAGAGGCACTCCGATTTCTTTGGACGGCGTCGATAATTTGTCCAACCTCAAAAGGCTCTGGATTCTTGGGACGTTGACGGATGTTTCGGCGTTGAAAAATGTGACGTCTCTTGAGAATTTCTTCTGCCACGGTCCCAGTCGCTTTTCTCTTAAACCCTTCGCAGGGATGACGAAACTGAAGGCATTCAATGTTTCTCGGGCAGACGGTCTGACGGATCTGGAAGTGCTTCGAAAGTTAACTCAATTGGAATCGATTTCTCTTGGACGATCCAATATTCGCTCGCTCGATATCATCGGCAACTGCACAGGTTTAAAGGAGTTGGATGTTTCAAGATGTGATCAGCTTGTCGACGTCAGCTTGCTTCAGGGTTTTGAATCGCTTAGGGAGCTTCGCGTCGACGGTTCGGCAATTGAGAAGTACTGTCAGGACGGCGGAACACGGGACGGTTTGTATGAACTGGAGATTTTCGGTTGCAGTTCTCTGGAGAAAATCAGCATCTCAGCATCTGAGAAAAATTCAATTCATGGAGGCGATTTTACGACCCTCGATGGCATCGAGAACTTTCGTGATTGCAAGAAAATTTTTGTGGACAATCCTTCGATCGAAAGTGTCGCGGCGTTAAAAAAACTGGCGGGATCAGAGGTTCAGGAGATTTACTTTGATTTCGGTGTCTTTCCGCCTGCGGGCCGGCTTCGGCAACAGTTAGCCGAAATAGCAGAGCAGTTGCCAGATATCGACATTAGTTACGCGGATTAGGCACGCTTTACCGAAGCATCGCAGACTCGTTCTGCAGTTCACCCATCATGGCCAGCAATGCTTCCCGCGTGTGGTCCAACAGGCCCTGCCCTGCTGCTGATTTTTCGGTGGAAACTTCGATCGGATCTCCGACTTGAATCACCAGCGATTGAGTGGCGCAGTGGCGAGGCTCGTCGGTCAGGTCTTCTCTGAATTTATCCGTGATCTCGATAATGCGATCCACCGACGGATACTCATGCAAATAGTTTGGCGGATAACTGGCGACCTGCCATGCGAGGTAGGTTCGTTTTAAATCTCGCCAGCGAAGTTGTTTCTCGTCTGCGGGCATGTCTTTTTCTGAAAGGATCGGTGGGAAAATGCCCGTGCGCAGTTCGCGGATTCGTTCCGAGACATTCTTGTCGCTGGTTTCTCCGAACCAGTGCTGTTCTGTTTCGCCTAACAAACGGTCGACAAACTCGATTTGACGCTGATGCAGAGGGGCCTGCGGATCGGTGACAATGCCGTATTCCAGTTCCTTCATCGACAACAGCATGCTGCCGATGCGAAACAATCGTTTGACGGTTGATTCATTGGTGCGATTCTGAAAGGTGAATCGAGATTCGATCTGTTCTAGGATTGGACTTACGATTTCGTCGACGTCGCCACGGTACAAGTAGCGAATTGCGATCGGGTGTACGACGGTTTTGCCTTTGCCTTTCTTTTTTCGCTTGCGAGCCACGGAACGAGCGATCAACTCGGTGCCTTCAAGGAAGGGCATTAGCGAATCGTTGGTGCGAGAAGTCGCGCCTTCGGGGAACACCAGCAGCGGACGCCGGGCTTCCACCAGATTGGAGATCGCAAAATTGACGGCCTTCCGGTCCATGCCTTCTCGGTTAACAGAGAATCCTCCGTAGAGCCGAATGATCATTGTGTTCAACATAGATTGGTTGAACAAATGCCAGCTGGCCATCACAAACATCGGGCAGTTGAGCTCTCGCATCACGTGATACATCGCCACCGGATCGGACGTTCGCGGGTGGTTAGGGATCATGATCACGGCATCGCCGTCATCAATACTCTGGCGGATTTTCTCTATCCCCCGAACTTCCCAGCTTTCCACCGATTCGGTCTTTTTCAGCAATCGGTTAAGGATGAACTTGCGGTTCATCAGTTTTGGCCAGAACTCGTTCATGACCGGAGTTACGAATTCGTAAGGGCGTTTATCTATAAAGATCGATTGCATGGTGGATTTGAAGCCCTAAATCCGATCCAATGGAAAGTGAATTCAAGGAGTTGGATATATGAGTACAAAGATTGATCGACTGAAGATCGCAAAAGATTGGCTCCCTCGCTATACCGGAATGGAGATTGAGCAGTTCGGAGAGTACGTTTTGCTGACTAATTTCGCGAATTACGTGGAAAAATTTGCGGAACGGTTCAATTGCCCGATCGTCGGCCAAGGCAAACCAATGCAGGCTGCCACCAACAATGATGGCCTCACCATTATCAATTTTGGCATCGGATCGGCAAATGCAGCCACCATTATGGACTTGCTGATGGCGCGCCGCCCCGAAGCGGTCCTGTTTTTGGGAAAATGTGGAGGATTAAAGGACTCGACGGAAATTGGGAATTTTATTTTACCCATCGCTGCAATTCGCGGTGAAGGCACCAGTGACGACTATTTACCTGCCCAAGTCCCAGCCCTGCCTTCGTTTAAGCTTCATAAATTTGTTTCCGACCGCTTACTGGATCGAGGTTTGGAGTATCGAACGGGAGTCGTCTACACAACCAACCGGCGGTTGTGGGAGCATGACGATGAGTTTCGCCGGAAGCTGGAACGATTGACCTGTATCGGCATCGATATGGAAACCGCGACCCTGTTCATTGTGGGACATTACAACTCGATTTCACGGGGCGCTCTGTTGTTGGTGTCCGATGTTCCGACCACTCCCGAGGGAGTCAAAACCAGTCAGTCCGACGCCGAGGTGACCAGCGAGTGGGTTGACTTGCATATCGAAGTCGGCATCGAAGCGATGACTCGGATTGGAATCCAAGGTGAACAGATTCGACACTTTCGATACTAGAAAATTGCGGGCCGCTGCGGTCGATTAGAAGCCGTGAAATATCTGCGGTGGACAAATTTCAAGCGGGA
>CAZDZX010000030.1:10239-20812 GCA_964510005.1 uncultured Pirellulaceae bacterium
CGGCGGTGCGGGTTCTAACGAATTGGAGGGCGCTGTCAGCATTCGCAATGGCAATTTGTAAGGGGAGCTTTTGATTTCGCTTTACTGGAAGCTAGGTTTGCCCAATCCGTAAAGTCTTTTTGTTAACCGCTTCCATGACTGTTTCAAATTCCAACGCAGTATCGACTTGGTCTATTTTGGACCTGTCTGACGATTCGCTCATCAACAGCGAAATTCCGATTCGCAGCCCTTTCGTGATCGGACGACGCTCCAAAGCAGATCTTGTTCTTGAGTGCAGCAGCGTTTCGGGAATCCACGCTGAACTGATCATCCAAGACGACCAGTTGCAGATCAAAGACCGCGGCAGCACCAACGGTACCTTTGTGAATGGGCAACGAGTCCTTGAATCGCAACTTCGTGAAGAAGACATCGTGCAGGTTGGCTCGATGGTGTTCCAGGTTAACAGAATCAGCGACGCCCCTGCTCCCGCGGCTTCGCGCCGGCCGGCTCAGACGGTTGAGTCTGATATTCCGGAATCTGCAGAAGGCCGGTTTCATCGCTTGCTGCGTGTTGGTGTGGTTCCTTTCTTCCAGCCTGTTTTAGATATCACTGGCTTAGATATCACTGGCAACATCCCGAAAACTGTCGGCTACGAAGTGCTTGGCCGTGGCCGCTTGCCTGGTCTGTGCACTCCCGAAGAGATGTTCTCTGCGGCTTCGGAAATGGAAAAGGCTGCGGAATTGAGTGAAGCGCTGCGGAAGAATGGTATCGAAGTTGCCGACGCACACTTTTCATCTGGGAAAATGATCTTCGTCAACACGCATCAGACGGAGTTGATTTCAGATCGACTGGGTGAGTCGTTGGCAAAGATTCGCACTAGGTTTCCAGATCGAAAATTCAATCTTGAAGTCCCTGCATCGATCCTAACCTCGCCCGAGAAATTGTCGGTCGTTGACAGTGCCACTCGAGACCTGAACATTGGCGTTTCGGTGCACGGCATCGGTGCTGAGATGCTTCCTTTGGCAGCGCTGCAGCGTTTGAACCCTGCGGTCGGAAAAGTCTCCGTGGATTTGATTCGCGATATCGACAAAAAAGACGTTCGCAAACACAAATTGGTTTCGGCGATCATCAGCATGCTGAACGAATTAGGCATCCAGCCCATGGCCGAACGAGTCGAAACCGCTGAAGAGCATGAAACGCTGAAGCAGCTCGGAGTTCAATTGGGGCAAGGCTACTACTACGGACAGCCAACTTCGATTGAAGACGTCAATGAACATCGGTCAGCTGCCCTGTCGGCATTGCCACCGTTGTCATCCCGCTCCAAGCCTGAGAAAGCCTCGCCCAAGCTTGAAATTGAGAAAGCAACCCCCAAGCCCGCGAAGGCCGTGTCGGAGGAGCTTGTCTCTGAAGAGACCGCTCAGCGACGTCGGAAATCTGACGGAATCGGATGGGTGCTGGAGCAACCCAAAGACTATTTCACGATTCAGGTCATGGTCACGATTTCGCGATCGTCTGCCCTCGATTACACCGCCAAACAGGACGATCCCGAGAATTTCGTGATTTATTCAAAGCAAGGGAAGCGTCGCGATCTGTTCGTGGTCATTCGAGGAGCCTTCGCCAGTCGAGCCGCTGCCAAGGTGGCTGCTGAAAAGCTCAAGGATTCAACCATCTTCCCACTGATTCGTACGTTCAAGAACGTTCAGTCAGAAGCTCAAAAATCCATTTCCTGATCTCTTCGGGGTTGGAAGTCAATTCAAAAGGCGCAAAATAGGGACTGCATTGTCCTCTCGCTGCGCCCATGAATCTCCTGCAAAATTTTATCACCGAGCACTCGGTCCTGCTCAAGCCACTGATCACTGGCACCTTGGTGGCGATCGCCTGCAGTGTGCTGGGGTGCTTTATCATCCTGCGGCGAATGGCGTTTCTTGCTGATGCGATTGCGCACTCGATGCTGGCTGGAGTCATCGCCGGCTACCTGCTGGTGAACATGACCGTCGGAGCCGGAGAAGAAATCGGTTTGGCTCCCCTGTTTCTGGGAGCCATCATTGCGGGTGTCATCACGGTCGGCATGATCGGGTTCGTGACCCGATTTTCCAGACTCAAAGAAGACACCGCCATCGGTGTGATGTACACCGGCATTTTTGCCTTCGCGATGTTTTTTGTGTCGATCAAAGCGTTCGGACAATTTATCCACATCGATATCCTGCACTTCTTCCAAGGCAGCGTGGTGGCGCCGACCAATGCCAAATTGTGGCTGGCCGCGATCGTGACCACGTTGGTACTGGGCATTGTGTTGCTGTTCTACCGTCCCCTGCAATTGACGACCTTCGATCCGGTGATGGCGGCATCGATCGGGATTCCGGTCCTAGTGGTGGACTATCTACTGACCACTTGCACGTCGCTGGTGGTGGTCTGCGGAGTCCAAATCGCGGGCGTGATTCTGGTGGTGGCGATGATCATTACCCCTGCGGCGACGGCCTATCTACTGACCGACCGGTTGGATCGGATGATTGGTCTGTCGGCGCTGATTGCCGTGCTGGGATTTTGGTTAGGTTTTGCAGCGGCCACGTTTTTTGGATCGGCGGCCGGGCCGGCCACGGTGGTCACCATGACGTTGATCTTTTTGACGTGTCTAGTTTTCGCGCCACGATATGGGCTGGTCGCGGATTGGATTCGAAAACGAAACATGGTCCCCCAAGAAATTATGGAAGATGTGCTGGGCTGTGTACTGCGCTGTGGTGGTCGGCCGGTTTCCATTTCCGAAGTGCTTCAACGCGTCGAAAATCCCAACCCAAGAATCCGGAAAGCCATTCATTCGCTGGCGCGGCAGGGATTGTTGGAGCTTGATGGCGAACATGTTGAACTTACCGATGATGGCGAGTACCACGCCAATAGCCTGATTCGCGCCCACCGTTTGTGGGAGACCTATCTGGACACGACCAAGACTCCCAAGCAGAAGATCCACGAAAAAGCCCACGTGCTGGAACATATTTCCGATCCGGCGACGGTTGAGTATCTGGACGAAAAATTAGGCCACCCGGTCACCGACCCTCACGGGAGTACCATCCCCAGCGACGCCAGCCGGCTGGCCGGCGTGATCATGGCCAGTTTACTTCGTGGTGGGCACCAAGCCAAAATTGTCGATCCTGGAGAGGATTCGGGTTTGCCCCGACTCAATGCCGGCGATGTGATCACGATGGGGCCTCGGCGAAACGATGGCCAGACTTGGGTGATGATTGGACCGACCGGCGAAGAGTATGAATTGAATCACGCTCAAGCCGATGCGATTTTGGTCGAGCTACTCTAGGTCGCTCAATGAGCGACAAGGCGCTGGTGCAATGGCATTTGCTTTAGGCCAGCGGCCACGAAAATAGCGCATAACCTCAACGAGGTTAGATCAATAGCCCAGGGTTCTTGAACCCTGGGTGCTCGGTCCTCACAAGTTGGCGAAACCCCAACGGGGTTTGATCCAATCCGGTTGTGACTGAGAGAGTTTCGTTGGCCGTAACCAAAAACCTTGGGCGATTGTTTTTAGCCGTAGGTGTAAAGCGTTGCAGTGCAATCCTGTCGCCCCTTCGAGGCTTAAAAGAATGGGTTGGTTAACAATCCATGGGCTCACGCGCTCACGCCCATGGCTACATGCTGTCACCCCTTCGAGGCTGAAATTTTGGCGCCAGCTGGCCCTTGTGCATGCCAAAAAGGTTTGATTCTTATCACATGCGAGCCTGCGATCCAAAAGTAAGTGCCATTGGGCGAGCGCCAAACTGCTCGCAAGGCAAAATGTCATTCCGCTCATTGGCGTCTGCCGCGCGGCCCCAGTTCCACCAAACTCAAATTCTTCAACTCTCCGTCGTCACATTCCAGTTTGATTAACGTTCGCATGATGTGAGCGCCCTCATGCCCGGCGGCACCTGGATTGAGGTACTTCATTTTTCCAAAACGTGAATCGGTTTCGTAGTGAATCACGTGTGAGTGGCCACAGATCAGCACGTCGGGCATTTCTTCTTCGATCAAGTCTTTGACGCGTTTGGGGGTTCGACCCGGGCGGCCCGCAATATGAGTCATCAGGACTTTTACACCTTCGCATTCAAATCGCAGATTCTCTGGGTATTGCTGCCGGATGGGAGTCCCGTCGATGTTGCCATAAACACCACGAAGCGGCAGGAATTCAGCGAGCTCGTTGGCAACCTCGATCGTGCCAAAATCGCCTGCATGCCAGATTTCGTCGCACTTTTCGAAGGCTTCGAAGACCCGAGGGTCCAGAAAGCTGTGGGTATCTGAAATAACGCCGATTCGTTTCATCTGTCCTGCTTTGGCTGGTTTCCCGAACAAATTGTCCGTTCTGCACCTGCGTTTGGGGCTGAAATTGTACATTGTAGCCGATTAGAAACTCGCGTTCAGCTAGGCGTCGACAAGCGGTAGACTGTTGGGATCAATTCCCGGAGCAAAGCATGGATGCCGAGAGCCCCCGTATTCTAATTACTCGACTGAGCCACATTGGCGATTGTGTTCTGACACTGCCAATGCTGAATCGCTTGCGCGAGAAAATCCCTAGCGCGCGAATTGTCTGGGCAATCGAATCTCCCACCCAGAAATTGCTCGACGGCTGCCAAGCGGTGGATGAGTTCGTCGTGATTCCAAAATCGTGGATGAAGCGACCCGCCAACTGGAGAAAAATTCGCAAGCAACTTGCGGAGCACCGATTCGATATCAGTATCGATCCCCAAGGCATCACCAAGAGCGCCATGCTGGGCTGGTTGTCAGGTGCTTCGGTGCGTATCGGAATCAAAGGACGCTGGGGCCGCGAACTGTCTCCTTGGTTGAACAATCGACTCGTGGAAACGCAGCAAACCCATCTCGCCGATCGTTCGTTGGAATTGCTTTCGGCGCTGCCTAAGGTATCCACGACGAAACCAGATTCGCCAGCCCATTACAATTTTCCCATCGCAGACGACGCCCGCCAATTCAATTTGCAGTTCCTCGGCCAGAATCAATTGGATCGCTACTCGGTGATCAATCCGGGAGCCAGCTGGCCTTCCAAGCGATGGGATGTTGATCGATTCGGCTCAGTGGGTTCATGGCTGTATCGCAACAAGGGGCTTCGTAGTGTCCTGACTTGGGCCGGCGATGAAGAGAAAGCCATGGTCGATCAGATCGAAAGCTTCGATCCTCAAGCGTTCGTGCCGGCGCCGGCCACGACATTGCCGCAGCTTGCTGCTGTCTTAGAAAAGGCCACTCTGTTCGTCGGTTGCGACACGGGGCCCTTGCATATCGCTGCGGCTGTGGGAACGCCTTGCGTCGGACTGTACGGAACGACCCTGCCCCAAGATTCTGGGGCGTGGCCTTACGCGGCCCCTTCGCCACA
Organism: uncultured Pirellulaceae bacterium; assembly: GCA_964510005.1. GTDB lineage: Bacteria > Planctomycetota > Planctomycetia > Pirellulales > Pirellulaceae > Mariniblastus. The sequence continues at coordinate 15,584 of CAZDZX010000030.1, forward strand.
TGTTGCGGTGCAGAAGTGGCATCAGTCAGGTTCCTGCCGCAAGCGCCGCAGTGCAGCCAACGATGCGATGATGGATATCTTGGCCGGCGATGTGTTCCAAGCCTGCGAGCGGGTGTTGGACAATGCAGTTCGAGAACAAATCAAAACCGCGTCGTAGACATTGTTTGGGTCGAGCTTGCTACAGTTTCTGCCGCGGAGCGGATTGCAACGCTTGGTCGTGACGGGATACAATCGTGAAGGTTATTCCTCTCTGCTCAAAGGTGAACTCCGATTTCTTCCTATCCTGCCGATCGATTCAACGAAGAACTTGAAGCCGACAACGTTATCGAACTTGAGCTAGACCACTCCATCATTCGGGCGGCCTACGATGACGTTGGCGATATCCTTGCGGATGGTTACTTTGAAGGAACCAAGGAAAGTGAATCGTCCGGAATCGGATTGCACTCGTTTTGTCCCGGCTGGAACGGGGACTTGAGTTGGATTTCGCCCGCCAATATGAAAGCGTTTTCCTTCTTCGACGATTACTTTGCCAAACTGGGCATCGTTGAAAAAACCAAAGAGCTGCTTGGTGATTGCGGCGAGTTGATCATGTACTCGGGTTTCTTTGTCGTGAGAAGCCATACGTCAAAGCCCTACTACCACATCGACTATGGCCCAGCCGTTGGGCTCAACGCGTTTACGCTTATGACGCCGGTGACGGAAACCGGCGATGTCGGAAATTTGCTCTACCAGGACGCCTACGGTGACGAGCAAACCTACAAGTACTCAACGGGCACCGCGGTTTGTTTTGGCGGCGATTTTCTCCACTCGACCGAGCCCTTTGAATCGACCGAGCCGTATGCCTTTCTTTGCTTTACCTTTGGCGTGACGGATATGGAGCTATGGGATTCGATTGCCGAAACCGCAGCCGAACAAAGCATGATCTATCGGCATCCGACCAAGGGAATTGTGAAAGAAGAGAGCTTGTAGGCTGAGAGGCGTTGGCGAATTTCACATTTGGGAATTGTCGGGTCGCGAGTGCTCTTTCGCGTTTCACCGGCTTACGTGGCTGGAATCGAATAGCCAAAGAAATCCATGGTCTCGCCGCAGAGGTCACGGAAGGTTTGCTTTTGTTGATCGGTCCAGAAGTTCCAGCGTTGCTGTCGGTCGGACAAGTCCGTTTGTTGATCCGATTCCTGTTGATAGGAAGTCTGATTTCGCTTCGTGTTCAAGATGTAGTTGGCGGCCGATTCGTCGTGAGCCAAACCGCAGCGTTGAAACAGATTTTCAAACGTTTTGCGACACGTCGATTCTTCCAGCAATTCTTCGTGGCGAATCAGGGTAAAGTCCTCCCTGCCCTCACCCCACTGAGCCATCGCTTGTCCGCAGGCCCACGCTTTGCACTGGTCCTCGAAGGGATGCTGTTTCATTACGCGGTGGGCCATTCGCGAGGCGACGACTTCGATTCCGTTTCGCACGATGTTGGCAAAATGGATCCCGGAAAGCGATTGGACCGCGAATTCGGCGGACTCAGGATTCATGCCTGAGAACGTCGAAAGGGCCGCCGGCAGGGTTCCATCGTGTTGCTCATCCCACGCGTGAGTCGGGAACAGTAGCTCGTACAGCATTCGCTTGAACACCCGGTCGTGATCAGCCCGAGGTAGGACCATCTGGCGGATTCGTGACTGGATCGTGCTGCTACGAAAACCCGCATGCAGCACATCGTTCATGACGTTGCTCTCCACGCGGTTGGAATAGACCTGTGGATGCTCGGCGATGGCTTTGGTTAAAACCGTTGTGCCGGATCGTCCCTGTCCCGTCGCCAATAGAATTGGCACGTTTTCAAATGAGTGCGGTTCCACGAGGATTGGTTATCCCATGTTTAATGTGCGACGGTCGGCGTGGCTAGATCTTTCGAATCGCAACCACAGTGGAATGGAACGCTTGCTGCCCCGTGATCGGGTCGGGAGCGATCGGTACAATCCGATTCTGGTTCCAGCCGTTGCCGGTGTTCTGTTCCCACTTGGTTGGGTCGCCTTCACTGCGGTCTTCCCACCACATGTTGCGTTCCCAATCCGGATCGCGAAGCCCAGCGGTGTCGCTGCCTTGCAAGTGACCATCAGCGGCGCCGCCATCGGACGGTGCTTTTTTGCCTTGGGCGACGTTGGTGTACTGCCAGTGGCCACAGCTGTTGCTCATCGCGATCGCGCGAGGATGAATGCCTTCCATGGTGACGATCGGAACTCGCATCACGCCCGCGACGTGTCGACCGCTTTCGTCTTTTTCGCCATGGGTCAAATTCGGGTTGGTGGTTTCAAGCATCTTCGAACCGTAACCTTTGAGTTCGATCCAGTCTCCATCTTTCAGGCCGAATTGCGCCGCCGTTGCCGGATTCATCCACGCGGGATTGGAGTGAACGATCTCAGCCAACCATTTCAGGTTCATCGTTCGGCCGTGATTATGGACGTTCCACTTGAACGACGTCATGATCAATTCGTCTTCCGAAAGCTCCACGTGTTCGACCGGTTGCAGCCAGATCGGCATCTCGTCGATGTCGACGTTGTAGGGTTTGTGCTGCTCGGGACGCTGTTTGGTTTTGGGCATGTTGGACTTTTTGATCATGTCCGACGTGTCCTGATTCAGCCCCGTGGCTTTCACGAACGCACTGCGAATTTCAAACTTGCGGCTGGGCGTTTTGAATCCACGAACGGGTTTGCCATCTTGCATCAATCCGATGCCGATGCCGTCTTTGGTGATCATGCCCGATTCTTTATCGACAACGGAGCCGGCGAGGTCTTCTTCGCTTAGCGGGAACAGGAACGGTTCGTAGAACGGATCGCGTGATTCGTCTTCCCAGCAACCTTCTTCCAGCAAGCGGTCCAAACCCTTTTTGCCTGTTTCTGGATTTTCGGGAATGTGTGAAGCCCAGACTTCCATGTACTCCCGCTCGGATTCCTTGTACCAATCTTCCATGCCACCGCCGATTCGTTTGGCGATTTCAGGGAAGATCCATCGAACGTCGCGGGCCTCGCCCAGCGGTTTGATCATTGGAGTCCGCAAGCCGACATAGGGCCGCAGGTTGTAGGCGCCGCGAGCATCCAGATCCCAACGCTCGAGGTAGGTCGTCCAAGGCAGCACGATGTCTGCGTAGTGAGCCGTTTCGTTGTAAAACGGATTGATGCAAATGTGGTATTTGATCAGCTCTTCATCACACAGCACTTCCTTGGTCAGGCTTTCTTCGGGCCATGTGAGCGGTGAATCAAGGTTGTAGGTCATGTAGGCGTCAAGTTTCGCACGCCCCTGTTTAAGATACAGGTAGATGATTTCGCCCACCCGCATCCGTCGCCAAACGTTGGCCAGCGGAAACTCTGGGGGATCTTCGAGGACGCTCCACGTTTTCGGCGATGGCGGAAGCTTGGGCGTTTTCACGTTCGGGTCCAAACCACCCCACGGTGACCAACACCATCCTCCCTTTTTACCGACGCTTCCCACGACGGCATTGAGCAGTCCAATGGCGCGGTCGTTGTAGAAACCGTTCAGGTGTGCTGAAGTACCCCGGTTGCACATCGTCGTTGCCGCGGGAGCCGCGTCGGCGAACTCCAAAGCGATTCGGCGAATGTCTGCCGCTGGAATGCCAGAGATTTTCTCGGCCCACTCGGGCGTATGATCGGCAAGGTGTTTCTTGAGTTCCGCGACGGAGCTGGTGGTCCAGTTATCGAGGAAGTCCGCGTCGTGTTTCCCAGCCGCCAGAATCGCTTGGCTCATCGCCAACGCAACGGCACCGTCGGTACCCGGAAACGGCGCGAACCATTCGTCGCTGGCACCGGCGGTGTTGGAAAGCCGAACATCAAAGGTCACCATTTTGGCTCCGTTGACGTAGCGGCCGTTCTGGATTCGGTTGGCAAACGAAACGTGGCCTTGGTGGGCCTCGAAGGCATTGGAGCCGAAATTCAAAATGTATTTTGAATTTTCAACATCGTTCAAATCCCAATCGCTTTCCCACAGATAGGTCAGGTTGGCGGCGCGGCGGTTGCCGCTACACAGCGAGCGGTGTGAAAGTTGGGTCTTCGTTCCAAACGCATTCAGGAATCGTTTCAGTGCATCCTTGGAGCGTTGCCGGCCTTGGTGGAAAGCAAAATTCTCCGGATGGCCGGATTCTCGAATCGGTTTCAGTTTGCCAGAGATTTCGTCGAGTGCTTCGTCCCACGAAATTCGTTTCCATTTTCCTTCGCCACGTTTGCCGACACGCTTCAGCGGGTAGAGCAAACGTTCGGGATGGTACTGATGGTTCAAACCCGCGTGTCCGCGCGAGCAAAGCCGTCCACGGCTGTTAGGATCCTTAGGGTTGCCTTCGATTTTGATAATGCGATTGTCTTTGACGATGCCGACGATCCCGCAGATGGTGCTGCACAGTTGGCACATTCCAGGGACTTTGGTGACGTTTTTGTATTTGTCGGGGTCCGGCCAATTTCTTTTGGCGAGCGGTCCAGGGAGCTTGCAAACGCCGGGTGTCTTTTCGGTGCCTTCAGGCCAGGCTTCGCCTTTGAGCTTTTTCCATTTCTCGAGATCAATGCCCTGTTTGGGACGCTCTCGTTTTTGCTTTTGCTGAGGTTCCTTCTTCTGCGGGATCTGCCCAGAGACCGAATCGGCCAAGGAAAGTGCCGCTACCGCCGACCCGAGGGCGATGAATTTTCTACGGCTGGAAAGAGTGGCATCGCTGTTGTCGTTATGTTTTGTCATAGAAGGAGATTCGCCAATTCGCAGCTAAAACTTAAGGTCAGAATGCCCACTATTTTGGCCTGAAGATCGCTCAGGTGGCAGGGGGGAAGGCTGGAAAATGAAGGGCTGAGCTCAAAGGTTCGATTTTTCTCGATCTGGGAGGTGACATTGGTTTGATTCACAACGCAAGCACGGAGTTTGGGCGGCTCTCAGAAGGGCAGTTGTTCGGCCGGGAATCACAGGATCTTTCCGAACCCGCATGGGAGCAAACGGGTCGTAAGGGTATATTTTCCGCTTCTAGCAACCCTCCAGCAGATTGTTTCTCATGACCGACATTTTTTCTGAACTTCAGTGGCGCGGATTGATTCATCAAACGACCGCCGATGATGCCCTTCCCAAATGGCTGGCCGAGAAATCGCGGACCCTGTACGCGGGATTTGACCCAACGGCTGACAGCCGGCTTGTCGTCAGTCTGCTGCCTTTTGTGATGTTGCGTCTTGTTCAGCATTGTCGTCATCACACCATCGGATC
>CAZDZX010000031.1:0-20602 GCA_964510005.1 uncultured Pirellulaceae bacterium
TCGTGGAGTCACTTCGTGACTAGGCGGGTGGTGCGCCGTTGTTCCGAATTATTAAAACGTATCTTTGGGCTCGGCAAACCGTTATAGTGAAATCTTAAGTCCAACTCCCAACGGCCGATTTGATGAACGAAATACAGCACGAACCCAGTGGAAGCTCTGAACTAGTCAACATTCTACGAGGCCTTGCCGGTGCGGTCCTTGGTGCCGTGTTGGGGGCTGTCCTGTTTCGGTTGGCGTTCAGCGCAGGCTATTACATGCTGGCCATGCCGGGTGCCTTGATTGGCATCGGGTGCAGTTTCCTGTCGCGGTCTCGCTCGATTGTGCTGGCGGTGATTTGCGGGCTGCTGGCGGTCGGGGTGGGGACGTATTTGGAATGGACCTGCTACGACGAGCCTTTTTCGGTTTTCATTCAGGAGATCGGATTGCTGGGAAATATGACCTATCTAATGTTCGCCCTTGGAGTCGTGTTCGCGGCTTGGTTTGGTTTTGGACGCGATTGAACCCGCCGGTAGATGGCGTTTGGTTGCTGTTTGCTGGCGGCTATTGGCTGGCGGCTATTGGTCAGCGCATAAAAGAAGCTCCTGTTGGCATGGCCATGCCAACAGGAGCCATTAAAGATTCGACGCGTGCTGTCGGTACCGTTTCAGCAGTTGTCAGTCGGATTTACGAAATCAATGGCAGTTCTTCAGGTTGTGGTTGTAAATCCTAAGCCTCTCGTTGATATCCAAAATTACGTTAGTTGTCTGCCAGTAAAGTCTGAAGTCAATCGTCGCGGTATGTTACCTGTCGCGTCTTGGCAACAGTCATGACTGTTTAACTTTCCTGGCAAAACGGTTTGTCGATCGATCGGTGAGTCCGAATGATCAGCAATCCTCTATAGGTTACGCACTTTTGGATTCCGGCATCTGAAAAGCTCCGGGGTTAATGCCTGCAGCTACCATCTTCTCATCGATCAGGAACTTGGTGCCTTTCGGCTGTTCAGGGAGGTCGTACATGATGTCAAGCATGACCTGTTCGATAATGGATCGTAGTCCACGAGCTCCGGTGTCCTTTTCAATGGCCCGGTTCGCCATCATCTGTAAAGCGCCATCAGTGAACTTCAATTCGCAGCCTTCCATTTCAAAAAGGCTTTGATATTGACGTACGAGTGCATTCCGCGGTTTCGTCATTACTCGTATCAATCCGGCTTCGTCCAGTGGAGCCAACGCTGTCGTCACAGGCAGGCGTCCGACCAGTTCGGGGATCAGACCGTATTCCAGAATATCATCGCTGGTCACCTGCGGAAGGATCTCAGCTAAGTCAGCCTCCTCGCGGTGGCCGGCTCCGGAACCAAAACCAATTGTTCGTTCACCCAAACGCTTGCGGATGATCTCATCTATGCCAACAAAGGTTCCACCGCAGATAAACAGAATGTTACTTGTGTCAATCTGGATGTACTGTTGCTCTGGATGTTTCCTTCCACCTTGAGGTGGAACGTTGGCCACGGTGCCCTCAATCATTTTGAGTAGCGCCTGTTGGACGCCTTCTCCTGAAACGTCGCGAGTGATCGAGACGTTATTGCTTGTCTTGCCAATCTTATCGATTTCGTCGATGTAGATAACGCCGCGTTGTGCCGCTTCGATATCAAAATCAGCTGAATGCAATAGCTTCAAAAGTAGGTTTTCCACGTCCTCACCGACATAGCCGGCTTCGGTAAGCGTCGTCGCGTCGCCAATGGCAAACGGAACGTTGAGAGTTCGAGCAAGAGTTCGAGCCAACAATGTCTTGCCGGAACCCGTGGGCCCGACCAACATGATGTTCGACTTGTCGACTTCAACATCTCCGCCTTCAAAGTCTAGCGAGAGACGCTTGTAGTGGTTGTGTACCGCCACAGCCAAAACCTTCTTTGCAGAGGGCTGACCGATGACGTATTCGTCCAAACGCTCGACGACTTCACGCGGTGTCAAAATCCTGTTGAATAATTGTTTCTCAGGTCCACGGCGACGCTGTTCCTGGTCCAGAATAGACTGGCACAGTTCAATGCATTCACCGCAGATATAAACATCACCGGGGCCTTCTACGAGAGGACCCACGTCGCGATAGTTTTTCCTGCAAAACGAACAATGCGCGTTTTTCTTTGTAGCGCCATTGCGGCGGCTACTGTTGCCGGTATCAGCGGGCATTCTCACTCCTAAGTTGTTACAAAACCAACTGCCTAACGTTTAAACAGTCTGTTTGCTCGAACATCACTGGTGATTACAAATCATCAATGACGGTGCTTCCTTGCCCGCAAACTTCGAGCTTGTTTGATTGTTGTCAGCATTTGTGCTGGCAATTCTTCATCAAGTGCATGCACAGTGTTGTGACCTACACAAGCTGAATCTTCCTCAAAAATCGGACCAGGATAACCTGAAGCCGATTCTCAATCGCTGACTCAGCGGTGATACGCGGTCAATCCGATGAATGTTCGGAAAGACCGTTACTAGCAGACTCATCTGAATCGGAATCGCCATTATTCTTGTTTTTTGCGGCCGCTTTTCGGATGACGTCCTTGGCAGCTGACGTCAAAGCAATCGCGCTGTCTTCGGCCATTTCTGGTTGTACCGGTCCTGATTCTACCTCGGGAAGCGGAACCAAACCGGTAAGCTTTTTATATTCCTCGGAATCCAGATGACCTTCATCACGCATGCGACGGAACTCACCAAGGTAATCGAACTGGTTGGCAGGGGCTCCTCCGAGGGCGAGATTTCTAAGCAGGTTGATCACGTAGTACGCAACCACGACCAGCATCACCAACAGTGTCGGGTAGATGATCCAAGCAACGCCTTTGATATCCATGATGCCTTTCCACCATTCAACAAAACTCTCCATTCAATGATGCTCCGCTGTTCCTATTTCTAGATTCTGAATCCTAATTCGCGTCCGAAAGATTATATCCGATTCGAACCATAAATTTTAATTTTTCGGCCTAATCCGGGGACGGCTGTCTTCTTCGGTAACATTGTCAAATTGTGCGAAAAACCGGCAAAGTTGCGGATCGCCAAGTCCCAAGTCCGATGGACACGACAGAGGTCTGTTTCCCTTTGACGTATTCAATCACTATGTTCTGCCCGGCTCACAATCGAATTTTTCAGGGGTTCCCACTATTTATAGGGTGGATGGGCCTGATTGCTGTCGCTGGGTGCTTTTTTGCGTCCAGTGCAGTATTCGCCAAACAAGCCGAACGTCAACGGAGTTTTCAACCTCTCAAGCCGACCGTCAAAGTGGTTTCGACGAAACTATCGGGGTTTGGAATTCCCTTCAACGTCGACAATCAGGCCGGAAATTTCATCGAAGTCCAGCTTTATTCGTCGCGAGACGCTGGGGAAAACTGGTCGTTTCATTCTCGCCAGCCGACTTCGGCGACCGAATTCCCTTTCGAATCCGACGGTGAAGGAGAATACTGGTTCGCGATCAAAACCCTCGATCGCAACCGCCGATTGCTCCCCGAAGGCGACGCCGTCGCAGAGCTGAAAGTCGTGGTCGACGTAACAAAGCCGGAACTTGGATTTCAAATCGAGTCCGATCCGGCAGGACGAGTGGTCTGCCGCTGGCAGGCGCAAGACCAAGCCCTCAACATTGACTCCTTTGAAATTAACTATCGAGGCGTCTCCAATGCCGGACTGGGTGAAGGCGATTGGAACAAGGTTCCATTTAGTCTTACTGGGGTGGCTAGGAATGGGATTTGGTCGGATCAGGTTGCTTGGTGGCCCGAGACGGGAAAGCAGCGATATGAAGTCCGCATGAGCATCACTGACGATGCCGGTAACGCGGTATCAGCGACACGCCAAGTCGCGGTGATGGGGGCGACGTGGAGAAGGAGTTCTTCATCGTCCACGCTCGATCAGTCGAGTCCGTTTCAACAACGGCAAGGAAATGCTCAAGGAATCAGTCAGAGAAGGAACCAAGGAAGTGCTCAAGGAAGCCAGCAGCGAAACGCGGAACGGCCCTCAGACAACATAAGCGCTCAGGTCCTCCAAAATCAAAAGTGGCATCGCCCACTACGAGCAATCGACGATCCTCGATCGACGCCCCAAGTCGCCAACCGGCAACCGGGATCCGATCGCAATCCGCGACCGCCGCGCCAGGCCGCACAAGGCAACTTCAACACGGCGATTGATAAACGATGGCACGTCAACGGAGGTGGCGAAGCGCTGCCCGCGGGAGTGGAACTGATTTCACCGCCGCTGCCGTCAGATTGGAGTCAACAGGATCAGCAAGAAGTTCAGAGCTTGCTTTCTCAGATTGCTCCGCCGCCACCGGTAAATACTCACCATTTTCAACCTCCCGCCAGTAACGCCGACTCCATTCCATGGGATAGCGAAGTCGTTTCCCGGCAGAAAGGCGTCAACGAGGTCACGGCAACAGCGCGCCGGCACGCTGCGGGTGTTTTGCCTGTAGAACGGCCAGCACCGCGCAGCACCGACGACATCCCCTCGAATCCGGGAGTGATCGTCCGCAGTGGTTCCAAAGTCATTAGCGAATCCACCACGTCGTGGCCCAACAATCAGTGGAAAGGTCCGACTGAACCGATCCAAACCCCCAGCCTTAGCTTGGCGCCCAACTTGCCGGCTCAGGCCGGGTCCGGGACTGAGAACCGAGATCCCGATCCGATCGTGGTTCCTCCCTTTCTCAAAGCAGGATTTCCCAAATTGTCACCGCCGCCGGCGCCTACTGAACCGCGACGTAATCCGAATCGAATTCAATCACTGCCCAGCGTGACCGACAATTCGATCCTTGATGGATCGGATATGCCTCAGTCGGCAAACACCCAAATTCTTGGGACGAAACGTTTTGAATTGAACTACGACATCAACGCCATTGATCCCTCTGGCGTGGGCCAAGTCGATCTCTGGGTGACGCGAGATCGGGGACGAACGTGGAAACTGTGGGGTTTTGACCCGGATCATCAAAGCCCGTTTCCGGTCGAAGTGATCGAAGAAGGGTTGTACGGATTCCGGATTGTCGTGCGCTCCAAAGACGGACTGGCAGGACGCGGCCCCAACAGCGGCGATTCGGCTGACATGTGGGTGCTGATTGATGTCACGTCGCCAATGGTTCGAATTTCTTCGGTTCCCTATGGGCGGGAGTCAGAAGCCGGAAAGCTGATCATCAATTACGGTGTCAGTGACGCCAATGCGAATCTGCGACCGGTTCATCTCCAGTGGAGCACCAACCCAGACGGGCCGTGGACGACGATCGCCAAAGATCTTCGCAACGAAAGTCGCTACGTCTGGAAGCCGACTCGAAATGTGCCTCAACGGATCTTTCTGAGAGCCGAAGCCACCGACAAAGCCGGCAACAAAGGCGTCCATAATCTTAGCCAAGCGATTGATATCTCAGGGCTGGTTCCACGGGGCACGATTTTCGGCGTGGTCCCAGTCGGCAAATAGTCGTTAGTATCGTTAGTATCGTTGGAGCAGGTGGAACAGAGGCCGTTCTACCCCCCGCCTGATCGGAACAGTCATTCCAGTCATCACAACCGGCAAAACTAAACGTCGGAAACACTGGTTGTGAAAGAAACTGGGGGCGAATCTCGGGGTGTTGTGATGGGTGACCTATGTTTCGAGTGATACCCTCTTTGAATAACCCAATACATATCATGTTTAATTCTGCCCTACAAAACGCGAAACGGTTCCTTTCAGATGAAAGCGGCCCCACAGCTGTCGAATACGCCATCATGTTGGCGCTGATTGTCGGCGTGATCATTGGCACGGTTTTGACGACTGGTCAGCTGCAAAATCAGCTATGGATCGACAGTGCTGATCGAATGAATCAAGCGATAAGTGGTGGAAGCCCCTAGAGTTTTTGAGTTGAAAGTCACATGTCTGTTCAAGCTCCAACACAGTGCTCTTGCGGTTTATCGCTTGTTGTGAGGCCAGGATATCAGCACACCATCTGCGATGGTTGCCAACGGCACTGGTTCCCAACGTCGATTGAATTATCCGAAGACGGCATCGTTCCGGTTGGAAAGAAAGTTGGTTTTGACTGCCCTCGCTGCCACATCCCGATGGAAGTCGGAAAGATTGGCAGAACGCAAGTTTGTTTCTGCGAACAGTGCCGCGGTTTCACCGTAGATTCCGAATCGCTCGGCGGGATCATCATGGCCGGCCGCAGCCAATATGCGGGTCCCGATGATCCACCGATCAGGGTGGATATGTTTGAACTCGAAGTTCAGCAGAACTGTCCGGCTTGCTTCGGCAAAATGGAAGCTCATCACTATTACGGTCCCGGCAACGTAATTCTAGATACCTGTACTGGTTGCCAGCTTGCTTGGCTCGACCACGGCGAGCTGTCTAAAATCATCCGAGCCTCAGGGCCTCGCTAGATAGCCGTAGCGGCAGGGAAAGCTCACCTGCCCAATAAATGAACGGGGCTGACCGGTCTTGTTTTAGATTGTCGCCACGAAGTGGCGTTGGAATGTCCCGGAGGGGACATTTTTTCTTTGAGAGTAAACTCTCATCTACCCACTGGAAAAAGATCGCTTTCGCATCGACAATTGAAGTCTTTCGCAACCGCGCTGCGCGATCCGCTAATTCCTCACGCAGCCCCATTCCTGAAACGGCGATGCCGCCGCGATCATAAAAGATATGTCCAAATCAAAAGTTATCTACACACTTACTGACGAAGCACCCGCTCTGGCGACACGCTCACTGCTGCCCATCGTGCAAGCCTTTGCCGGCGCCGCCGATATTGAAATTGAGACTCGGGACATTTCTCTTGCCGGTCGCGTGATCGCCAACTTTCCCGAAAGCCTGAGCGAAGATCAAAAGATGGCCGATGCCCTCGCTGAGCTGGGGACTTTGGCAACCCAGCCGGAAGCCAACATCATCAAGCTTCCCAATATCAGTGCTTCGGTCCCGCAGCTCAAAGCCACCATCGAGGAACTGCAGTCCAAGGGATACAAAATCCCCGACTATCCCGATGAAGCCAATTCAGAACAAGACAAAGAGCTCAAGAAACGTTTTGCCAAAGTTCTCGGCAGCGCCGTCAACCCGGTCCTGCGTGAAGGTAATTCCGATCGCCGCGCTCCCGGCGCGGTGAAGGCCTATGCCAAAAAGAATCCGCACTCGATGGGTGCGTGGAGTTCCGAATCGAAATCGCACGTCAGCACGATGGGCAAAAACGATTTTCGCTCCAATGAGAAATCGGTCACGATCGAAAAAGAAGGTAAACTGAAAATCGAACTGGTGGCCGGCGATCAAACCACCTTGCTCAAGGAAGTTCCCGTCCTTGCCGGCGAGATCGTTGACGGCACCTATCTGGATGTGGCAGCCTTGCGGAAGTTCATCGCTGGCGAAATGGCGGATGCGAAAAAGAATGGTGTGCTGTTCTCGTTGCACATGAAGGCCACCATGATGAAAGTCAGTGACCCGATTATTTTTGGCCACGTCGTCAAAGTCTTCCTCGCAGAAGTGTTTGAGAAACACGCCGATGCGTTGGAAGAAGCGTGCGTCAATCCAAACAATGGACTGGGCAATATCCTTGCCGAAATCGAATCGCTGCCCGCCGAAAAACAGGCAGAAATCAAAGCCGACATTCAAGCCGCTCTGGCCAACGGTCCCGATCTGGCGATGGTGAATTCCGATAAAGGCATCACCAACTTGCACGTTCCCAGCGATGTCATTATTGACGCGTCGATGCCGGCGATGATCCGGGCTTCGGGTCAGATGTGGAACGCGGAAGGCAAACAGCAGGACACCAAAGCCGTTATTCCCGACAGCAGCTATGCCGATCTGTATCACGCCACCGTTGAGTACTGCAAATCCAATGGGGCCTTTGATCCAACGGCCATGGGCACCGTTCCCAACGTCGGATTGATGGCCAAAAAAGCCCAAGAGTACGGGTCACACGACAAGACTTTCGAAATTTCGCAAACGGGAACCGTTCGAGTGACCGACGAATCGGGCGCCGTGCTGATTGAGCAAAATGTTAACGCCGGCGACATCTGGCGGATGTGCTGTGTGAAAGACGGTCCGATTCAGGACTGGGTGAAGCTGGCCGTGAACCGCGCGAAAGCAACCGGGTGGCCCACGATTTTCTGGCTGACGGCTGAGCGTGCCCACGATGCTCAGTTGATCCAAAAAGTCAAAAAGTACCTTGCCGATCACGATACCGATGGCTTGCAGATCGAAATCATGAGCCTCGTTGACGCCACGAACTTTACGCTCGATCGCGTCTCCAAAGGCGAGAACACGATTTCAGTAACCGGTAACGTGATGCGAGACTACCTCACGGATCTGTTTCCGATTCTAGAATTGGGAACCAGTGCCAAAATGCTATCCATTGTTCCACTGATGAACGGTGGCGGTTTGTTTGAAACTGGTGCGGGCGGTTCGGCTCCCAAGCACGTGCAGCAGTTCAACCAAGAGAACCACTTGCGTTGGGATTCGTTGGGTGAGTTTTTGGCCCTGGCGGTTTCCTTGGAGCATCTCTCGGAAGTTAACAGCAACCCAAAAGCAAAGATTCTTGGCCAAGCCCTCGATGTGGCGACAGAAAAACTGCTCGACCAGGGCAAGTCTCCCTCACGCAAAGTCAACGAACTGGACAACCGCGGCAGCCATTTCTATCTGGCACTGTACTGGGCTCAGGCTCTGGCGGCCCAAACTGAAGACGCGGATTTGGCAGCAAAGTTCAAACCGCTGGCCGAGTCATTGGTGCAGTCGGAAAGCACGATCGTTGAGGAACTTAATTCCGTACAGGGCCAAACGATGAACGTTGGCGGCTATTACCTGCTGGACGAAGAGCTGGCTGCCAAAGCCATGCGTCCTAGCAAAACGTTTAACGACGCGCTGGCTGGTTTGAGTTCTTAGAACCACTGTGCGAATCGACAGTGTCGATAGAAATCTATCGAATGATGCCTGGCAATGTGGCGACCTGACCACCGATTGAGAATTTGATCGGTGGGTCTAGGGAAGCCGTTTTGTTGCCGGGAAGGTCTTCAACGAGGACGTGCAGGACGTAGTCGCCAGGCGGCAATTCGCCCAAGGTGACCGGCAGGTACATATAGAAATCGCGGCGGCGAGTTCTGGCAATGTCTTCCACGCTCGGGAATTCGGCTTGCTGGACGACTTTCCCCATTTTGTCGTAGATCGCAAAACTTCCCCGCAGTTGAGTTCGGAAAGTTGTGCCCGTTGCCGATTGTTGTTGCATGCTGCGATAGTTGTCGACTTCACAGTAGACCAGCATTTTTTGTCCGGGTTTGAAACGGTTGGAATCAAACAGGCGGTATTGGCCGAATCCCATGATGTCGGTGCACAGCTGGCCCTGAGAAATTTTCAGGTTCGCCATCGATTCCAATTGGGCGACGGCCATCCGCAGATGATCCAGCGTTTCGTGGGCGGCTTGGTGACGGGGGTAGTCGGTGACGGCTTTCTGATCCGAGACAGGAAACTCTAGCATCGAGGTGATGGCTTCGAGTTGGTGCTGCCAGTATCGGGACTCTTTGTCATTCATTCCGGCGCCGGCTGGATTGGCCTTTTGGATGTGGTCCATCTGCCCGCGAAGTGCTCGCAGCAAGCGTAGGCTGACTTCCATCGATGCCACTTGTTCCTGCGATTGACTTTCAACACGCGTCTTTTGGACCAGTTCGATGGCTTGGTCCAATCGCGATTGCCAAGTCACGGTGTTCAGTTCGATCAAAGTCTCCAGTCCTACCGGAGGAACCAACGTTGGACCGGGGGTGACCGGAGGCAACGGAGACAGATTTGCGACATGGCTGGTGTCGGCGATGGAAGGTACGCTTCCCGGCAGGATGCTTTCGGTTTCCAGCGGGGCTTGGGGGGCAGGTAGTGTCTCGATTTGCGGTGGAGTAAAACTGCCTTCAGCAAACTCGGGGGCATCAACGGTGACGGGTGAAAAATCCTTGGGACCTCCATCGGGCATCACGGGTTGAGCAAATGATTCTGATTGATAGATCGGTTCGGCGGCTGGCAAGCTGCATCCAGCACAGTCTTGGTGACCACACGAGGTGCAGGGCACCCATTGCTTTTCGGTTCGCAGCGGTAGCAGAGGGGCAATGCCGCTGACGGCCGATACGCGGAAGGCTTTGTTGTCGGAATCGGGGTCTGCCAAAGGAATGTTCTGAGCTTGTGCTGCGAGTTCGTTAGAGATCTCCCGGGCAACTGCGTTCGCGTCGTTCAGGATTTCGCGCGGAACCGATTCGGTGCTAAATGCCTTGCGATAACCCGCGGCTGCTTTTGACAAAGATTCGTCGACGACGGGAAACACGTTGGCGGGCGGATCTTGGACAACACTGCCATGCACGATCTGAGAGCGCGGCGCTGATTTGGGTTTTGGTTTCGGTGTGGCAATCGGTTTGACTTCGATCAGTTTTCCGACGACGACTTCGGATTTAGGAGTCGAGATTTGAGGGGATTCGATTTTGGCAACGACCGGTGACTCTGTTGGTGTCACTTCTTTTTTAGCAGACGCAACTTTTGATTTGGTGCCGATGGGACGCAGCAGGTTCACTTTCGGAAGACCCGCTTGAGAAGTCAGCTTGATGCTGGTGTTCTCTGGCTTGGTGGCGACCGTTTGATCCTCACGCAGCGATTCGATGGAACTGGCTTGTTGACGTCGGGTTGATTGAATTCGCAGTGGCTTGAGCAGTTGTGGGGAAACGGATTCAGACTGAATGTTCTGTTTCGCATCATCGATGTCCGCAGTCGTTGCCGTCAAGCGAATTTGATCGTCGGTGAGGTTGCTAGGCTGGCTGGGCTGAAAGTTCTTTGAAGCAGAAATCGTTGGTTCGATCGTCTCTTCGACTTCGGGGGGCGCGGACGGTCCGTAGACAACGTGAGGTGGGTCGATGGCGACCGGATCAATCGGTTGGCCAAAGCTAGGAGTCGGCGTTTCCGTTTCAGAAGGCTTAGTCGCACTTGCTGAATCTTTGACTTCGGCACGCAGAGTTGCAGCCTGACGATCTAGGATGTCATCGATGCTCTCATGCGATTCTTTGGTTTCGGTTTCGGTTTCGGTTTCAGTTTGGCTGGGCTGTGGCACTGCTGAGATGGCTTGGAATCCGGTGGATTCATAATCTTGTCCGCCGAGGCGCAGCTGGGAACAACCTGAAATTCCCGCTATTGCAACCATTGCTGCCAAGCAAACAATTTGACCGCGCAGAAGATAATTTGTTTTCGTCATCGGGACTCGCCGACAGAATTTCGTTGAAAGATTTGCGGCGGGAGATTAAAGAAATTCCCCGCAGGCCACAAGTTCGGCTTGGCCGTCCCGATCAACGGGCATCAACGATTGCTAGCGAGAAGCGGGGAAGAGTTGAGAATGTGCGTAGTTTAGCTCTTCATTGACGTCGAATAGATGCACCAACAAAGCAGCCCGAGCCCACATTCCGTTGCGGGCTTGCCGAAAATACATGGCTCGTGGATCGGCATCGATCGAAGTCGGAATTTCTCCCACGACGCTATCGCGAGGGAAGGGGTGCATGATCGGCGCGTAGGATTTCATCCCAGCGACACGCTCTGGAGTTAGCCGGAAGGGCTCGAGGTCAATCGAATTGATTTCTTTTTCGGTTTCGTCGGAGTTATGTTCTCGCTGGATCCGGGTCATGTAGAAACAATCCGCCTGTTGGAGGACCGTACCTCCATCGATTTCTTGATCCAGCGAATTGAATTCCTGAACTTGGACGCCAGCTGTTTCCAGAAATTTTTTCAGAGAGTCATCGATGCGAAGCTGCGGATGATCGGGAGTCACGAAGTGCATGGTGACGTTGCGGTATTGTGATAGCACAATGGCGAGGGATCGCACGGTTCGGCCGCGGCGGATGTCCCCACAGAAGGTGAATGTTTTATTGTTGGGGTCTGCGGTTAGGCCGGGGTAGTGGCTCTGCAGTTCAGGCAATCTCGACGAGCGTTTGATGGAGCTTTCGTCAAAATCGAAGGTCCGCAGGATTGTGTACATATCCAACAGGGCTTGGGTGGGGTGTTCGTCACTGCCGGCTCCAGCGTTGACAATCGGCACCGATCGGCGGTCCCGCGATTCGAGTTCGTTCATCATGTAGGCGCAGACTTCGGCGAAGTTTGCGATCTGGGACCGCATGATGATGACATCGAAGTAGCTACTGAACATGCGGATGGAATCCGTTCGCGTTTCCCGTTTGACTTCAGAGGACATCTTGGGGTCGCGGACTTCATTGCAGGTGATGCCCAGAATCTGGCAGGCTGCCATGAAGGAAAGAAAGGTCCGGGTCGAGGGCTGGGTGAAATAGAGCATGGCCCGCCGGTTGGAAAGCAGGTTCCGCAAGCGGTCGTTGCCCTCGCGAACCCGCGCCAGTCGCCGGATCATGTCGGCGCTGCGGCAGAGTTTTTCCAATCGCTCGATGGTCAGTTGGCTGCCGAAAATAAGATGTTTCAGGCGTCCCTGTCGCTGGAATTCGGCGTCTCTGATTTCGACAGGACGGTTCAGCAGGTTTTCGTATTCCGCAAATTCATTCATGCGGACATGTTAGCTTTTCGCGCAGAAACTCACCAGTCACCCCCAAGGGCAAATGATTGGATTTCAGATGGGGCCGGGTGTCATGTTTTGGAAAAGATGCAGGAGGTATCCTGTCCTAGCTTTTTGAACTTTTTGCGAAAGACTTTACCTTCACCGTGAAGGTGCAGCACAAAGAAATCATGCGGGAATCGAGTGTGCTCTAATAATTCGGCAAGAATTTTGTCGAAATAATGATCGTGGTAATACGCGAATGAGCGATAGGTGACTTCGATTCCGAAAACGAAAACCGGTTTCTCGGAATAGTATTCCACTTCTTTTCTGGCAGCCCAAATCCGCTCGACCCGTTTGTCGGCACTCAATTGACTGACGATCAACTCGCGCTGCTCTTCGGTAAGTTCGGCCGGGAGGAATTTGTCTTTCTGGTGGACGAAGGATCGTTCGGCCAGCGATTCTTCGACCGTGTCGGCGGCACTAAAGCTGTGCTCCTGCCATTGGTTGGCGTCTTCGGGTTTCTCTAACTCGCGACAGATCTCAACCATCTGGGCACTGATTGCCGATTCGTATCTGGGATCGGCTTCCATCGCTTTGAGAAAATAGGATTCAGCCAATTCCGGTTCGATCGTCTGGTAGTAGGCATAGTTGCCGCAATAAAATAGTGCCGCGGGATTGTTGGGATGCGACACTAATAATTCCTGGAAAGCCTCATGGCCGCTATCGGCTCCGTTGATGTTTGCTACCAGATTGCAGCGACGTTCCATTTGAAACTCGCTGGCTGGTGCTTCAGTCGCGGCGATCTCCTTGTCCAGCGCTTCCAATTCGGCGCTGTGTTGTTGATGGCTCAGGTGGATTTCACTCCACATGAGTTCGCTGTCTTTTTTCCAGATTTCATTCAGTTGTTGAACCAAAGAATCATAGTTGGATCGCAGAAAATGCTCCGCCGCATCGGCAGGGGGACGGTTCTGAATAACATCCCAAGCATCATCTGCCATTTTTTGCAGTGAGTCACCGGTGGGGAAACCCGCGCGAACGATGCGATCCTTGCGCGAGGGATGCGTTTCATGAATGGAAGTTTCCGCAGCTAAGGCCCGCCGCAGCAACGGTAGGCTTTGAGCTTGGTCCGGGGTTTGCTCCAGACGATTGAGCAATTCTGAAACAGCATTGTCAGGTGGAGAGGACTGGTCGGACTTAGCATCCAACCACTGCTGAAATCGAAATTCAGAAAAATGGCTCAGCAGTTCGATCCAGAGTTGCCCGGAAATCGTGGCTTTCCGACCCACGGATTCAAACGCAATTCGGTCGGCTTCAAATTCGTATTCGCGGGAAAGCACAGCGGCCATGGCCTCCAGATAGTAGCCGTAGTATCTGGCAAACAGGCTCCACCAAATTCCTCCACTGGAAAGCAGTTTGAACCAGCTCGTGCGGAGGTGCCAAAGGGTTGCCGTCAGTTGACTGTGTCCTCGAGCCAGATGGGCAATTTCATGCGCAATCACCGACCGCATTTCGTCAGCGGTAAGCGTTTTGAACAGTGGCAGACCGATCCCCAGAAAGCGACGCTTTTCCCCGAAGAAGAACCAAGATCGGTATTCTCCAGCGCCCGCATTCATTTCGTGAGTCAAAACCACGTCACTGATGGCCGGAATATCCATCTGCTCACGTAGCGAATCGATTTCCTTAAAAAGGATAGGGTACTGATCGGCGGTCAGTCGAGCTCCCGACATCGGATCAAGGGGAGTAAACAATTGCCCGACGGATTGGAGCGTGTACAGAGCTACCACGGCAAAGACTAAAAACGTCACAAAGTGAGGCTGAGACCACGCCCACCACCCCAGTCCACCCACCAGCAGGACAGAGACTAGCAGGACAAAAAAGATGTATCCGTATCCCAGCCAGAGTTGTCTTCTCAATCGCCGATGGAACTTTTTCGGCTGAGTTTTCGCTTCTTGTTCGTAGCGTTGGACCAGTTCGTAGTATTGCCTGCTTTTCATATTTCCAAGCGTTCGTTGTCGTTGTCGAAGCGAATGTTGTGGTGAGAGATCGGGTTTTCTTTGCCACCACATCCTACCTTAGCGGCAGGCGGCGAACCCAGACACAAAAAACGCCACCAGATATTGAGTCTGGCGGCGTTGATGATCGGAGTCGATTGTTGGCAAGCAGTATTTAATTGTCTGCTTCGGTCTCGGCTTCAGGTGCTTTCTTCTCGCCGGGGGCACCGCCGATTTGCGTGACTACCGTGTCTGGCACCGCCGAGTTGGCGTTGTGGACAAGTTTCAGCTCATAGTCGCTGTTGAGATGAGAAAATGAGATGACCGATAGCGGCGCGCCTGCTCCAACTGTTCACTCAAAAAACCAGAATCGAGAAAAACATCCTCCTCCCTGACGACATTAGATCTGTTTTCAGAGTAAACCAAAGCTGGCTGGTTACTGACATGCCTCGCCAACATGGAGACCAGAACAACAAGAAGCATCAGAGACCAGAGCGGAAACCGCAGCCAGTCCCGATACCTTCTTATCGTTCTTTCTTGATTACTCGTCATAGAACAGGGCTCACTGGTTTTTTTGTGATGATTGACATCGGCTTGGCAATGTCGAGCCGCTGAAACTGAAGCACGACTGGCGATTCAGGGGGCCGCAGCTGGATAGTGCTGCTGCCCATTTTATGTCTTCCATTGCGGAGCCGAACCGTCAAAACGGGCTTGCCGTTGAGCTTCGATTTGAAAGCGCCGGCATCGAGTTTGCCCGCGGCGATCACCGTTGGCAGCGCTTTGGTGTTTGCGCCGAACGATTTGGTCTTAATGGCCGTGCTTCACTCATCTGCACTGAGCAGTGGCACGCAAAGTAAAAAAAACGACGATAGTGGTTA
Organism: uncultured Pirellulaceae bacterium; assembly: GCA_964510005.1. Taxonomy (GTDB): domain Bacteria; phylum Planctomycetota; class Planctomycetia; order Pirellulales; family Pirellulaceae; genus Mariniblastus. The sequence continues at coordinate 15,332 of CAZDZX010000031.1, forward strand.
GTGTTTTAATCATTTCCGCATCCTGATCTGTGAGTTTCTGTTCGTCAAATCCTTTCGCATTACGGCTACTCCAAAAGGACTAGTCTGGATTTCAGTTCGTCGAAAACTGAAGGTTCTGACACCAAAAAAAAACGCCACCAGATGTCGATCTGGCGGCGCTGATGTTCAATCAAAGTCGATTGTTTGGGGCAGACTATTTATTTGCCGCCAGAACCTGTCGCTTTAGGAGCGCTTCCACCGGTAGGCGTTGCTGAGCCGCTGCCAGCAGCTGGAGTCGAAGTGCCACTTCCGGCTGCTGGGGCCGATGTGCCGCTGCCTGCTGGAGGTGTTGATGTTCCGCTACCACCCGCTGGTGCTGTTGTTCCGCTTCCAGCAGCTGGTGCTGTTGTGGAACTGCCTTCCTTCGCTGCGCTGCCTTCTTTGGCCGCACTGCCAGATTTCGATCCACTGCCGTCGACTTTCATTTCACCACTGTCAGAGATAGAAACGGTCTGAGATGGAGTGCCCGAGCGTGAGCCGAGTGCTTCCATCTTTTTGACCAAATCCATGCCTTCGAGCACGCGGCCGAAAACAACGTGCTTGCCGTCAAGCCAAGCCGTTGGAACGGTTGTGATGAAGAACTGTGAACCATTGGTATTCTTGCCGGCATTAGCCATGCTCAGGATTCCAGGAACGTCGTGGACAAATTTGAAGTTCTCATCGGCAAACTTAGCACCGTAGATGCTCTCACCGCCGGTTCCGTTTCCTCGAGTGAAGTCTCCGCCTTGAATCATGAAGTTAGGAATGATTCGATGAAAGGAAGATCCTTTGTAGTGCAGAGGTTTGCCCAAAGTTCCATTTCCTTTTTCTCCGGTGCACAGAGCGCGGAAGTTTTCAGCGGTCTTGGGAACGTCGTCACCGAACAAGCCCATGACGATTCGGCCTGCTTTGGCTCCGCCGATCTGAACATCAAAGTATACCTTGTGGGTGACTTTGCCTTGGGAGGCGCTGACTTTGGTGGCCGAACCTTGAGTCGAAGATGAACCCTGCGTTGGTTTGTCGCTGCTTTGAGCAACCGAGGATTCAGGAATGATCGTCGCAACGGCGACACCAATCAGTAGCAGGCCGAGGAAAATGAACATGGAACGAAAAGACATCAGAATTCTCCTTAATCGTCACTCAGTGAGTGAAAAGTTTGTTTGAGCAAATGCAAATCTGTCCCTAGATTTTCCGGGTTAATGGCTTTGGGGTCAACACGCACAGGGTGCTTTGCATAGCGTTTTGGTGTATTTCTCAGTCAAACCCGGAGCGGACCCGAGGATTTTCCCGTGATAGCGTCGCCTGTTTTGATGACTGCGAGGTTTGTCAGGCCGTGGTCATCCTGATGACGCCAACGGAAATTGACATTAAACTTTCTCAGACAGTATGGTGTCCCTGCCTGCGGCCCGTCGATCACAGGCTGGAAGGTTGATTCTTCCCGTGCGTTGTACTGTTGTTTTTTGAGATCTCTGAACGCGACCCCGCGTGGCCTTTTCACAAGCACTCACCCGTCTTCATTCATGCAGTTTCTTTTTGTTCTTTTGCTTGCCGTCGTTGGCGCGATTATCGGAGCATTGATTAACTGGGCAATCTATCAATGGGCGATGCTGCAGCACCGACCCATTAGCCCGTGGATGAAGCCCCGCCCGGATTTGGTCCAACTGCCCGAAGATGTGGCAAAGCTAAAAACACTACAGCCTCGCAGTGGTTTGGACTACGTCCCGATTCTGGGTTGGTTCCGCTTGCGACGCGATGGTGACATCGTGGGTAAGTGGGCGTGGGTTCGACCCTTGCTGATTGAGCTAACGTGGATGGTTGGATTGCCATGGTTCTGGTTGTGGCAACACGGCGGCGGATTGTTGGGAGCTGATTTTGCGATCCTGATTCCAGCCCAAAAAGCTCAATACCTGAGTTGCGTACCCCTGTGGTTCGTTTTGCACACGTTGCTGATCGCGTTGATGGTGATCGCGACCTTTATCGATTTTGACGAACAGATGATTCCGGATCAAATCACGGTGCCGGGGACATTGATTGCCTTGCTGGCTGCATTGTGGCCAGCCAGCCGATTGCCGTTGCCTTCGGCGGCGCCCGCGGGACCAGCATTTGATTTTGTGAACTTCGCTTCCCCCGGAACTCCTGTGGTTCCCGGTTGGAGTACCTCGCTGGCGGCGCTGCTGACGTGTTTGGCCATTTGGCTGGTTTGGTCTTGGGGGTTGCTGCCCAAGATCGTTCCGGAGCGACGATTCCGATTGGGGCTGATCGGAAACCTGAAAATTTTGCTGGGCTCGATCCTCCGCCCCGCGCGAAAAACAACTTGTGACATCCGAACGCAAACACGCAAACCGCTGGGCATTACGAAACTCTATGTCGCGATCGCAATCGTTGGCGCAGTTGCGATTGCAGTGGCTTGGATGTTTTTGTTGTCTGACATTCAGAAGCTCAGCTTGGTTTCGTCGTTTATCGGAATGGGAGTCGCGGGCGGCATGATTTGGGGAATCCGAATCGTGGGAGGCGCCGTGCTGGGACAGCAAGCCATGGGTTTTGGAGATGTGACCCTAATGGCGATGATCGGTGCTTGCATCGGTTGGCAGGCTTCGTTGGCGGGATTCGTCTACGCCATGTTGTTTGCTGTCGCGTTTGCGATTGTGCTGTTTGTGATCACTCGGGAAAGCTATCTGGCGTTTGGGCCGTATTTGTGCATGGGTGCCTTGGCCGTGCTGCTGTCGTGGCCGGAAACGTGGAATCAATTTCGAGTACCGGTTTTCTTTCTAGGGCCAGTGCTGCTGGTGATTGGTGGCGTTTCGCTGGTGATGATTGCAGTCTTGCTGCCGCTGGTAAGATGGGTGAAAGAAAGAGCTTTGGGAGTTTCCTGAGTTCAATCGAGCTTGGTGTGTTCGCGGTTTTTCTTTAAAAGCCAACTGAGCACACACAATGATCAGAATTTCCAAATCCATTCTTTTGCTAATCATGCTGGGCAGCATTGCCGTGTTGTCTGGCTGCGCCAGTCGTTTGCCGGTGCCCAACCCGGTTCAGGGAGTCGCCAAACGTTTGCGGCCGTCCAACAATCGAAACTGGAAGACGGAATTCAGTCGGCTCTCTTGGGTGCAAGCTCAAGGCGACCAATTAAAGATCCACAATATTCGAAACAACCAGTACGTGACCGAAACGGAGTTCATTCCGGGTTATTACAACCGGGAAATCGGGCTGCATCAAATTCAATCGGTCGACTACGTCGTGGTTCCGTTTCCAGATAAACCGTCGATTGCCCACACGATGCTTAGTTTTGGGTTGGATGACGGCAGCTACATCTCCGTCTCCGCCGAAGTCCGCCAAGAGGTCGGAGAAGATTACTCCGCCGTGCTGGGGTTGGCGAATGAACTGGAGCTGATTTATGTCATTGGGGACGAAAGGGATTTGGTTCGGTTGCGGACGCATCATCGGGACGCTGACGTTTACCTTTATCCGACCGTCGCCAATCCAGCCCAAGCCCAAGAGTTGTTTGTCAGCGCGATGGAGCGGACCAATAAGTTGGCTCAGAAGCCAGAGTTCTACAACACGCTGGCCAATAACTGCACGACCAACATTCGTCGACACATCAAGGAACTGAATCCCGATCGCGCGAAATACTCATGGCAAGTTCTGTTACCAGGACATTCGGACAAATATGCTTACGATTTGGGTTTGTTGGATCAGCGCATCCCGTTTGAGGATCTCAAAGAGATCGCGCATGTGAATGATTTGGTTGAGTCGCACTACGACGATGCGGATTTTTCGCAGAAGATCCGCGCCGGTCGTGAACGCATCAATCGCGTTGCCTCTCGAGTCGATACCCAGGGGTTGGAGCTACGCGGCGGAAACTATCTGAGACACGTGCGGTAGTTTGATCTTACGCTGTTGGCGTAAAACGCTGCACCATGCCGCCTCTATTGAGCCGCATCGCTGTTGGCGACTTTGTCGAACCACGAATTCGAAAACACGCTCTTGGCATCGAATTGGTCGACGATTTCGAGGAAGGGTTTCAGTTGAGGGTATAGCTCTTCGTTCTGTTTTTGATCCAGTGGATTGTGCTTGCCCCAGTGACAGCGGCCGCCAAACAGTTCTGCCACCGCCGGACCGATGAACTCCGCAAACTTGAAAAAGCCTCCCCGTTTTTCCGGGTGGTGGTAACTGATAAAGCTGATCGCGTACCAATCTTCGTCTGGATCGGCATGGTTCGATTTGGAAGTGGTCGAAATCAAAGTCGGATCTGGCAGGACGCGGCGATAGCAAACCGGATAGTGGTGAACATAACTGCCCGCTGATTCTTTCAGTTTCTCACCCATCGAAATGGAGTCCAGTAACTGGTCTGTCGACGCTGGATTCTTTTTTGGCTGGTCCCCGAAAACAGACATCACATCGACCAAAAAATCGGTCGCTTGGTGGACTTTGCTACGCGGGACAAACACTTCGATCTCGATGTGACGGAACAAATCGTGTTCCATCACCAGCATCGCATGTGAATCGTCAACGACTTTCCAGTTCCGGGCAATCGTTAGTGGCAAAATGCGACGGAAGAAAAATCGAACGGCCCAAGCGGCTTTCAGGATTCTGGCGAGCATTAATACCACCACGTGTAGCCCAACATCGATCGTGGTAAAGCAGTAGATTCGATAAAGGGTTGCCAAGGCGCTCCGCCGCTGGCTGGATTCGACACGGTGGTGGCCGAAATACGTCCAGCTCCAAGGCATCAGATAAAACTGTTGTCGAGGATAATTTTCCTCCATCGCGATCGCGGCGGTCAGCGTCTGATGAGCCCGTGCGTGTTCTTCAATTTGATATTTGGGGCGGCACTCGAATTGAATCGCCACCACAATCCCTAACAATCCCAACGAGCATCTGGCGGCTCGCAGAGCGTCGCCCTGATCGACGGTCGTGATCACCGCATTTCCCGACGAATCAAAATGGGCGATGCGGACGGCCTTAATAAATGCCGAAAGACTCATGCTTCCCGAGCCGTGGGTTGCTGTCGCGGTCGCGCCGGCAACGGTCTGTTTATCGATCAACCCGACTGAGGGCAAAGTCAGTCCCTTGGTCGAAAGCGTTTGCAGCAACTTTTTGACTTGGCAGCCGGCTCCCACCCAAACCGATTGCCCGCCTGCTTCGATATCGATTTGGTTTAAACCTTGAGTTTCAATCAGCACTTGGTCGGTGGCTGCTGTGGGACTCCATGCATGCAGGCTGCCAATGGCTCGAAAACGTTTGCCCGGGTTGGCC
>CAZDZX010000032.1:0-17526 GCA_964510005.1 uncultured Pirellulaceae bacterium
CTAAAAAAATAGTCTTTGTGATCGATTATCTAGAAAACCTTGAGGGGATCGAGAAATTCTCCAACTGTGAACAAATCGAGTTTTCAGGGTTTGTCAAAGACATTTCGGCGCTTCGAAATCTAGCAAATTCAAAAGTTAAATTGGTGAAATTTTCAAAGACGATGTGGGGCGCAGAAGACGTTTCAAAGATGGATCGCCTTTTGAATGGGATCAGCGTTATCATTTATGACGAGTAGGGTTGGCACAAGATCACCGAAAGAGGCGTCTCAAGAATTGTTGAAAGTTGAAAAATGGCCTCCCGAAGTCGACGATGTCGCCTTTCGAAATTCAACTTTCATACGTCGGATGCAACCGACGGGCCGAGCAAAATCGCAGACCTCATCCATCACTTTTCAACCGCATTGCTCGTTTAGAACGTCTGGGCCGCGATTCCGTCCTTGCGAAGTAAATCCAGATCGACCTGCAAGCTTTGCGGGTTGTATCGAGAAATTCGGTCACGCCCCCTGATAAACCTGAGATCCGGAATCGGTTTGCGATGGATTTCGAATCCAATCAGGCCAAGCTATCTAACTACGTGCTACCCTTGAGGGAGTTTTTGTTTTTTGCCACCGCAAACTTATACCTCTGGGCGCTAACCACTCATGTCCGCTTCTTCTACTTCGACTGCCTCACTCAATAAGCAAATTGCAGCAGCAATCGTGCTTAGTCCTCACGTGGACAAGCGGCGCATCAAAGTGAAAACCAACGGCGGACATGTTGTCCTGTGCGGCAAAACTGATTCTTGGTTCGCCAAACAAATGGCTCAGGAGTCGCTGCGGGGAATCGAAGGCATCATTCTGATCGACAACCAGCTAGTGGTCGAGCCATCATGAGCAACCATGAACCTCTCTGGTCTTCCCGACTTCTGGATGACTCCCATCAGCAGGGAGGAGATCCCGCTCAGCTACGTCGATTGTCGAATCGACAGGCCAGCCGATCGCTATTTTTGTTTGTCATTCTTGCCATCGGCGCCACGGGACTGCTCATCCTGCAGGCCCTCAACAAGTAAAACGCAAATATACGAGCAATAAAAAAAGACATGTGGAAAACCACATGTCTTTTTCTTTGATTCAATCGATTACGCGATTGCGAACCGAATGCTTTCGATTCTAGTCGGCTTGGACCTGTGGAATTCCCTTGATCGCATCGAGCAATCCTTCAGGACGCGGAACGACAAGCTTAACTTCGTTACCGGTTACAGATGTGCTAAGTGAGTTGGCAACATCTTTCAAAACGCTCTGGACTTTCTCATCGGGAATTTTGCTGGCTTCGCCCAACAACTGGAACTTGGCCAACAGGAGAATAGAATTGAGCCCTTGGGAAAACTCAGTAGCCATTTCCGCGTCTTTTCCAGTGGCTGAAAGAGTCAGCATATTTTTATCATCAGGATCAACGGTGACTCGAAGATCATTGATATTGTTCAAAAGGTTCGGATAGACGGCAAAGCTTTCCGGAATTTGAGCCGAAATGGTTTTGATCAAATCTTTTCGCAGCTCAGGCATTCCTTCCAAATCCAAAGCCAAGCGAACGGCTTGATTGGTCATCGTTCCCCAAGCGGCTTTCAGGCCCTTGCTGGAAAAATTCTGTCCGCCTTGAGACAGGTAAGTTTGATCACCGAATGCGAACGCCGAATCACTGACGCGTTTGGTCATCAACCATTGGGGCGAGCGAGGATCGGTTGCCTTGAAATAGGTTTGCCCTTCGATCTCAACAACTTCACTTTGTTCCTTGATTTTCGAAAAGGCTTGATCGGCAACTTCAGGATTCGCAAACGTGGTAGCAAAGTAAAGATGGAAGGGCGACTTTTCTCCTAAGGCAGCGGAGAAGTCAGCGACGCTTTTAGGCAAACTGGCGACGGCTGTGATTTTCGAAAAATCACCCATTTCAACTTCGCCCGATTGGACATTGGGAAGATCCTTCAGCTTGCCTTCCAAATTCAACAGCTTGGCGATTTCAGAACCCAAAATTTTCTTCAGGTCGACTTCCATCATAAGAACGGCTTGGTCTTGAGCCGCAACAGCCGGCTCTTGGCCCGTGGTTGACGATTGGGCAAAAGCGTTGCTGGCGACAAGGGCGACAGCGATCGCGATGACAGACAAAAATGCGTTACGCATCTAAAACTCCAAATTTCTGTGGTTTATTGGTTTAATGACCGTCACACCGGGATGCCTCAGGCCAGATTGGTAAATGTTCCGATTGGAAAACATAGCTACAACTTGGAAGCGATGAAAGTTACGGCCTCTTTGATTGCTTGTTCAATATTTTCAGGATTTTTTCCGCCGGCTTGCGCAAGGTCGGGCTTTCCACCACCATTTCCCCCAACAATGGGAGCGACCGCTTTGACCCAATCCCCGGCTTTGATTCCTTTTTCGACCAAATCGCGGGAAAGGCCGGCAACCATCATGACTTTGCCAGCACCCGGGGATGTCGCGAAAAAGACAGCAACCGGATTGGTTTTCTTGCGAATTTGATCGATCAGGCTGCGAAGCAGGTCCGAGTTCGCCCCGGGCAGGGACTCTGAGATGACCAAAACATCACCGACTTTTTGGCCGCCGGCGATCAGTTCGTCAGCCGAGACCTTGGAACTACTTTTTAGCGTTTCCAATTGGGTCAACAAAGCCTGCTTTTCATCGATCAATTTCTGGACCCGCACCGGTAAATCTGCCGTGGGCGAATTGAGCAACCCCGTCGCCGCAAACAGAGAACCACGAATGGCCAAGTAGTCATCTCCTGCAGCAGGCGCTGGAGTGGATCCCGTGGCCGCGGCAGGCTTACTTCCTCCCGACGACACCTGTTTCTTTAGCGATTTAACTTCGTCGAAGAGATTCTGCACCGCGTCCCCGACCGCGTTAGGCGTCACACCGAGCAACTGGGCGACTTGTTTGGCAGTCGATTCAACCAGCTGCTGATTCTCTTTGGCTCGTTCGCCGGTGTAGGCGACCACACGCCGCGTTCCGGCTCCGGTACCGGTTTCCGACATAATCTCAAACGGTCCGACATCGCCGGTGTTGGTCAGATGCGTGCCGCCGCAAAGCTCTTTGCTGTAGTCGCCGATGGAGACCATCCGCACGGGATCGGGGTACTTTTCGCCGAACAGCATCATGGCGCCCGCGGATTTGGCATCGTCCAGCGAAACCGTTTTCCACGAGACCTCTTCGGCGCTGGCGATTTTTTCCAACGTCATGGTTTCAATCGCCGACAGCGTCGCGGGATCGATCGGACTCTCATTGGCGAAATCGAATCGCAGGACATCCGGTTCCACCAGCGATCCACGCTGGGTGGCATGTTCACCCAGATTTTGCTGCAAGGCGTAGTGCAGGATGTGTGTGGCGGAGTGGGCGCGGCAGAGGGCATCGCGGCGCGACGCATCGACTTTGGCGGTGACGGTCTGGCCTTTTTGAATTTTGCCTTGGGTGATTTTTCCGATGTGGAAAATCAGATCGCCCCCCTTTTTCATTTCCGACACTTCGAAAGTACCGGTTTCGGATTCGATGATTCCAAAGTCGCTCTTCTGTCCACCTGATTCCGCGTAAAACGGTGTCTCTGACAGGACCATGATGCACTGGCCATGACCGGCATCGATGTCCTCAAGCGCTTCGGTGTTGTCGCAGATCCCCAGCACGGTGGTTTCGCTTTGCTCGGCGCCGTATCCGGTGAACGCGGTCTTTCCAAGCGAATTTTTGAACTCGCCCAGCGGGCCTTTGTTGCCCATCACTTCGTCGACCAGCGTTCCGCTGTCGTCGCCGTGTTGCTTCATTTTTTTGTGGAATTTATCCCAGTCGAATCCAAGCCCTGAATGGGTTGCCATCTCCGCTGACAGTTCAGGGGGCACGCCACGTGTGTGGTAAAGAATCGCTGCTTGTTCCGCATCGATTTCGCCAGTGCCGGCGCCTTTGGCATCGTCGACCAATTGAGTCACGAACCGCTTATTGTTTTCGATCAAACGCAGGAAACTGTTTTCCTCAGAGGTGATAACCTTTTTGACGCTGTCGATGGTTTGAGAAAGTTCTGGATAGGGGACCTTGAGCGAATCCACCACGGGCTGGACCAACTGAGCCAAGAAGGGCTCTTGGAGATCCATCTGATAGCCTTGCAAAACTGCCCGTCGCAACAATCGACGAACCGTGTAGTTCTCTTTCTCTTTGCCCGGCAATACGTTTTCGTGAATCGCCAACGTGCAGGCCCGCACGTGGTCGGTGATCCGGCGCAGTCGACGACCGGTTTCCGATTCGGCATCGTATTTCGTTCCGCAAATCTCTGCCGCGGCCAACACGATCGGCTTGAGGGTGTCGATATGGTAGTTCGTGGTGACGCCCTGAAGCGTGGCGGCGATCCGCTCCAATCCCATCCCGGTATCGATATTTTTATTGGGCAGTGGCGTCAGATTATCTGGAGGACTGCCCGTTCGATTGAACTGCGTGAATACCAAGTTCCAGATCTCGCACTCGGGCCCGTTGTCGGGATGGAAAAAGATCTCGCTGCAAGGACCGCAGACACCGTCGGGACCATCGGTCGGCGCACCGGCAGGCCAGAAGTTATCGTGTTCGCCCAGTCGACTGATTTGATCCATCGACAAACCGACGTCTTTGTGCCAAATATCAGCGGCCTCGTCGTCGTCCAAGTAAACCGTCACGGTCAAGCGACTGGGATCGATGGCCAACCATTTTTTGTCCGTCAAAAATTCCCACGCCCAGTGGATGGCGTCTTTTTTGAAATAGTCCCCGAAACTGAAGTTGCCCAGCATTTCAAAGAAGGTGTGGTGATACGCCGTGCGGCCGACATTTTCGATATCACCGGTGCGGAGACATTTCTGGGAACTGGTCGCGCGGGTGAACTCCAGTTCGATGTTACCCAGAAAGTGTTCCTTGAACGGATTCATTCCGGCAGGCGTGAACAGGACCGTGGGATCGTCTTTGGGGACCAGTACATCACTGGGGCAAACGTGGTGTCCCTTGGACTTAAAGAAATCCAAATAACGTTGGCGAATTTCGTCTGTTTTCATGGTTGGCGAGATCGGACTCGGGCGGCAAAACCACAATATATCCCCCGGTGACCAGATCGCACAGATCAGGATCCGCTAACTGCAACGCAGTTCCATTATCTCGGGAATCCGCGGCTCGAATCCACGATTGCCCTATTGCAATAGCATGCGAAACAGTTGGTCGGGTGCGAGCACGGATTCTTGGGTCAGGCTGACCAAGGGAATGGGAATCCCATCCAAGCGATAAAAATCACCGCCGCAATTCCAACCGGGTGTCCCCGCGGGCAAGTAAAAGTCCACCGTTTCGTAGTCGGCGAGGGGAAAGTCCGACAGCACCGCCACGGGGATCTTCTTCAGAAAGTCGACTTCGCTGGCAGACAGTTTTTGCTCAAACGGCACTTCGGCGCCGATATCGCAAACCAGTAACAGATCACATTGCTCACGCTGCAGGACCTGCGCCGAAGCGTAGCGATCGGCATCGTAGTGAGGCTCTCCGTTTTCGAATCGAAGCGGCCCCGGAAAGCCGGTCAACGAAGTCAGCACCTGTTCGCAACCGCGTCCGTTTCGGTCCCGGCGGAGCGTCGAAAGGACCAGCGGAGCGTATTGGTTCATTTCTCGCACAAACGGATACCACTGATCCACGGTCGCGGCGTCGGCATCATCCGACAGAAACACGGCTCCGTATTCGGCGCCCATCAGCTGTCGCCAGACTTCCGCTTCGGCTGAATCTGATTTCGTTTCCGTATCGGCTTTCAGAAAATCACTCAGACGCGAAACGAACTTCAGCGGATCATCTGATTGAATGAACTGGTCTGCCAACTCAGCTGACGGGCTGGACTGTCGATCCACCACGACGATTCGTTTGAAGGGCTTTGACGGATTCTTCAAAACACGATCGAAGAGACGCGGGTGGGTCTCCATCGGGTCGCAGAAACAAAGCAGCACAAAATCCGCTCGGTTGGCGACTTCACCCAAGGTCGCGGTCACCTGTCCGTGGCGTAGCAAGCCATCCATCGCATTGGATCCACGGTGATCGATCGCGACATCCAAACCCGCTTCGTATTTTTCGGCGAGCTTGACCGCGATTTGCTGCGTCGCGATGGGCAGGTTGCCCAACCCGGTCATCAACGGAAACTGCGCCGATGTGAGGGCGGTGCGGAGTGCAACGATGACACGATCGCTTTCTGCGGTTGGTGGCGACTGCAAGCTACGCTTGTTCGCAGAGATTCGACGGAGCCACGATTCGGCTTTCGCGCATCGTGGATTGATTGTGCACGAATCCTCCGCCCGCTCAATCGTCAAATCATCGCATAGACAACTGCATGCCGGACAGACCCAGCGACTGCTATTCATTGCCCTCGCCCGGATTCGTAGGGGCTTCCGGCTCCGACTGCAGAACCGGATCGGGAATGTTGGGTCGCGGCTTTCCGGCTTTAATCAGGCCCAACAAATCTTGGGCTTGTCCCACAAGGGCTCGGACTTCGCGATTGCCTCGGCCCTCCACCATCGGGCCATAGAGTTCGATAATCGATCCGTAAATTTCGGCTGCCCGTTGCGGTTCAGACAGCCTCGCTTTTTCCAGCGCCGACTGGATGCTCAACAGATTTGTTTTGGCGTGCTTGATGGCGTCTTCTTGAATTTTCGCACAGAAGCTTTTCGCCGCTTCGACGCAGCCTTGATCGCTTTCCGAAAGACTATCAACGCTATCGTGAACCGTCACAAAGGCCTTCATTTTCATATGGGCTTCTTCGTAATTGGTTTTTGACAATTCTGCGATATCCAAAAACTGTCGCTCAATATCGGACAGCCGGTTTGCCCCAACGATGTTGGATCGGACCTTCAAACGGTTGGACAATTGAGTGTAATACTGGTTGGCTTTCCCAAGTTTGTAAATTTGTTGCACGGCTTCAACGCGAGAATCCTCGGGATAAGTCTCCAGAAACAACTGCGCTTCGGCCAGCACTTTGCGTGGGCTGGAGGCTTCGATCGCCGTGTAAAGATCATCCGCAGAGGGCTTTCGAGTGGAATACCAAGTCCCCAGCGCGGCCATTAAAACCACGGCCAACAGCCCAATCAAGGTCGACAGAAAACCTTTGCTACGTTTTGCCACTTCGGCATCGTATTCATTGGAGCCCTGAAGATCACTCTTGGTTACTTTGTTGTAGAAATCAGGGCGTTTTACTTTTTCAGAAGCGGGGGCAAGGGAATACGGTTCAACAGCAACTTCGCTTTCGACAACCGTTTTGTCGGCGCGAGTTTTTTCGCTGGCAGAGGTTTTGGCTTGGGACAATTCGACTGTCTCGCTTTTTTTCTTCGCGCCCCCGCGTTTCGCTGTGGTCTTTTCACGAGCCCCCAACAGAATTGTTTTTTCATCTGAAGTCTCAACTTTGCGGTTCTCTGCAGTTTTGGCTTCACTGCTGCCTTTGAGTAATTCTTCGATCTCACTCAGTTTGTGGTGAACCGCCAATGCAGTCGCAATTCGTTTCTCGGGTTTCTTTTCCATCAACCGACTGATGATCGTGTCGATCTCCGAAGGAATACTTGGCACCACCGATTGGATACTCGGTGCCGGAACCCGAGTCAGATTTCGCAACGACTCTTCGATCGAGTTGCCCGAAAACGGGGGCTTCCCCGACAGCAGCGTAAACATGACCGTACCCAGCGAGTACAAATCGCTGCGAATCGTAACGGGCTCGCCACGGGCCTGTTCGGGGCTCATAAAGTCCATCGTGCCGACAACATTGTCTCCGGTGTTCTGGCTGCTGCCGAAAGATTTCGCGATTCCAAAATCGGCGATCTTGACCGAACCGTCCTTGGTCATCATCAAGTTACCCGGTTTTAGGTCGCGATGAATGATGCCGCGATCGTGAGCGTGTCGCAGTCCCTCGCAGACGTCTTTACCGATCGCCAAGATCTCGCGCCAGTTAAACGTGCGCCTTTCCTTTTGTTTCTGGAACAGACTGCTACCGTCGACCAACTCCATGGAGAAATACAAATTCCCATCGTCTTGACCAAAACTGATCAAGCGGACAATGTTGGGATGATCGAGCTTCAACAAAGCCTTGATTTCGGATTCAAACCGACCGCGAAAGTGATCATCATTGGAGTAGACTGGAGCCAGCACCTTGACCGCGTGCAATTCGCCGCTGGTTTCGTTGCGTCCACGAAACACGGTACCCATACCGCCCCTGCCAAGGGTGCCTTCGAGTTTGTAGGGGCCAATTTTTTTCATGTGGGTCTATGTTTGATGACGAACTTTCACCAAACCCTATGATAACCGATTTCCTGCCGTCTGTTTATCATCGAAAAATCGAGAGTGAATATGGCTCAACCCGCCAATGATGACCCTGATAACGATGAAATCGATTTTCATCCCGCAGCGCTGGCCGCTGAAGATTTGCTGGTGGACTGCAAAACCGAAAGAACGCGACGTGGCGGCCCTGGCGGCCAACACCGCAACAAAACCGAATCGGCAATCGTCGTGATTCACCAACCCACCGGGATCAGCGGACAGGCCGGAGAACGCCGCAGCCAACACGATAACCGCCGGGAAGCCATTTTCCGACTCCGGCTCAATCTGGCGGTCGCAGTTCGCACCGCCAAACCGATCGGAGATGAGGGCTCCGCCGCCAATGCGTTTTGGATGGAGCGAGTCACCGGCACCAAAATGAACGTCGGCCCCTCCAACGAGAACTTTCCTGCGCTGCTGGCCGAGGCTCTCGATTGGTTGTTCGCTGCCGATTTCGAATTTGGAATCGCGGCCAGAAAGCTGGGCCTATCGACATCGCAATTGGTCAAGTTTCTGAAACAGTGCCAACCGGCGTGGCAAATGGTTCAACAACATCGACACCAACGCGGCCTGCCGCGTTTGAAGTAAATGCTCAACCGATTACGGATTGGCCAAACGATTGAGCACTTCGATGCCCGCGTCGAGTTTCTCATCCGACACCGCGTAGGAAATTCGGAAATGAGTATCGTTGCTGCTGAAGATGTTTCCGGGGATGACCATCAGATTGTTGGCAATGGCTTTTTCAACGAAGGTCTGTCCATCGACGCCGTCGGGAAGTTTAGGATAGCAATAAAATGCACCGCCGGGTTTGACGATGTCATAGTTGCCACCGATCCCAGCAATCAAGCGATCGCGTTTGGCGCGATAGGTATCCACGTAAGGCGTCATGTCGTAGTCCAACGCAACGAGGCCGCCCCATTGAGCGGGCTGGGGGGCGCAGACGAAAGTGTATTGCTGGATCTTCAGCATCGTTTCGACTAATTTTGACGGTCCGTGCACGAACCCCAATCGCAAACCGGTCATCGCATAGGTCTTCGAAAAGCCATCGATCACGATCGCTTTCTCGTTGAACTTCGCCGCCGAAACGTAGGGCTCGTCGTAAACGAACTTGCTGTAGATCTCATCTGACACCAAACAAATCCCTTTTTCAGCCGCCAATTCGGCAACGGCTTTGATGTCTTCGGTGGGAAAGCAGATGCCTGTTGGATTCGAAGGACTATTAAGAATGATCAAACGTGTGCGATCGGTGATCGCAGCGCGAACTTTCTCGATATCGATTCGGAATTCCGGGCCAATGTCGATCGGAACAGACTTCCCTTGGGCCAGTTCGATGATCGCGGGATACATCACGAAAAACGGATCGAAGTAAATGACTTCATCGCCCGCGTTGACGGTGGCCAAAATCGACAGCAGCAAACCGCCGCTGGTGCCTGAGCAAACAAAGGCCTCTCGGTCGGAGTGTCCAAACTGATCGTCGACAATTCCCTGGATTTTTTCTCGCAGCGGCACGATGCCTTGAGTTAGCGAGTAGCCATTTTTTCCGTTGGAAATGGCGTCGATCATCTCCTGCTTGATTTCCGGTGGCACATCGAAATCGGGCTGGCCAATGGACAGGTTGATGGGATCCTCAAGTTGAGAGGCAAGATCAAACATCCGACGGATTCCACTGGAATCAAAATTCTTCGTTCGATCTGCGATCCAGCTGTCAATTTCACTCATTACTTTACCGTTGTTACTTAGATGTTTCTGTTGCCTGACTTCACTCAAACTCAGCTCAAAGTCGACTTCGATTGCCGCGAACGCTGCAGCGGGCCATTTTATCCAATGTCCAGTTGCGCTTCGATCACTGCAACCGCCACTTTCGACTTTCCTTGACAAATCACTGTCTTTCAACATCCCCGGTTTTACCCGGAGGGATTGAGTTGCCGATAACCCGTGGGATTCTTTCTTTTCGCTATCGTAAGCAGCAGAACTTTATAGCGTCTAATCTAATCCAATCGCTCCCCCGGACCCACAGATTTTGGCTTAATCTAGCAAACGCAAAGAAACGGTTGTTGAGAGTTTTGCGTGTCCGCTCTAAGATTCACCCGCCCAGACAAGAAGCCATCTTGTTTGCCCCACCACCTTTCGATCCTAACTTCTCTGGACAATTCAATGAGTGAGCTTTTCCACGAGTGTGGGGTAGCAGCCGTTTACCATTTGCCGGGCCGCGAAATTAGCGAGCTTTGCCCGGGCGGGGACATTGATCAAGCATCGACGCTGATCACACGCATGCTGCTGGATATGCAGAATCGTGGCCAGCTGTCAGCCGGCATCTCCCGGTACCATCCGAAAGCACAAAACCGGCAGCTGATCGACACCTACCGCGAGCTTGGCAGTGTCCAAGAAGTCTTCCGACTCTCGCACAAAGCCAAAGCCACCAATCTGATGAAGAAGTACGGTGGCCCGATTGCGATCGGGCACGTCCGTTACGCCACCTGCGGCGCCGACGACAAAAGCTACGCGCAACCGTTCGAGAATCATCACTTCAATCAGCGGAAGTGGTTTTCGTTTGGATTCAACGGACAACTGTCCAACTACGCCGAACTGGCTCAGGAACTTTTGAGCGAACCGGACAACCATCTCGTGCGAAACTCGGACACCGAAGTCCTGATGCATGAGTTTTCCAAACAGCTGATGGCGGATCCCAATATCTCGCTGATCGACATGATCCGCAACATTTCCGAGCGACTCGATGGAGCGTGGTCGCTGGCGTACATGAACGCCAAAGGCGAAATGTTGGTGGCTCGTGATCCGCTGGGCATCAAGCCGATGTGCTATGCGGTCAGAGGTCCTCTGTTTGCGGCGGCCAGCGAAAGCGTGGCGTTGTTGAATCTGGGATTCAATCGCAGCGAAATTGAATCGCTCAAACCGGGACACGCGATTACGATCGTCGACGGTGAAATCGAAGTCCAGCAATACGCCAAAGATCCCGGACAAGCTCACTGCTTCTTCGAGTGGATTTACTTTGCCAACGTCGCCAGCCGTTTGGACGATCGGGGCGTGTACCTTACGAGAACCGAACTGGGCAAGGAACTGGCCGAACTGGAAACCGAAAAGTGGAAACTGATCGAAATCGACGAAGACACGATCGTAGTTCCCGTTCCCGACACGTCCAAAGCGTCTGCCGATTCGATGGCCTTCCATTTGCAGGTCCCCTCTCGTGAAGGCCTTATTCGAAATCGCTACAGTGGCCGTACCTTTATTGAGTCCTCACAGGAGAGCAGGGCACAGAAGGCCAAAATCAAATACACTCCACTGCGCGAAGTCCTCGAAGATAAACGAGTGATTTTGGTGGAAGATTCGATCGTTCGTTCCACCACCATGAAGGCGCTGTTAACGCGACTTCGTGAAGAAGGCGGGGTGCGAGAGATCCACGTGCGGGTGGCGTGTCCGCCGATCGTGGCGCCGTGCTACTACGGCATCGACATGTCAACGATTGGACAGCTGTTTGCTCCCAAGTTCTGCCCTCCGGGTCAAGAAATCACCGAAGCCATGCAAGACGAAATGGCCCGAACGCTTGGCTGTGAGTCGTTGCGCTACCTTCCCACCGAATCGATTGCTCGCGCGATCGGGATTCCGGAAACGGGTTTGTGCCAAGCTTGCGTGACGGGTCGTTACCCAACGCCGACCGGTCAGAAGCTCTATCAAATTGATAAAGAGAGCTTTCTTGCCGATGGCCCGAAGAAAGACGACTTCAGCCACCGTGCATTTGATCTCGATGCCGCATCACGACGCGTTTGAGTAAGCATCGCTCAGAACAAACGCAAAAGTGACAACCACGGATAACACGAATCTAACGAATTCGTAGAAGCACGATCTTCGGATATTCATTCGTGTAATTCGTTTTATTCGTGGTTGAAAAAAAGCAGCTGACGCGAAAGCAGTGGGTCGCACAAAACGTTGCCAAAGGCGTTTCAAGCACCGACAAAATACTCAGATTTCTCACACAACTTTGGCATAAACGCTTTGTTTGCCGTTTCGCAACGCTTTTCTGTTGAATGACAGAAAAACGGTTTTGGGGTAGAATGAACCACACTATCTTTTTTCGCGTAAGAACCGACTCGAAGATGGCTCTCAGTGGAAAACCACCCTTCCCAAACCGCATTCTCGACGGAACGTTTTATGACCACCAAAACTCAGTTGTTCGTAAAAAACTCAGACGGCAAATCAGCTCCCGTTGTCACCCGCACAACTTTGCTCGACGGGGATGATGTCGAAGCAAAGCGTCAGGAAATCCTCGACTACTTTCACGATTCATTCACGCTCTACGAAAGCCTGTTCGAATGCCTCGCCGACGACAAGTCCTTTTACTGGCGAGCCAACCGTCTCAGACAGCCGCTGATTTTTTACTACGGTCACACTGCGGTTTTCTTTATCAACAAACTGCGAGTCGCCAATCTGATCGACGAGCGAATCGATCCACGCTTGGAATCCTTGCTGGCGGTCGGCGTCGACGAAATGTCATGGGACGACCTTAACGATCAAAACTACGATTGGCCGACTCCGGCAGAAGTCAAAACACTTCGCGACAAAACTCGTGAAGTCGTTGATCGATTCATCCGCGAATGCGATTTTTCATTGCCGATCGACTGGGACAACCCCATGTGGATCGTAATGATGGGAATCGAGCACGAAAGAATCCACTTGGAGACATCTGCCATCCTGATGCGGGAACTGCCAATCGAAAGGGTCAAGGAACATCCGGTCTGGGGCAACATCTGCCGTGACCATGGTGTTGCACCCGAAAACGATTGGGTTGATGTCGCCGGCGGCAAAGTCGAGATGGGGAAATCGAAGCAGAATCCGCTCTACGGCTGGGACAACGAATACGGCTACGCGGCTGAAGAAGTCGGCGACTACAAAGCCTCAAAGTATCTCGTCTCCAATGGTGAATTGTTGGACTTCATTAACGCCGGTGGCTACCAGAACAAAAGTTACTGGACCGAGGAAGGGCAAGCGTGGCTAGAATTCAGCAAAGCCGAACATCCGACTTACTGGATCAAAAATGGCGATGACTACCAACTGCGAACCATGTTGGAAATCGTTGACATGCCTTGGAATTGGCCCGCAGAAATCAACTGCCTAGAATCGAAAGCGTTCTGCAATTGGAAATCGGAGCAACTGGGAACTCACGTTCGCATGCCAACCGAAGCCGAATACCAGCAAATGCGAAACCAGTTGGACACCGATCAACCCTATTGGGACACGGCGCCCGGCAATCTGAATCTGGAACACGAATTTTCACCTTGCCCGGTGAACCGACACGAGTTTCACGATGGCCTGTTCGATCTGGTCGGAAACGTCTGGCAGTGGACCGAAACTCCGATCGATGGTTACGGCGGTTTCGAAGTCCATCCAACCTACGATGATTTTTCGACGCCAACTTTCGACGGCAAACACAATCTCTTCAAAGGCGGGTGTTGGATTTCGACTGGAAATTACGCGATCAAAGATGCACGCTACGCCTTCCGACGTCACTTTTTCCAGTATTCGGGACTGCGATACGTGCAGGCACAACCGTTGCCGGAACCGGAAGTTAGCGTCTACGAAACGGACCAGATGGTTGCCAAGTACATTGACTTCCACTACGGCGAAGCGCCAGCGAACCTTGAATCTAAAAATTTCCAAGTCGCCTGCATCGATGAAGTCGCCAAACATCTCAACGGCCGCCAGACGGGCAAGGCATTGGACATCGGCTGCGCGGCCGGTCGTTCGGCTTTCGAACTGGCGAAGCATTTCGATGCGGTCGAGGCACTGGATTTCTCCGTTCGCTTGATTGAAGCTCCCTCGAATCTGCAGAATACGGGCCGACAGCGATACGTTTGCACCGACGAAGGCGAATTGAATCTGTTCAAGGAAGTTAACCTGTCCGATTTCGATGGCTACGATGCAGTCAAAGGAAAGATCGCCTTTATGCAGGGCGATGCCTGCAACTTGGTCGACAAGTACGACAACTACGATCTCGTTTTCGCCGGGAATCTGATCGATCGACTCTACGATCCCGAAAAATTCCTGTCGCTGATCAAGGATCGCATCAATCCGGGCGGTCTGTTGGTGCTGGCGTCGAACTATACGTGGAGCGAAGAGTACACGCCACGAGACAAATGGCTGGGTGGCTTCAAAGCACCCACCGGCGAGAATTTCACGACTCTGGAAGGCATCAAGCAGGTGCTCAACCCCGAGTTTAAAATGATTGCCGATCCGGTGGACATTCCGTTTGTGTTCCGCGAGACGTCACGGAAATTCCAGTATGACGTTTCCGAATTGACCATCTGGGAAAAAGTTTAGCGAGAGCCCTCGACGCGGGGTTTCATTCTGATCGAATGGCGAGTAACAAGGCGCCCGGTTCGTCGTGAGCGACAGGCACTAGCCGTCGGTCGTCGTGAGCGACAAGGCGCTAGCCGTCGGTTCCTTGCGATGGGGGTTAGCAGCCCAATGGTACTTACTTAGAGACCTCAAAGGACAATGTCCCGGAGGGACAACAGCAGCCCAAACGCTGTTGAGGTGTTCAAGCGTTGCCCGACCCACAACCACTCCTTGTTCGCCGGTTGATTCCACGTTCCCTTTTTAGCCCGACATGTCGATCGAAATCCTAGACTCACTTAGATTCCTGTCGGAACTTTACGCGACCGATGCGCCCGATGCCTGCCTGCTGAGCGAGTACCCGTCGTCCAACAGTCATGAAACTGAGTTCCAAAACAAAACGGAATTCATCATTCACGATCCGTTTCCGCCGCCAACGCGACGACTGCTAAAAATTCTTGGTCCCCACCATTTGATGTGTGCTTGGGGAGCAAACCTTCCGGTCACCTGCGAACTGCCGCCTTCGTCACTACTCTTGGATCATTGGAATCGAATTTTAGGCGACGATGGGCGTCCGCAGTGGCACCCCTTCGACCAGGGAAAAGAGTTCATCACACTGTTTCCCCACCAAGCGATTCCCGCTGACTCGCAGGTCGTCGATCCAAAAATCAACTATCGATTGCACTCCAAAGAAGTCATCGGGAAAATCGATTGCGCCCAAGCCGAGATTTTTGATGCGGTTCAATATCCTTGCATCGCCAAACTCAGCCACGGCTACGCTGGCATTGGCAACTTCATGATTCGCAATACCGCCGATGAAACGAAGATGCGACAGCAACTTCAGCAGCACTGGCCCGATGCGACGCTGGTGATCAATTCGGTGATCGAAAATATTGCCGGCGACTACGGCGTTCAGTTTTATCTGCGTCGCGATGGCTCAATTGTCTGGCTGGGACTGACCCAGCAAAATTTCAACGATTCACAGCGCTGGTGCGGCGGAATCTACAACAGCGATCAGCAACGGGATTTGATTGACCCCTTCGAACCGATTGTCGTGGCCACGGCCAAGCACTTGCATACCGAAGGGTACTTTGGCGTGGTCGGAATCGACATCCTCCGCAACGCCTCAGACGCGTGCTTTCTGATCGACGTCAATCCACGCCTGACGGGGATCACGCCCTTCCTGATGGCATCGCGGATTTTTGATGCGGAATTGGGTTACACCCGCGGCATCTACAAAGCCAGCTTTGAATTCGATGGAGAATTGCAGGCCCTGATCGAAGTCGCGGAATCAGAACCCGACGCCCGTGTGATGGTACTGAGTGCTTTTGAAGATACATCCGGCGAAAACACAAAAACGGTTTGCCATATTTCTGCATCCTCTGATTGCGAGACTCGCAACTCGGAAATCCTCCAACGACTGGCCGCGAGTTGAACACCAAAGACCTGACTGTTGGATCCATTCCGCTGCACATCCGCGATCTGGCACTGCCGGCCAGCATCGGATTGTTCTTCCATACAATGTACAACGTCGTCGATACTTTCTATGCAGGAAGCCTATCAAAGACGGCGCTTGCTGGGGTTGGATTGAGTTTCCCGGTCTATCTGCTGATCATCGCGGCCAGCAGCGGACTGTCTCGTGGAGCCGGGGGCCTGATCTCCAACGCGATCGGAGCCAAACAGATCGATGACCAGCAGCGCTATATCGCTCAGAGTCTTTCGATTGGTTTCTGTCTTTCGTTGCTGCTGACGATCGTCGGACTGTTTGTCTCCGAACCGATCTTTCAATCTATGCGGGCCGAGGGCGAATTGCTGGAGTTGGCCAAGGCTTATATTCGCCCGATTTTTCTAGCGACTGTTTTTGTCATTTTGGGCAGTCTCTGCAATTCTATTTTGAGCTCCGCCGGCGACACCAAAACATACGGCATCGTTTTAGTTGTCGGCTTCTTTCTGAATCTGGTTTTCGATCCGTGGTTCATGAACGGTGGTTATGGAGTGCCTGCATTGGGGGTCGCCGGAATCGCGTGGGCAACCGCACTGATTCAATTCCTTGGTTGCGTGTTCCTTTTTTCAGTCGTCACGCGGCGCGGTTTGGTTCGTTTTGACAGCGTTGGGGCCTTTATTCCGGATCTCAAAACATGGTGGGAGATCGCGACTCAAGCCTTACCGGCGACTTTTAATATGATGTCGATCGCGGTCAGTTTCTATACCGTCAACTGGTTTTTACACCGGTTTGGCGAATCTGCCGTGGCCGCCTACACCGCAACGACGCGGATTGAACAGATTGCTCTGCTGCCAACGTTTGGCCTGTACGCGGCCATCATGGCGCTGGTTGGCCAGAACAACGGCGCTGGCAACATCGATCGGGTTCGCAACGTGATGAAGTACAGCAACGCCATCGGGGTGGGCGTGAATTTTGTCATGGCCGGACTGATGTTTCTGTTTTCAGCCCAGCTGATGGATTGGTTCACTGACGATCAGGAGGTCATCCGACTGGGTGTGATCTGCCTCAGCATCATCGCGCCGATTCACGCGTCTTACATCCTCACGGCGACGCATATCGCGATGCTGCAAGCCCTCAAGCGGCCGGCTTACGGATTCTTCGAAGCGATCACCCGCAAGATCATCTTACCGCTGCCCATTTTGTGGCTGCTGGTTATCTACTTGGGGAAGGAGATTCAGTGGATCTGGTACTGCAACGCGGCCGTCAATGTGGTCATGACGACCGTCACGATTTTGTACGCTTGGAATGTGCTGGCCAAACTGTCACGTCAACAAGGCCAGCCAGACTCGACTCCCCAACCGTAGTTCAGGCACCTGCTTTGATGCAGGTTACCTGTTTTCAAGCAATCGGTTCTCAGGCAACCGGATC
>CAZDZX010000032.1:17626-20580 GCA_964510005.1 uncultured Pirellulaceae bacterium
TCTCAGGCAACCGGATCCAGCCATCCCCATTTGTCTTCGGTGGTGCCGTCGAACAATCCAAAGAACGCAGACTGCAGTTTTTCAGTAATGGGTCCGCGACTGCCACTGCCGACTTCAATGCCATCGACGCTGCGAACGGGAGTGACCTCTGCGGCTGTTCCGGTAAAGAAAATTTCATCCGCCACATACATCAGCTCTCGGGGCAACTGCTGTTCGACGACTTCCATTCCGGCCGATCTGGCCATTTCGATAATCGAAGCCCGCGTGATCCCGCCCAGAATCGCGGCGGCCAATGGTGGCGTGTAGATGACGCCATCACGAACAATAAAGATGTTCTCTGCAGAGCCCTCGCTGACGGTGCCTTTGTCGGTTACCGAAATGCCTTCGACGTAACCGTGTCGTCGAGCTTCTCCGCCGATCAACATCGCGTTCAGATAGTGGCCACCGGCTTTGGCCAGCACGGGAATCGAAGAACTGGTTGTTCGGCTCCACGATGAAACACAAACATCGATCCCCTGAGTCAGCCCTTCTTCTCCCAAATAGGCGCCCCACTCGATCGCCATGATCATGGTCTCGACAGGGACGTCGCTGCTGGGCACAACACCCAACGAACCGGCGCCGAAAAACGTCAGCGGACGGATATAGGCGTTGGTCA
The DNA here is from genome assembly GCA_964510005.1 of uncultured Pirellulaceae bacterium. Classification (GTDB taxonomy): domain Bacteria; phylum Planctomycetota; class Planctomycetia; order Pirellulales; family Pirellulaceae; genus Mariniblastus. The sequence continues at coordinate 18,282 of CAZDZX010000032.1, forward strand.
GCTCATTTTCCGAAATCGCAAGACGACAGCCCTGCATCAGTTCCTCTTGGGAATGGGGCACAGGGATGCGGTACATTTTCGCCGATTCCATGAACCGCCGCATGTGAGCATCCAAGCGAAATATCGCTCGACCGGATGATGTTTTGTAGCAGCGCACACCTTCGAAGATACTGGTACCGTAGTGCAGCGCGTGGGTCATTACGTGGACAGTGGCGGACTCCCAAGGAACCATTTCGCCATTTTTCCAGATGAATTTGCTTGGTTTCATCGATTCTTATACTCAAAAAAGTGATCGGCTTTCATCGCCGTCTGTCTTGTCATATTCCGGGCCAGTGCAGACGATGCTGCAATGGGCGATCATAGTCTAAACGTTTGGGAATTCTGAATACATGGCACTGGAAATGAAAGAGCTGTTGGACACGATTCCTCAGCAGGGGCGTGTTTGCTGGATCGGCCTTCGCCCCGGCAGGGAGGAGCCCATCGAGGCTGTGCAAGAAGTCGACGTGGATCTGGAAAAAGGGATCGTCGGCGACCGTTTTGCAGGAAAAGCCGGGGCCAAGCGGCAAGTCACATTGATCCAGCAGGAGCACCTTGCTGTCATCGGTGCAATTCTAAGACGGGAAGCCATTGATCCGGCGATCTTACGCCGTAATATTGTCGTTTCAGGCATCAATTTATTGGCCCTGAAAGGGAAACGTTTTTCCATTGGAGGGGTTATACTTCTGGCCAGCGGAAACTGTCATCCCTGCAGTAAAATGGAAACCGCACTTGGGCCCGGTGGCTACAACGCGATGCGAGGCCACGGCGGATTGACGGCGACGGTCGTTCAACCGGGGAAGATTCGGATTGGAGATTCCGTGGCGCTGCTGTCCCATTCGGAAACAGAGTCCTAACTAAGTTTGCGATTAAGTTTGTGATTTTCACCAAAGAGATTGAAGCAATGTACCGTCTGATGACTTCTGCGATCGTTCTATTGACTCTTCTTCTGACCCATTCGGCATACGGGCAAAGCAGCACAACGCCCTCGAAAACTAAACCGGCGGCCAATCAGGCTTCCGCTGAACCGTCTTCCGCGAAGCAAACTAAATCGCAGACTGAATCGCAGGCGCAGGCGAACGCGTCGAAGTCGAGAAGCTTTCGGTTTACCTACGGCGTAACGTTGACGGAACTTGAGCAGGGCAAAACGGTCAAGGTATGGATTCCGTTGGCGACTGACACTCCGGATCAAAAAGTGGTTGTGGAATCGGTTCGTTTGCCGGCCATTCCACAAATGACGGTGGAGAAGAAATTCGGAAACCACCTGCTTTATTTTGAAGCACAGGCTCGCGAGAACGGCGAACTTCCTCTCCAAGTCGACTACCGCATCACTCGTCGTGAGATTACCGCAGCGAACTACGAAAGCGCGGGCAAAGACGATCAGAAATGGTTGAACGAATCGAAACTGGTCCCCAACAGCGAAAAACTTCGCCAAGCGGTGCTGAGCGATGCAAATAGCAAAGGTTCGCCTTTAGAACTTGCTCAACGGTTGTATCAAGGCGTCGGCAAGCACATGAAGTACGACAAACCCGCCGACAAACCGGGCTGGGGAAAGGGGGATGCAGTGTGGGCTTGCGACAATGGGTTTGGCAATTGTACCGATTTCCACAGCCTGTTCATTTCGTCTGCACGTTCGCTAAAAATTCCGGCCAAGTTCGAAATTGGATTTCCGATTCCTACTCAACATGGCGCTGGCGAAGTCGGCGGCTATCACTGCTGGGCCAAGTTTCTGTCAGAAGGAAAATGGGTGCCCGTGGATATTTCCGAAGCTGACAAGAACCCCGAGCTGGCACAGTATTTCTTTGGCAACTTGACCGAGGACCGGGTTTCTTTTTCGACAGGTCGCGATTTGGAGTTGGTCCCCGCTCCGGCCGCAAAGACGGTCAACTATCTGGCTTACCCCTACGTGGAAGTCGAAGGCAAGCGCCACACCAAATTTCGGAAAGAGTTCCGTTATGAGGATTTGCAGAAAGGGCAGGGCGGCAAGTAATCTGAATCAACATCTTACTCTTGTCAGACCGTGCAGTTGGCCGAGTGATGTTGGGGGTACCGCTTTTAGAATTCATAACCTAAGCGACCCACAACCTGAGCGGCCGACACAAAAGAACAGCAGAATAGGGTTCGCAATTCCGGATCGCTTGCACCGAAGCCCTCATTGTGTCGCCCGCTGGGCTTTAGGGGAACGCTTTCCCAAAACCGCTGGGCTTCGTCGCTCACGCGGCGTACAGGGGCAAAACAGCATGCAGGGACAAAGCCGCATGCA
>CAZDZX010000033.1:0-20357 GCA_964510005.1 uncultured Pirellulaceae bacterium
AATTCGCACAGCGGCAGATACTTCAGATACGAATGAGTCAAGTAATAGCGTTGGTCCGAAGTGCTGGCCAATCGGTAATCGTCAGGATCTTTCGCATACACGGCTTGGCTGCCCGCCAGTTCCTTGGCGACTTTGAATTGCTCCTGCGTGTGAGCATACACTTTGCTGGCACACCGGAACCCTTGAGCCGACTTTACCAGCTTGCCATAGTCTAGAACTTTTGGATCGTATTTTACGACGACCACTTCGTGTCCGTCTCGCCACGCGGAACGAGTACTGTGAACGCCATCGAGTGAGCCCAACTGGGCTTCGCCGGTCCAATATCAGTACATGGAAAATGTAGCGGTTGCCAGTTGGCTGGACTTCGTGCCAGCGGCAACGGCACTCAGATAGGCGGGCACTTCCCGTTTCGCTTGCTTTAGAGCCGCAGCCATTCGCTGGGCAGTTTCGCCAACGGACAGCACAAGGTCCTTTCGCGGAACGAGGTCTTTCTCTGCATTGTCCAAGTAACGGATGATGGGGTTGTTCCACGATGGCTCTCGGAAGTGCTTCAGGAACTTCGCGTCCTCTCCGCCCTTGTTGTTGTAGACAAGGAAAGGAACGAACTGATCTTCGATGGCTTCTACCAGAAGCGGGTGCGACATTGGCCCACGGCCAAAATTAACACACGTCGATCAGCCAGGAACTTCTTGGAACAGCAGCAATCTAGGCTTGCCCGTTTCTTTGGCTGTTTGGGTGACTTTGTCCCAATCTCGCTGCCATTTCACGACGCCCAGCTCTTGTGCATTTCCACCTTTGCCGGGATCTTCGGTACCCGTCGCGGTGAATCCAAAAGCAAGTGCAGTCAGCAACGAGACGCTACCGAGGAGATGTTTCAGCATGAGGAGGCCTTTGTGGGAAATCAGATTGCATGTTCGACTCGTTGACTCAAATGCGCCGCAGCGGCACACGCCCTCAAGAGCGACTTTATAGTCTACGAGACAAGATTAAATTCGGCGTTCCTGTTCTTCCCAAAACAGCTCGCAACGTGAAAAGGTCAACAGTTCTCTCAAACTGTTAGCTGGAAAACGGTCGGTTTTTGACCGATTGGAGCAACACTCACAACCCGCACCGCGCTCGGGGCTTTTTCAGGGCGTGCTCCGCAAATCGCGGGGACATGGTTGCCGGCTGCGAGTCCCATGCTCAGCCCGTGTTCGGGGCCGAGCTATTTTTCAGCCGCCTTCAGCATCGAATCGATCGTCTGGAAATACTTCTTCCTCAAATCTTGGTAGGCCTGTCCGGTGGCCGGTCCTGAAAAACCGGTATGCACTGCGATGACTTTTCCCTGTTCGTCCACAAACAACGAAGTCGGATAGGAACGGACTTTGTCCAAAACAGGAATCGCAGCTGAAGCGATCGCTTTGTCCGAAAGGCCAGCGACCAAAATCGGATGCTTCAGGTTGTAGCGTTTCATGTATAGCCGCACCTGCTGCGCGTCCCGTTTCAAATCGCCCGTTAGCTCAAACGCCAAACCGACCACTGAAAGTTTGTCGCCATACTTGGCTTCCAACTCGGCCAGAAAAGCAGCCGCGTCGTGACAGTTGGGACACCAACTTCCAAAGATGTGATAGATCCGAACCGGAGAGGCAAATTTGGGATCCCCCAAGCGAGTCGGCTTGCCATCGAGATCGGGAAACGACAGGGATTCCAAATCGCTTTTCGCAACGACTTTCGTTTGCGAGAAACTGTCTGGCAACGCCATGTCCGCGTCCGCCACCGCCGTCCACGTTTCATGCCAATGATTGCCCGACCAAAAATCGCCCAACAGCGAACCGTCGGGTTGGACTTTGGCGTGAAACAGAAACGCGTGCGATCCGTCAAAGCAAGACAGCTTCAACTGATCGCCGCGGACCGTCCCCGCTAAATACCGATAGTCGCCCGTGGTGGTCAAAAACGTTCCCGATGCGATCCCACTGACTTTGTCGGTTTCAAACACGCCCACCGCAGGGTCTTCGCTGCTCTCAAAATTGACTTTCCATTTGCCGTCAAAGGGCGTCGGTTGCTTGGCCGAATCCTTCGTTTTCCCCTTGGGTGGATTGGAGGATCGAGTTGCCTTGACCGTCAGCGTCGACGTCTTCCCCTTGGCTCGCACCCGCTTCCATTTGCCTTTCATCGCAGTCGCCGAAACGATTTCCAGATTCAAAGACGAATCGTAGTGATCGATGTCCAGCTTCAACGATTTGCCCGCCAGTGTCGTGGTTGGGACCTTGATTCGCTCCGATCCGTTGATCAGAAAGCTGCTCCAAACCCCTTCCTCGTTTTGCTGCAAACTGAATTGAAACTTCAGCTCACCGCCCTTGGTTCGCAGGCTGCCCTGCCAAACTCCAGCGGGACTGTCATCCCCTTGGGGCAAACGAAAAAAGGCATCGAGCGGTGAACTCGATGCCAAGATAAGCGATATACAAGCGGCAGCGATCAACAAGATGCGTTGCTGACCGGTCTTTCGGTTGGTACCTAGCGACGAACCGTTGTTGAGCCCGGCGACACGATGCGTTCGGCTCGCTGCAGCTGTCGAGGCTGTGCCGCGACTCGGGTTGATGAGGCAGGAGAGTGGCTGGCTGAACATGTGCTGCAAGATCCGGTAGGTACGGCGGTGTCGAGAATTCCTCCACCAATATACTCTTCGGAGACAAAACCTGCATCGCAGCTAGAACAACCGCTGCTGATGATCTCGTCACCACATCCGCATGGCGTGGAAGACTGAATTCCGGTGCAGAATCTGCGGCCGAACAGGCGTCGCAGCAACTGTCGTGGCTGCCAGCAGAACGGTCGGCAGTGAGTGGCACCGCCAACGAATTGGCCATCACAGCATGGATCGGCAGCATGAGGCGGCGTGCTGATCCACTCGCCCTGATAGACTTCGCCACAGCCAGAACCACAGGTGATGCGTTGTTTAACGTTCCGCAGCACATCGATCGGACCGTTGACACACAGCCTCGCTGGAATCTCACCATTGCAACTGTTGCAACCCAGATCCGTGCAGCCGGGGCCAATCGGGCCTCGACATCCGAGCATCGGAAGGGTCGCGAAAAACAACAGCATGGCACACCAAAACTTGCCCATTGACTCTTGCGACACATCTTATTGGGATGTGCTGCCTGTTGGTCTATTTTTTCGTATTGACGGCGCGAAGACATTCCGCACCAAATGTCACATCGACCCCTTAACTATTCGACGATCAGAAAAATCCGTACAATCATCAAACTTTTGCCAACGAGAGCCTGACCATGACCACAAAATGCATGCATATAAGCCGATTTCTGGCCCTCGGGCTGCTGGCAGCCACTTTGATGCTGCAATCGGGCTGCAGTGACCCGATCCGTTCGAAAATCGTGGGGACTTGGGACATGCAAAAAGCCGGACGGCTGAGCGAGCGCATCAATCAAGACGATACGCCTTCGGGCAACGGCATGAGTCTGGTGTTTAAGTACAACGGAACGCTGCAAACGAACACTCAACTGGGAGAGATCGTTCGCCAAAAAGAAGGCTCGTGGCGGATGGTTTCCTTTGATCCTGAAAGCCAAAAAATGGAATTAGTCTGTGACCTTGCCGGCGAAGAAATCGAGACCCATATTCGTTTTGCAGAGGCCGACCTGATTTCCCTTGTCCCACCCAACATGGCCGGCACCACTGCCAAATTGAAATTCGTCCGGGCGAAGTAAGTCACTTTCTCAAGCGCTGCGTGGTCGTCATGAAAAAACTCATTCGCTACTGCAGTTACGTTTTGCTGCTGGCTGGGGCATCGATCTGGATTTGCATCGGATGTTTTCGCCCCGGGACTTTTTTCAAGACACCCAATTTGGGACACCGGCTGGGTGGAGACATCATTGAGGAGTTTCCCGAAAACACCTTGGATGGCTTCCGCATTGCGATGCAGCAGCACGAATCGAAAGAGGGGTATCTGTATTCCGAATGCGATTTGCGGGAAACCGCGGACCACCAGATCGCGCTGTTTCATGATTGGGATCTGGCTCGCTTGGTCCCCGACACGCAAGAAAATCGCGATGCGTTGTCGGTCAAGCAGATTGATGATTCGATTCTGTTCAAAGATTTCACGCTGCAGCAACTCCAGCAATTGAAGTTACAAGGAGGCGCTCGAATTCCGACCTTGGACCAGTTCCTTGCATGTGCCGCCGAACTGCATCCAGAGAAATTGATTCTGCTGGAGATCAAACTATTTCATTCAGACGCCGCCCGGGCGAGGGTCATCCAACAAGCTCAGGCATTTCGGGAAACCACCGGAGCGGAAATCCATTTCCTCGCCTTTATTCGCAACTTGAAACGATCGCACCCCGCCCCGCGCCAGTGGCTGGATGAATTCCAAGCCGCTGGATTTCGGGTCTATCAGGTTTACCGCCCCAAAACGCCAGAAAACGACCTGTGCGAAACGTGGTAGTGAATAAAAACTCTGATTAGAGCCACTTCGACAGCGGGCCTCCGCTGGCGGCCAGAGCATCGACGCGTTGGGTGATTTCTGGGTCTTCCACTAACGGAGGCGCGTGAAAGGGTTTGATCCGAGCATCGATCACCAACGATCCATCGCATCCCCAATGCCGCTGCCGCGTCCAAGCACCAATCCCGTCAATGTCCGTTGCCGGATTACTGCGTGTGAAGGTCGCCCATAGAAAGTTGTTTAACGTCGCCGCCACGAACTCGCTGTCGTCCACCAGCAACACCAATGGAAACTGATTGATCGGATGCTGCGGCGAAAGCGCCTCGCAGAAACGCCGCAATTGAAGATCCACCCGCAGGTCCTCTTCCGAAGACGCGAACTTTGGACTCTCAATCGCAATCACACCCGGGATGCAGACTCGAGGATTGGAAAAACCACTGGGCAGATCCAAAGTTGTCGTCAACGCCGATTCCAGTTTGCGAACTTCGTCACCGACCGCCGCGATCACGACCTTGCTGCCCATATTGAGCCCACTGCCAGAATAGTCCAGCGTGTCGATGGTGGTTTGGGTCTGAAAGTGCAAATCTCGAGTCCAATCAACGCGCTGCAGCATGCGAACAAAAAACGATTCGATGTCATCGACCTTGAGCGTTGGATCGCAATTCTCATCGATGATCCACAAGTACTTCGCCAGCGACATCTGGCCTTGGCCCAAAATCGCATTCGCTTGAGTCAATAACTCTTGAGGCGCGGCGGTGGGTTGCCAGGGCATGTAGCGTTCGCTGCCGATGGCCAGCAACAGCGGATGCACACCCGAGGCATCGACGGCGTTGACGGCGCGGACTCCGGGCAGGACCGAAGGGATCACCGGTGCGGTCAGCTCGTGAATCAATTCGCCAAATACGGTGTCTTCTTGGGGCGGTCGGCCGACGACCGTGAAGGGCCAGATCGCGCCCTCGCGGTGCCACACATGGTCGACATTGAGCACCGGAAAATCATGCAACAGACTGTAGTAGCCCAGATGATCCCCAAAGGGACCTTCGGGCATTTGCTTTTCCGGATCGATAGTTCCCGAGATAACGAAATCCGCATTGGCGTACACCGATGAGCAATCATCGATTTTCACCATCGGAATCCGGTGTCCCGCCAGCGCGCCCGCAAACGTCAATTCGCTCATGCCTTCGGGCAGCGGCATCACTGCCGCCACGGTCATGGCCGGGTTGCCGCCCACGAACACGTTCACTCGAAAAGGCTTGCCGGCCTCGAGAGCGGCTTTATGCTGCACGCCAATCCCACGATGAATTTGGTAGTGAATACCGACTTGGGAATTGGGATCGTAATCGTTGCCCGACAATTGAACGCGGTACATCCCCATGTTGGACTTCATCAATCCCGGTTGGCGGACGTCTTCGGAATAGACTTGCGGCAGCGTCACAAAGGCACCCCCATCATCGGGCCAGCACTTCAACTGCGGCAGCTCGGGCAAACCGATACTGTTTTCCATGACTGCCCCGCGGCGAACCTTTTTGGGTTGCATCTGCCACGCGATCAACGGAGCCTTCCAGTATTTCAAGGGCTCCTTGAGCGCCTGCTCAGGATTGACTTTCAGCTGAATGGCTCGCTGGACATTCTTAAACGTGTCCCGAAAAATAAACCGAGCCCGATCAAGCGTTCCAAACAGATTCGACACCATCGGAAAGCGACAGTCTTTGACGTTGGTAAACAGCAGCGCTGGTCCGCCCGATTGATAAACGCGGCGATGGATTTCCGCCATTTCCAAATTGGGATCCACGAGCTGGTCGACACGGATCAGGTGCCCGTTTTTCTCCAGATCGGAGGTGCAGTCGGAAAGGAAACGATAGCCCATGGATTTTAATTCAGAGGTGTCAAAGGAACGCGATCTTTGTATCCAGCTTAACGGGTCGGTGACTTAACCGCAGCTAGGCAGCCCGACCAACAACCTGCATCAATGTGACACAGGCACCGATCTTTCCGCGGTTTTGGTTTCAAGGAACCGCCCTACCAACGTCCGTTAGGTCAATCTGCCAGCACGATCGCGGCAAATCGGTGTTCGAAGCAGCCGTTGGTTGGACTAAAATAAGGCCAACCCATGATATTCTGGTCGACTGTTAGGTGTTCAAAATGAAATCTGCAAAACCTCTTCTGTTCCTTGTCGCATCGATTTCCCTGCTGCTCTTTTGCATTTCCAATGCGGATCTAACAGGCGCACCTGTTCAGCAGCAAGGATCGATTTCCAAACTGCAGCAGGCGTCAGGATCTAAAGCCAAAATCGCCGATCAAAAAGACGTCGCTACTCCAGCACCCACCGTCCCCGACAAAATCACCAAAGTAAAAAAGTCTGATGATGAATGGAAAAAGCAACTGACTGGCGACCAGTTCTACATCACTCGCCAAGCCGGTACCGAGCGTCCCTTCACGGGCAAACACTTAGCCAATAAAGCCGCCGGCACCTACACCTGTGTTTGTTGCAACCTGCCGCTATTTGATTCGTCCAGCAAATTCAAATCCGGCACGGGCTGGCCGAGCTTTTTCCAGCCGATCGACAAAAAGGTGATTGGAGAAATCACCGACCGCTCGCTCGGTTCAGTGCGAACCGAGACCGTCTGTGCTCGTTGCGATGCTCACTTGGGACACGTTTTCAACGATGGTCCTGCACCGACGGGTTTGCGATACTGCATGAATTCAGCGGCGCTGAATTTTGTTCCCAAAGCGGCAAAAGCGCCGCAAACGCCGACGACCGGCAATCCAGCACCGAGCGCAAGCCAGTCGAAACCAACAGGCTCTGGAACATTGATCGAACTGGACGCCAGTCGATCAAAGAAGTAGGAAGGGAAGGAGCCAAAGGCCCCTAACTGACTCCGACTCTATCTATTGAACTGACGACGATCGTGAATGTCAACGTACAGCGTCATCAGCTGCCCACGTCGAAAGATCTGCAAGGGAATCTTCTTGCCGATGGTCGTGAGACTCACGGAAGTCACCAAGTGCGAATCGTTCATAATGCGGCGGTTGTCATAATTCAGAATGACGTCATTGATTTCCAACTTCGATAAAGCCGCTGGCGAGTTGGGTGTGATGCTGGTCACTCGCGCTCCGTAAGAGCGGTCAATGCCCAAACGCCGAGCCTTTTCTGGACCGTAAGCCGAATCCAATGAGACGCCCAGAAAACCGCGTTTGACTTCGCCATAGTCGATCAAATCGCTAACAATTCGCATGACCATATTGATCGGAATGGCGAATCCAATGCCATCGTTGCCACCGCTGTTACTGGCGATGGCGGTGTTGATTCCGATGACTTCGCCGCGCAGGTTCATCAGCGGACCGCCGCTGTTGCCCGGGTTGATCGCCGCGTCGGTTTGAATAAAGTCCTGATACTTAACGCCTTGGGGGCCAAGCTCAAGGTCGTGGCGATTCAGAGCACTGATGATTCCGTAACTGACCGAATGGCTCAAGCCAAAAGGACTGCCAACGGCGACCACGAAATCACCAATTTCTGCTTTCTCACTGCTGCCCAAACGAGCCGGAGTGAGTCCTCTTTTTTCGACGACCAAAACCGACAGGTCGGTCAAGCGATCGTTGATGACGCGAGTGGGATAGTACAGAATCCCATCGGACTCGATACGGATATCATTCACGGCCGAATTTTCAACGACGTGAAAGTTAGTAATGATATAGGGTCGGCCACGGTACTGGATAACGATTCCTGCACCGGCCTCTTCGATCAGAACACGTCTTGATTTGCCATCGTTATCTTCGGAGGCTTGACGTTTCTTGGCTTCGATATGAGCCACGGTCGGTTGAACGGTCTGAATCAGCTTTTTGATCAGCCGATATTGCTTCTCAACCAGAGCCGCTTCCTGCTTCAGCTCATCATAAAGCTGATCTCGGGTCGGCTGGGGTTGGACGATTGGCTGCGCTGAAAGCGTCGCCGAAGCGGTGCTCTCTTGAGCAACAACAACGTTGACAAACAACAGAGGCGAGAAAGTAATCCCCATCAGGATGGAAAGAATCTTGAGCATGGGTGTGGCTCTCTCCTGATAGTTAAGTTGCCGAGGCGTGTTCATGTTTTAGCTTTAGCTTGTGGGTCTTGAAGATAAGCGTTTGCAGAACCGGCTTCGAGATCTCAAAACCCAAAAGGGGCGGGTTGGTGAGAATTGCGAATTGGTTGTGCCGATCAGGTAAACCTGAATGCTGTTCCCCGGAGAGAACATCGAAACATAGGACGCACTTACCGGATGTTCATGTTTTAAGCGAAAAACTGCGTGTTCAGTTCCAAAGTCCGAAAAGTACGACTTTGCGGGACCCTCGGGTTGTACGGAAGGATCGGAAACGGGTTCTTCGCCGAAAGCATTATAGCCAGCCAATTCGAGGAATTTTCCGCAAAAACTTGCCTCTGGTCTTAACCAAAGCTAAGTCATTAGGTCGGGCTCCCTTCCCAAACCAAATCCGACGGTTGGTCAATCACACTTCGTTTGGCCAAATTTAATGACAAAATGAAACAGTGAACTGCCATGATTGTCCAAGACAAACAACTTGTTCTTCAACGCGTCGGCGAGCAGAACAATCCCATTCAAATCAACACTCAGAAATGCATGCTGCGATCCCGATCCGAAGGTCGGCTGGTCACAAGCTGCGCCATTTTTAAAGGCCCCAACGGGACTGCAATACGTAGCTACTCGGAAGCGGTTCGTGTTAACGGCGAAGTCGCAACGTCTCAATGGCTGAACGTCGGTGACCAAATCAAGTTGCCCTGCGACACCACTCTGGAAGTCTGCGAAATAACTCCAGTCGCAGTAACAACTCCCAGTTCGGTACCCGTTGAAGTGAAAACGGCTGAAGATCATTCGGTAGAAACCCTCAACAACCTCGCGACAGCCGTCGACAACCTGCAAACTGAGGAAGTCACTGAGACACCCGAGCTTGAAACTCGAAGTCCTGAAGTGGAAGTGCAAAGTCCGGAAGCGACTGAAGCACAAACCCCGGTCGTCGAAATGGCCCCACCTGCCACCGCTGAACCCAATTTGCAAGTTGCTGAAAAACCGGCAGAGCAAGCCAGTGGCGAGCCAAATTTGGAAAAGATATTTTCCAACCTTGGGATCCACAAAGAACAACAATTAACATCCGCTCCCGTCGAAGATGCTCCAGCACCTCAAACGTTGGCAACTGCTCCTGTTGAAACGGCTGAGCCAACCGAACCTGCCGCAGAAGAAAATCCGCTAAGCCCTGTGCTGGGAATGGGTGCCGCTGGCGGACTCCTGCTAGGTGGCTTGGTTTCAAGCGTAACACAAGGCGAAGAAACAGTTGACCCGCCCGCTGCCGAGGAAACAGTCAACACACCCGTTGCTGAAGAAACAGTCAACGAGTTTGTTGCTGAAACGGTTGCCGAGGTGCAAGACGAGACAACTCAATCGGCCGACGAACCTCAGGCTTCATTCTCGGAAAGTCTTTTTGGACTTGCCAGCGTGTTCGATACCACGAAAGTCGTCGACGACTCGGTTGTCCAGCATGACAACAGTGTTGAAGAACAAACCGCCACTGAGTCACCTGCGATGCAAAGACTTTTCGGTCCTTCAACGCCAACACAGCCTGAAAACGAAGAGGCGCAAAGCAACGAAGAGGCGCGAAGCGAAACTGCGGCGGTTCTCGAGGCGTTATTCCCATCCACCGCTTCAACCGAAACTCCGGTTGAGCAAACTCCCCCGGTTGAGCAAACTCAAGGTGAGCAAACGCTTCTCGCTCCTGCTTTGGAAGCATTGAAAGCCGAAACTCCTGCGGTATCGACAACTACCGACAGCCAGATGGCCTCCGATTTGGAAAGCCTCTTCGCCGAGGACCTTGCGGCGGCAGAACAATCGAAAGTGACCACAGCTGAAGACGTGACAGCTAACGAAAGCTCGGATCAACGTGACTTGATTCCAGCTGTCGAAACAACAGAACGACCGATCAGCAACAGCGATTCCGTTCTTTCGCAAATGAAGTCGCGCCTGAGCGAACTCACCAGCGACGAAATTGAAGCCGCGTCATCTGCACCTGAAACGGTTTTGCCAGAACCACCTGCAAGCGTTCCTGCAGCAGCTGTCGAAAACGCGACCATTATGCTCGGTAGCGAAACATCGCCTTTCGCGCAACCCGCCACTGATGACTTGGCTGTAACGCAAACAAGTCAGCCTGCAGAAGATGTTGCTGCGATCGAAGCGACGATTCAAAACAGTCCCCCAGTGACCGTTGGAGTTGCCGACGTCCTTGGAAAAATGGGCTTCCAGATTCCAAGCGACAATGAGGAGCCAACCGACACGGCCCAAGCCGCGATCCAGCCAGAGGCGCCCCAAACGACTGCCGTTTCCGTTGTGACAACGGATTCCGACCAACCCGCCGAAGAAGAGGACATTCAAGCTTACATGAACCGTCTTTTAAATCGCGGTCCGGTAAGCAGTTCGGTTCCCGTTCAGGCTCAGATGGAATCGTCGACACCAGAACCTGTTGCGGTTGCAGAACCCGTTGCCGTCGCTTCCCCAGCAGCGCCATCACCCGTTCAGTACGACCCACAACCCACTACGCCAGACGTCGAAACTCCCACCGTCATGGCTGCGGAAGAATTCGTTCCCAAAGAAAAAGCATGTCGCATCGAGTCATTCGATGCACTGCGAGACATCGCCAACGCAAGTCACCGCAATGCGGTCGTTAACCGAAATCGACGAACCCAAAGAGAACTGCTTCAAACGAAGTCCGCTTGGTTAGCGATTTGTTTGATCGGATGCACTTCGGTGCTGCTACTGGGCCTCCGGTTCCCGGTGGCAACCACCGCGGTTGCTGGCACAGCGGTTTGCGTCGGCTACTTGCTGTACAAAAACTTCAAAGCGAAAAACCGCCAAAAGCTGCTTGGCAACAGAGAGATTTCTGACATTTTGGAAGCCGACGCTGCAAATTCACGACGTGCCACATCCTGATTTTCAACAACTGAATGAAATACCTTGTCGGGACCCGGTCGGTAACTTCGGTTGCTGGCCGGGTTTCTTTTTTTGGATTGAGCGTCTGCCATTCACTCCGCAGCCATCGCGCCGTATCGCTTCCGCAACCAATCCCGACATTCATCCAGAAACGAAACCACGTCCGATCGCAAGTAATCTGGATAGGTCCAGCGACTGCCCTGCCAGCGATTGCCTTGATAGAACAACGTGACTTCGGCCAGAATCCCTTTACGTAGGTAAACCCGGTGATCCCGATCCTTGGTCGTCGCCAGAATCAGTTTGGCTTCGGTCAAATAGCCGGGATCAAGATTCAGTGGGCGGACTTCTGGAAAATCGTGGGCCGCGCGATACTCCTGCTCCCAGGCATTGGATTCGATCTTGGATTCAACAACCCGGCTTTGATCGATCAACTCCTCAAACGCCACCACCTGTTTCAGCAGACCTTCGCCCATCGATTTGGTGTAGTAGTGGGTCTCCGAAAAATCAAACCGCGGACTGGAAAGCACGATCGGGCCCCACGCCTGTTGGGCTTGTTCCTGCGCCCACTCAAACGCCGTTTCATGACGACTGGAAATCGCCATCAAGCGCAGCACAGGACGATGTTCGCGAACCTCTCCCATCAATCGTGCCCTCTCTCTATTTAGTAAGCTCGTGCGAAAATCGCCCGCTTGTTGGTGTCCTTGCCGGTGAAAATGCATTTTCCTGGCTGATCGTTATCCGCCAGTGGAATGCATCGCGGCGTGACTTTGAGAGGCTTGAGGATCTCTTCCATTTCCGGAACGTCAACAAAGTGGCTCAACGCGAAACCGCCTTCGCTGCCTTCGGCAAAGTACTTCTTGAACTCATCCAAGTTGTCAATTTCTCGGGTGTTGCTTTGTTGCATTTCCCTCGCCCGCTGCAGCATTCCATCCTGCATCTGTTCCAGAATCCCAGGCAGTTCCGCCACCAATTCATCGACGCCGATCCCGTTGGCTTTGGGTTGATCCCGCCGAGCCATAAAGACGCTGTCGTTTTCGATGTCGCGAGGACCGACTTCTAAGCGAATCGGAACGCCACGCTTCACATGCTGCCATTTCTTTTCGCCGCCGCGGAGGTCTCGATCGTCGATCCAGCAAATGATCCGCCGACCCGCAAACTGCAGATCCGAAATTCGAGCACGAAGTTTTTCGCAGTACTCCATCACGGTGGCTTTGGTATCGTCACCGCGAATCACCGGCAAAATAACCACGTGCTTGGGTGCAAGCTTGGGTGGCAACACCAACCCATCATCATCGCTGTGCGTCATGATCAGTGCCCCGACCAAGCGTGTCGACACGCCCCAAGACGTTGTCCAAGCAAAGGAATCGGATCCGGCGTCGTCTTGGAATTTGATTTCCTGAGCGCGAGCGAAATTCTGTCCCAAGAAGTGAGACGTACCAGCCTGCAGCGCTTTACGATCCTGCATCATGGCTTCGATCGAAAGTGTGCTCTCTGCACCGGGGAAACGTTCGCCCGCTGTTTTTTCGCCTTTGACGACCGGCATGGCCATGTAGTTTTCCGCAAAATCAGCGTACACGTCCAGCATCAAACGGGTTTCTTCCAATGCTTCCTCGCGCGTGGCGTGGGCGGTGTGACCTTCCTGCCACAAAAATTCCGTCGTCCGCAGAAACAATCGCGTTCGCAGCTCCCAGCGGACCACGTTGGCCCACTGATTGATCTTCAGCGGCAGATCGCGGTAGGACTGAATCCATTTGGCAAACATCGATCCGATGATCGTTTCGCTGGTCGGCCTGACGATCAACGGTTCTTCAAGCCGCCCCGCTGGCACCAATCCTCCTTCGGGACCGGGTTCCAGACGATGGTGGGTCACGACAGCACATTCTTTGGCGAATCCTTCGACGTGCTCCGCTTCTTTTTCCAGAAAACTTTTGGGAATGAAAATCGGGAAGTAGGCGTTCTCGTGACCCGTGTCCTTGAACATCTGGTCCAGCTCACGCTGCATATTCTCCCAAATCCCATACCCCCAGGGCTTGATGACCATGCAGCCACGGACTGGCGAATTCTCTGCCAGATCAGCGCCTTTGACGACTTGTTGGTACCATTCGGGGTAGTCTTCGGCCCGGGTGGGTGAGATCGCAGATTTGTTTTTCGCCATTTTCTTTGTTTCAATTTAAACAGGTAGATTGCGGCATTTTATGCGCTGCCAACGTACTTAGGTAGTGCAATGCAAGCCAAACAATGTTCACGCTCATTCAGAGACTTGCTGGACACAGAGGTGGGCTCTAGAATGCCGAACCCAACTACAAAATCCCAGTGTTAAAAGCCCATGACTCGCCGATTTGTGAACGAATTATCCGATGGCGAATCCATCGATCAGATCTTTCTGGCTTCTGAAAAACAGCTTCGCACCAATCGCAATGGGAATCTGTATCTGCAGCTTCGAATCAGCGATCGCAGCGGATCGCTGACCGCCATGCTGTGGAATGCCCAGCAGCGGCACTTCGATGGCTTCGAGAATGGTGATTTCATTACCGTTCGTGGCACCGCTCAGATTTACAACGGGGCCATGCAAGTCCTCGCCAAGGAAGTCGAAAAAGCCAACAGCCAGCAGATCGACGAAGCAGACTTTGTGACCCTATCGGTCCAAAAAGTCGAAACTCTCACATCGCGATTGGCGGAGATCATTCGCGGGCTGGGCAACGAAAATTTGCGAAATCTGGGCGAGTGCTTCCTCGTCGACGAAGAGTTCATGGCGGCGTTTCGCCAGGCACCTGCCGGCGTCAAGAATCACCACGCCTATCACGGCGGTCTCTTGGATCACACCGTCTCCCTGATGGAAACGGCATTGGTGGTGGCTCCACGCTACCCGGCGGTCAACATTGACTTGCTCGTTTTTGGAGCCTTCCTACACGACCTTGGGAAGATCCGTGAGCTGACCTACTCGCCGGATTTGGGGTACAGCGACCAAGGCCAACTGCTGGGGCACTTGGTTCAAGGCGTGGTCATGCTCGATGAAATGATTCATCAAACCAAAAAGCAATCGGGAGAGGACTTCCCCGAAGAACTGGCCAATCAACTGCGCCACATGATCGTGTCCCATCATGGCACGCTAGAGTTCGGCAGCCCCAAAGTTCCGATGACGCTTGAAGCGATCACCTTGCATTATCTTGACAGCATGGATGCCAAACTTCATTCGTTTCAGCAACTGATCGAAGAGGACGTCAACACGGGCAGTCCGTGGACGGTCTACCATCCGTCGCTGGGCCGAAAAATCTACAAAGGCAATTCGTAAACACCGAATTCGAGATTGCTGTGTCAGTCACGGCAATGTTCGTAGTACCGCTCAATGTTCGTTAGTACCGCCTGCATTGGGTCGCGTTTTCCTCAATCGCCTACGGGGATTTTGAGTCCCAGCTCTCAAGTCGCCAAAGCCCCGATGCTCCGCCGCCTATCGAGTGCCTTCTCATGGCAATTGTAACGATTGTGATGACCCCAAACCTTTCTTAATTCCAATCAAAAACGTCGAACAGCTGGCTCTTTTCCCCTAGCGACCTAGGCTTCCAAAACCATTTCTGGGAGAAGAACATGAACGCCATCTGTTACAAATGTGGTGCAGAAAAATCAGCTGCGATCAAGCTTTGCGACGACTGCCACGCATTGCCGATCACTCAAGAAGATCGTTTTGTTTCGGTCTGCCTTTCAGCCGACTGCCTCAAGCAAAAGAACCTGAGAATCGCATCGAGCTACATTCAAAAAAAGGACGAACCGCCAGGGTTTCACAGCAAAGTCGTCACGCGAGCCCGGCAAATCGTTGCCAAAATGCCTGAAGAGTTTCAGCTGTCGCAGTCGATTTCACTGTCCGAGATCTTCGAAGAAGACGAAGCCTGCGCAATCCTGTAACCGGAACGAAAGCAGACTACTTCTTCGCTTTCTCTTTCTTGTTTTTCCGCTTTGGCAATTCCTTGGCCGTCCACGGCAGCGTTCTGTCAAACCATTTGCCGTAGCGCTGGTATTTGTTGTAGGGCACGGCATATCGCTTCCACGACTCTAATTCTCTGTCGTAGCGACTGCGCATTTTCGCTAACGCCGCGGCATGTTTTTCGTTGCCGGCTTCGTTGACCATCTCCAAGGGGTCTTCCGAAAGGTGGAAAAGTTCTTCCGTTGGCTCCATCGTTTCATCCCCGTACCACCAATACGTATATTTCCATTCGGGAGTCAGACAGGTCAAACTGCTGGTCGCGATCGGACCATAGACATTCATAAACGCCATCTGCTCTCGCCACGAATCAACTTCTCCTTGTTTCAAAAGCGGCAACAAACTCATCCCGTCCATCTGCGCCGGGAGCGGCAAACCAGCCAGTTCCAATATCGTCGCCGCCATGTCGATATTCCCGGTAAGCTCCCCTCTGCGATCCGCTTTATTTTCTACCCGCGGGTCGAAGATGATTAGCGGTGCCCGCGACGACTCTTCCATCGGCAAAACTTTCGAACCGTATCCGTGAGCCCCACAGATGTAACCGTTGTCGCTGGTCAAAATAATGACCGTATTGTCTTCGATCCCCTGCGCCTTGACCTCATCGCGGATCATGCCGATCGACACGTCGACGGCATACACTAACTGAAAATACTTGGCCATGACTTTGTCATAATTCTTGTCATAGCCCCATTCTTCAAAGCGAGGATACTGCCGCCCTTGCTTACTCTGCGGAGAAAAGTGTTCACCCGCGGCCCGACCATAGTTGGCTGGCTTCGTGAACTTTTTACCCTTGTAGATGTGATCGAATTTTGGATCGGGCTGAACCGGACGATGCGGCGCTTTATAGCTGATCGACAGGCAGAACGGCCTATCTTCCTTGACCGCCTTGCGAATCACGTCGCGACCGAATGCTCCGTAAGACAGGCTGGAATGGGGAAACTCTTCGGCGTATTTGGCCATCGATTTATTTTCGATGGTCTTAAACGAAGTCTGACCGGGGCCACCTCCCCAGACATCAAAATCGCCTTCGCATAATCCCTTGCCTTTGACTTTGAGGCCAAACTTGCCGGCAAACGCCGTCATGTAACCGGCTTTGCGCAGCAGGACTGGGTAGGACTGGGCCCAGACTTCGGGCTGCATATCACCGTGTCCAAAATTCGTGCCCGTTTTGTATTCGTACATCCCGGTAAACACATTCGCGCGACTGGCCATGCAAATCGAGGTCGTGTTGTAGTGCCGATCAAAGATGACACCCTCGCGCCCCAACTGATCCATGTTCGGAGTTTTAACTTCCGAGTTCCCATAGCAACCCACCGAAGCCACGTTCTGGTCATCAGTAAACAAAAAGATAATGTTCGGCTTCTTCTCTTCGGCAAACGCTGCTCTCAGAACAAATAGAAGCACAACGAAGACATAGCAAAGGGTTCGTTTTGTCATTTCTTTTTCGCGGGGATATCAGAATCGATTGACAGAGCCATCCTACCCAGAACCGTCAGCCCAAGCAATTGCACGGCCTTCAATCTATTGAGCAAACAGATTCGTCAATGTCGGATCGAGCATGCTGGCTTTCAGGAAATGCCCCTGCGCGGCACTGGGATTGCCCCGCTTGCTTTCGACAACCCCCAATCCCATATGGGCTCGAGCGTATTCGCTGTCCAATTCAATCGCTTTCAAAAATGACTGACGGGCTCGGTCGTGCTTGCCGATTCGAATCAGCGAAACGCCAAACGACGTGTGATACTGGGCGTTCGTTTTGTCGACCGCTGCGGCCTGATAGTACAGCGCCATCGCCAGTTCGTATTTGCCAGCCCGATCCAATTCGACACCAGCAGAGTGCTGCAATTTTGCATCGTTGGGATTCAGTTTCGCAGCCCGCCGAAAAGAAGAGACCGCTCCCCCAACGTCTCCCATGTTTTGAAACGACTCCGCAGCAACCAGATAGGATTCGGCCAATTTTCCACCGCGGGACAACCCGGGCAAAGCCTTGAGAGCAATCGCAAACTCGCCGGCCGAACGATCCAACCAATTCCGTTCCGTCTGTAAACTTATTTTGGCGCTGCGGATCATCGCGAGAGTCGCTCGGTCGATCGATTCGGAGTTTCGCAGAGGATCTTCAGCGAACAGCCCTCGCTGAATTTCGGAATCACCAGAAAGGAGGCTCTCCAGAAATTCCAGGTTAGAGATTTTGTTGGCCGTCGCGGAATGGCGATGAATGTCTAACGCAAACTGCTCCAGCACCGGAACACGAATCGTATTGGGCTGAATCGCATCCGGCAGATAAGACGCCACGTCCTTGGCCCGCAACCATGACATCGAGCGCAAGTCATCCACGGTTGACCAATGGTGTGATCGGAGGGATGCGGATTCGGCGCGCTGCAAGTAATCCTGCAGCGATTCCGTGCTCGGGTTCAGCGGTTCGCGAGAACCCACCAGATAAACAGAATCCGCTGGCGCCAGTGCCACGTAACCATGCGGAAACGTATCGGCGAAGGAACTTAACACCGTTTGAAACTCGCCCGTTGATCCTTCCAGCGAATACCACTGGACGAAAATTCCACTATCAGCAAGCCGCTGGGCCGCGTACTGGTAGTAGTCACGTGAGAAAAATGCGACGTTGCCTGCGTGACCCGGCCGAGATTTACCATCGCTGATAATGGCGTCGAAGGATTCGGAAGAAGTCCGCAAATACTGAATGCCATCTCCCTGAACGACTTTAATCCGCTGCGTCGCTGCTGCGTCCACAAGGTCCGAGAAATAGGTGGCTCCTTCGATCACCGCCGGCGACAACTCGACAGCCACCACCGATTCAACATTTGAAAAACCGGCGACCTCTCCAGCCAACAACCCTGACCCTAAGCCGATCGTGAGGACTTTGTGTTTGGCGGGCTGATGCTGCAACAGAAACGGCAGGTGCGCCAAAACATGTTGCTTTTCTTCGACTCCACCTCCGCTTTGCCCGATGATGATTCCGTCCACCACCATCTTGCGCTGGTCGGGGAATTGTTGATTCTGCAATACGGCGACTGTATTGACCGGTCCCTCTCGATACCAGCGCAGCGCATCTTGATCACCGATTCCAACGGGTCCCATTTCGTAAACGTGGTATCCGCCCAGAACACCAGCGGCAATCGCCAGCCCTATGGGCAACACCCAGGCGGATCGCGAACCCGGCGCGGCGGTATCGCCAACGGAATATCTCTGCAGCATGGCCAACCCAGCTGCGATCAATGAAACCAGCCCGTAGCCAACGACCGTTGCCTGCAAACCCAGCAGCGGGATAAACGCAAAACCGGCCAACAGGATGCCCATCACGTTTCCAATCGACGCGCAAGCGTACAGCCGTCCCATTCTGGAGGACAACGTTTGTCCCTGCGATTGGATCGCATGAACGGCGATCGGAAAACTGGCTCCAATCAACGTCGTGGGCACCAACAGCAAACCGGTACAGAACAGAAACCGTTTCAACACCGGCGCCGGCTCACCCCACAGCGGTTCGCTCAACCAAGTCTGCCCAGGCCCAGATGCCAAATAGCAAAACGAAATCAATACGACGATACTGGAAATGGCCACCAGTAACTGCAAACACACAAACAGGAATCTCGATCGGTCCGGACGATCGGTCTGCAGCCGCAACCAGATACTGCTCATCGCCGCCCCCAAACCAAGTCCCACCAAATAGCCAACGGCAACGACGGTGTAGCTGTGGGTATCGGTACCCAAGATCAACACCAACAAACGCTGCCAGACAATCTCAAGGCCAAGCGAAGCACAGCCGGCCAACAGGACCGCCAGCATTATCCAACCGGAACCGCTTTGAGTCGCCACGCCGGATTCCGAGATCGATTCGTCCCGGGAAACAGCCTGGGATCCTGACCCGACCGATCGGCCGAGAAACAGCCACAGCAAACCGCCCCCCCCAAGGCTGGCCGCGGCGATCAGAAGCGTGTTGGACAGGCCGGCATTTTGAATCGAGTAAAAACCGGCGAACAGGGCCCCAGCCCCACCGCCAAATGTTTCGGCCGCGTAGAGCCAACTGACCCAGCTCGCTTTTTGAGAGCCCGTGGCGGCGATGATCAGTGGAACGATGGCACCCAGCGAGAAATTCAAAACGCCGACAGCCAATCCGTTGATGAGAAACTGATTGGCAATCGAACCCGACAGCCCCCAGTCTTCGACGGAACTTGCGACCCACATGGCGACCAAGCTAGAAACTGCGGCCAGCAAAAGAAACAATCCAGCCCAGCGATCGGCGCGTCGTTGAGGTGTGCTGGCACCCTGGAATCGGCTAGCCCACCAAGCACCCAGCGCCAGCCCACACAGTGAAATGGCCAACACAGAGGCAATGGTCGTCGCCGAAGTCCCGAAAAAAGAGATGGCGTACCGAGTCCAAACGACCTGCACGACCAACCCGGCAAAACCGACCACAGCGGCGACGAGGGCCCTCAGGCAGAAAAGTTTTCGGTTGGGTTGCTCCATCAACAGTTTTCCGAACAAAATGAACTCAGAAAACGAAGTATGATGGGGCGAACGCAAATTGTCCAACCAGATAGATGATAGACCCCCCAAAAATAAATTCAGATCTCGGATCACGTCGGTACTGGCCGCTGGTGAGCGTCGTGCTGTTGATCCTCTATCTGGCCTTTTTCCACCTTTGCTTGGGCGCCAGTTACGGAGCCTGCATCGCGATCGGGATCACTTGCTGGATCATCTGGCTGACGATTTGCTGGAAGGCCAAAGCCGTTTTTGCCAACCGGTTTGAATACTGGATTCATCAACTGGTCGGATTGGACATCCTGTTTGAGGGATTCAGTCCACTGCACGAGGGATTGGGGTTCTATTACTGTGCGGCCAGTTTCTGGGCCGTGTTCCTGATTTATCACTACGCATTCGCGTTGTATGCGAAACCCGCAACGCAACCACTGGCCTCAGACGACCCTGACGTCACAGTGACCCACGTCTCAAGTCTTTGAGATAGGGATTC
>CAZDZX010000034.1:0-8598 GCA_964510005.1 uncultured Pirellulaceae bacterium
GAGTCGATAGTTCATCCGATTGAGGATGTCGCGGATCGTGCGTTCTGCTGGAAGGGTGTCTTCTTGAGCTAGTGTTAGCCAAGTGTAAACGCCAAAGTTCGCAGTACCGCCTGCACTGCACGCGGTACTGCGGAATGCGGAGTGAATTGTCTGCAAGATCGATTCCGACCGTCGCTGCGGGACGCATTCATGCGACTAGTGCCTCAGCCGCACATTAAGCCATTAGGTACTGTCCGCATCGTTCGGCGGCTTCGCGTCCTTCGCGGATGGCCCACACGACCAAGCTCTGGCCGCGGCGGCAATCGCCGGCCGCGAATACGCCATCGACGTTGGTTGTGTAGTCGCCTTCGACCGCTTGGATGTTGCTGCGTTTGTCGCTTTCAAGCCCAAACGATTCTGCGATCGAAACTTCAGGGCCCAAAAAGCCAAGGGCAAGGAATACCAAATCGGCAGGAATGTCCTGCTCGGTGCCTTCGATGCGGGTGAAGGGAGCCACACCCGGACGGGGTCGCGTCCAATCCACCAGACAGGTCCTCAAGCCTTTGACGTTGAAGTCTTTGTCGGCGACAAACTCAACCGTTTCCACAGCGAATTTGCGAGGGTCCTGACCGAACTTGGCTTTCGCTTCGGCATGACCATAGTCCGTCCGGAAGATCACCGGCCACTGAGGCCACGGATTGTCATCGCCCCGTTCTTCCGGCGGACGCGTCACGATCTCAAGGTTCACAACACTGCTACAGCCTTGGCGGATGGCGGTTCCGACGCAATCGGTTCCGGTGTCACCACCTCCAATCACAACGACGTTTTTCCCAGTCGCGCTGATCGGAGCATCGTGAGATCCCAGCAAGCTGGATGTTGATCCGGTCAGATACTCCATCGCGAAATGTACGCCCTTGGTGGTTCGGCCGGGGATTTTCAAATCGCGAGGTTGAGTGGCACCCACGCAAAGGATGACCGCGTCGTGTTGCTTTCGCAGGTCCGCCGCTGAAATGTCGGCGCCAATATTGACGCCGGTTTTGAATTCGATGCCTTCCTCGCGAAGCAAACTGATCCGCCGCTCAACGACGCCTTTGTCTAGCTTCATGTTGGGGATCCCGTACATCAGCAAACCACCGATTCGATCCGCTCGCTCGTACACCACGACCGAATGTCCGGCTTGATTGAGCTGGTCGGCACAAGCCAATCCTGCGGGTCCCGATCCGACAACCGCCACAGTTTTGCCTGTTCGTGTTTCGGGAATGCGGGCCGAGATCCAGCCTTCGGCGAAACCCCGATCCACGATCGATCGTTCGATGTCTTTGATCGTTACCGCGGGCTCGTTGATTCCCAGCACGCAGGAACCTTCGCACGGGGCAGGACAGACCCGTCCGGTGAATTCAGGAAAGTTGTTCGTGTGGTGCAGCCGATCGAGGGCCTCCCGCCACTTTCCTTGGTAGATCAAGTGGTTCCATTCGGGAATCAGATTGTTGACGGGACATCCGGTGGCCATTCTTTCGACGACTTGACCGGTATGGCAAAACGGAACGCCACAATCCATGCAGCGAGCGCCTTGATTTTGCAAAGTGTCATCATTGATCTGAACTAGAAATTCATCCCAGTCGCCGATCCGTTCAGCAGGGTCACGATACGCCACATCCTGGCGGTCGAACTCCATAAATCCTGTTGGCTTACCCATTTGTTTTTCCGTGGTGGTGGTTGTGTTAGTGTTGATTCCTCGCGGATGTGCCCGCAAGGGCGAGGTCCTTCAAGCCGATTCAATTAGGCTTAGTTCAACGAATTCATATTGGCGATGGCCGCGGCAGCCCGCTCGCGAAGAATCTCGCGGTAGCGGATCGGAATCACCTTTTTAAATTTAGGGAGCGAATCCTGCCAGTTGGAAAGCAGGTTCCCCGCGATCGGAGAGCCCGTGTGCTGTTGGTGCAATTCGATCAAGTTCTTCAGCTCAGACATGTCTTCAGGCTTGTCGACCGGTTCCAAATCGACCATCTCCAAGTTGATGTTTTGCAGCAACTTGTCATCGGGGTCGTACAGGAAGGCGACTCCGCCTGACATGCCCGCCGCAAAGTTTCTACCAATCGAACCCAGCACAACGACTCGGCCACCGGTCATGTATTCGCAGCCGTGATCACCGATACCTTCGATGACAGCGGAGGCTCCCGAGTTGCGAACGGCGAATCGCTCCGCCGCAATACCCCGGAAGAAGGCTTGGCCTTCGGTCGCACCGTACAGTGCGACGTTACCGATGATGATGTTCTCTTCCGCTGCAAACTTGGATTCCGCCGGAGGTTTCACGATCAAGCGTCCGCCCGAAAGTCCTTTGCCGGCATAGTCATTGGCGTCGCCTTCGACAGTGATCGATACGCCACTGGCCAGGAACGCACCCACGCTTTGACCGGCGGATCCTTTCAGCTGAATGTCGATCGAACCTTCCGGAAGTCCATCGGGTCCATTGGCTTTCACAATGTGATGGCTAAGGATGGTGCCGACGGCGCGGTCGGTGTTTTTGACGGGAGACTCAATCGTGACTTTTTGATTGTTGTCGATGGCTGGTTTGGACTGCTCCAGTAGCGACCAATCCAGCACGCCATCAAGCGCGTGATCCTGATCGATGGTGCAGTAAACATCCACGTCTTCATATGGTCCCTGAGCCGGTGCAAGGATCTTGGAGAGATCGATGCCTTGAGCTTTCCAGTGATCGACGGCTTGGCGAACGTCCAACGCTTCGACTTTTCCGACCATCTCGTTGATGCTGCGGAAGCCAAGTTCTGCCATCAGTTCACGGGCTTCTTGAGCCACCATGAACAAGTAGTTGACCACATGTTCGGGCTTGCCCTTGAACTTCTTTCGCAGCTCTTTGTCTTGGGTCGCGATTCCAACCGGGCAAGTATTCAGGTGGCACTTCCGCATCATGATGCAGCCCAGCGTGATCAGCGGTGCCGTGGCAAAGCCGTATTCTTCGGCTCCCAGCAAAGTCGCGATCACGATGTCCCGGCCGGTTTTCAATTGCCCGTCCGTTTGCAAGCGAACACGACTGCGGAGATCGTTCATGACCAGCGTTTGGTGAGTTTCGGCGATTCCCAATTCCCACGGCATGCCCGCGTGTTTGATACTGGTGATCGGAGACGCCCCCGTTCCTCCATCGCATCCGGAAATCAGAATGTTGTCCGCGAATGCTTTGGCGACGCCCGCGGCGATCGTGCCGACGCCGACTTCGGAAACCAGTTTGACACTGATCCGAGCCGAGGGGTTACTGTTCTTCAGATCGTAGATCAGCTGAGCCAAATCTTCGATCGAGTAGATGTCGTGGTGCGGAGGAGGACTGATCAAGGTCACTCCCGGTGTCGAACGTCGAGTCGCCGCGATGGTGTCGTCGACTTTGTGACCCGGAAGTTCTCCGCCTTCGCCAGGTTTAGCCCCCTGAGCCATTTTGATCTGAATTTCATCGGCGTTGGCCAAGTAATAAGCCGTGACGCCGAATCGTCCCGAAGCAACCTGCTTGATCGCACTGCGGCGGGAATCTCCATTGGGCTGGACTGCGAATCTGGCGTAGTCTTCGCCGCCTTCGCCGGTGTTGCTTTTGCCGCCCAGGCGGTTCATGGCCACAGCCAATGTCTCGTGGGATTCGGCCGAAATTGAACCGAAGCTCATCGCACCGGTGCAGAAACGTTTGACGATCTCTTTGGCCGGTTCGACTTCATCGATCGGTACTGGAGTCCGATCGGTTTTAAAGGTCAGCAGGCCTCGCAGGTGACAGTCGCGGGCGGTCTGACGGTTGACGTTTTCGGCGAAACGTTTGTAAGCATTCACATCGCCTTTTCTGGCAGCGACTTGAATGTCGGCAATGTTCAACGGCGTCCACGCATGTCGTTCGCCGTTTTGACGCCAGTGAATGGTTCCCGCGGTTTCCAGATCCACGATCGGAAGCTGGTTGTTCTGCGGGAAGCCAAGCTTGTGGCGACGAATCGCTTCGCCGGCCAGCACATCGAAGCCAACGCCTTCGATGCGACTGGCTGTGCCGGGGAACGATTGTCCGATGACGTCGTGGTTCAGCCCGATGGCTTCGAAGATCCGAGCGCCTTTGTAGCTGGCCAAGGTCGAAATTCCCATCTTGGCGAGAACTTTCAACATGCCCTTCATGACGCCTTTGCGATAGGCCGCCACGCACTGATCGGCAGTCAGATCTGAGTCTTGGTTTTTGCTGTGGTGGCTGATGATGGCTTCGAGGCCAAGGTAGGGGTGGATTCCATCGGCGCCAAAACCGGTCAGCAAGCAATGGTGGTGAACTTCTCTGGCTTCCCCCGTTTCGACCACGATGCCGATTCGCGTCCGCATTTCTTTGGCGACCAAGTGATGGTGCACCGTGCTGGTGGCCAGCAGTGCCGACAGCGGAACCCGTTCTGGAGAGACGGCTCGATCGGAAAGAATCACCAACGCACATCCCTCATTGATGGCGGCTTCGGCTTCGTCGCAGATGCGTTTCAGTGTCGACATGAAACCCGCTTCGCCTTCACCGATTGGGAAAGTGATGTCGATCACTTTTGATTTCCAACCGTTGTGGTCGAGCGATTTCAGTTTGGCAATTTCATTGAAATCCAGAATCGGATTGTGCAGCACCAAGCGGTTGCACTGCGATTCGGTTGTATCCAGCAAGTTGCCTTCGGGGCCGATGAAGCACTCCACCGACATCACGATTTCTTCGCGAATCGAATCGATCGGAGGATTGGTAACTTGAGCGAATAGCTGCGTAAAATAATCGTAGAGCAAACGCGGTTTGTCGCTCAGACAGGCCAAGGCGGTGTCGTTGCCCATCGATCCAATGGGATCCTTTTTGACTTTGATCAGCGGCAGCAGCAAAAAGTCCATGGTCTCAGTCGAGTAGCCAAAGGCTCTCATCTGAGCCAGTCGCTGGTCATCGTCCAAAAAAGGAACCGCTGGCGAATCGGCGATATCTTCGAATGTGACTCGCTGCTTTGATAGCCACTCGCCGTAGGGGCGACGGTTCGAAATTTCGTCTTTGAGTTCATCGTCGGCGACGATGCGACCTTTTTCAAAATCGACCAAGAACATCTTGCCCGGTTCAAGGCGACCTTTTTTGATGACTTTGGTGGGATCGATGTCCAGCACGCCGACTTCGCTGGCCATCAGGATGCGATCGTCGTCGGTAACGTAGTAGCGACTAGGGCGGAGACCATTGCGATCCAGCACGGCGCCGATAACACGGCCATCGGTGAAAGAAATCGAGGCGGGGCCGTCCCACGGTTCCTGCAAACAGGCGTGGTACTCGTAAAACGCTCGTTTGTTTTCGGGCATGTGCTGATGATTGCGCCACGCTTCGGGGATCATCATCATGACGACTTCGGGAAGGTCCCGGCCAGACATCATCAGCAACTCCATCGCGTTGTCGAATTCGGCAGAGTCACTTCCGTTGTGCTCGATGATCGGTTTGATGTGTTGGAAGTCGTCGCCGAACTGATCCGATTGCATGAGCCCTTGGCGAGCATGCACCCAGTTTCGATTTCCACGCAGGGTGTTGATTTCACCATTGTGGGCCATCCACCGCAGCGGTTGGGCACGTGACCACGCTGGCAGCGTGTTGGTTGAAAACCGAGAGTGAACCATCGCCAGATGGCTTTCGAAACTATCTTCTTGGAGGTCGGGGAAGTACATCGGCAACTGGGCGGTCGACAGCATGCCTTTGTAAACCAGAATCCTTGAGGACAGTGAACAGACATAGAACATGTCGTTTTTGTCGAAGCCGGCGTTGCGGATCTCGTGGGAGACACGTTTTCGAATCAGGTACAGCTTTCGCTCGAAGGTATCTTGATCGATGCCGTCTTGGGGTTCGACAAAGATTTGCAGGATCTTGGGTTGGGCTCGCAGAGCGGTTGCTCCGATGCTGGCTCCAGCGGGGTCGACAGGAGTTTCGCGCCAGCCGACAAACTTTTGACCTGATTCGATGATCGTGTCTTTGAACATGCGTTTTGCACGCTCGCGTGATTCTTCATCGGTGGGCAAAAAGACGTTACCGACGGCAAAGAAAGGGCTGGTCAAATCGAAATAGTTGACTTCGGCTTTGCGGCGCATGAACGATTCGGGCATGCCGATCAGAATTCCGGCACCGTCACCCGTTTCGGCTTCGCAACCGCAGGCGCCGCGGTGCTCCATGCGAGCCAGAATCTCGCAGGCGTCAACAACGATCTCGCGAGAGGGTTTCCGTTTTAGATTGGCAACGAAGCCGACGCCGCAGCTGTCGTGTTCGAAGTCCGATGCGTAAAGAGTGTTCTTTTTGGCATGAGTAACGTGGTTCATAATCATCCCGTCCTGTGATGGCTGCAATGGTAGGACAGAACGGCGGGCAAAGCCTGTTCAAAGCGCACGCGGTGTTCGCGTGAGGAGATCGATCAGATGGGTCTCTGCTGTGCTTTGAAAAAAGATCCCACGGTTGTAGTCGGGGGATTGTCTGTCACTAGGGTGGTCCTTGAGGCTTTTCCTCAGGCTATAGTTATGATCCAAGGCTTCGATTCTGGCAAATTGCTAAATCGGCTTGTGGTGGGCCTGTCACCGTTAAGAAACTCTAATGGGCATGTGGCGAAAAAGTTTCTGCTGGGAATGTAAAGGATTACGCTTAAGGCAGTATTTTCAAGCAATTTCAGCCTGTAGTTACGTGCTCGCAGGGTCTCATAAGCGATTCGGATAGTTGCTTTGGGGGCCCATGTTCACCAGCTGGGTGAGCAGCTTATCAGCTCACGTCGCGACCGACCGCTTCCGCGATCGAATCTAGCCCGTGTTGCTGAACCTTCTGCAAAAGATAGCGATTCATATCGCGGATGAAGGTCGGTCCACCGTAAATGAAGCCGGTATAAACCTGAACCAACGATGCACCGGCGCAGATCATCTGCCATGCATCGTGGCCCGACATGATGCCGCCAACACCGACGATCGGGAACGCGCCATCGGCAAGACGGTAGGCTTCTGAAACGATCGAGCGACTGCGTTGCGTTAACGGCAATCCCGACAGGCCCCCGTTGCCGATCGATTTAATCGTTTCAGGATCGGTTACTAAACCATCGCGAGAAATGGTGGTGTTGGTCGCGATCAAGCCATCCAGTTTGGTTTCCTTGACGATGGAAACGATATCTTCCAGCTGCCCCTCGTTTAGATCGGGAGCAATCTTTAGCAGGATTGGTTTGGTAGGGACTTCATGATCGGCAGCCAATGTGCCGTTGAGCTCTTGGAGGCTTTGCAGCAGTTCCATCAGCGGTTCACGGCTTTGCAGTTTCCTTAGCCCGGGCGTGTTAGGAGAACTTACGTTAACCGTAAAGTAATCCGCAAACGTAAAAAGTCGCTCGAAACTAAACCGGTAGTCGTCAACCGCCTGTTCGATGGGGACGACTTTTGTTTTCCCAATATTGATGCCGACGATGTCGTCTGGGGCTGAGCGTGAAATGCCAGCCAGGCGTTTGGCGGCGGCGTCCGCGCCACCGTTGTTGAACCCCATGCGGTTGATAATGGCCTGATCATGGGGCAGGCGAAATAGGCGTGGTTTCGGGTTTCCGTCTTGAGCCCGACCCGTCAGCGTGCCGACTTCGACGTGCCCAAAGCCAAGATTCGCCAGATCTGGGAACCAGCGGGCGTCTTTATCGAAACCTGCTGCCAGTCCGACGGGATTGGGGAATTTCAAACCCAAGACTTCCGTTTCCAAGCGGGAATCACCGACGGCATTCATTTTTCTGACCAGACCCGGGAGGGCAGGCAGCAACGAAACCCCAGAGAATGAACCCATGGAAAAATAGTGAGTCCACTCTGCTGGTAGTTTAAACAGCAGAGGGCGAGCGATGTTTTTCCAAAACATAGATGTGAGCGATCCAGCGAAGTTCAGATGAAGAGCAAACGAATCGTTTGTTACTCTGGACCGTCAAGCGCTGGTAAATCCAACTCCAAATCGAGATCTTCACCTTCTGACTCGGACCCAAAATCCAAATCTAAACCGCCAGGTTCCGAAGCTGGCTCAGGATTGTCGGCAAAAGGGCTAGTGTCTTCAACTGGCTCAGGCTTAGCCCCTTCCAAGGTTGGCTGGGGGTCTTTTGCGACTGGCGCGAGATCTAAAGTCGGCTCTTCGATGACGGAATCAAGATCCAAGGAGGGTTCAGCATCCGTTTCGCCTTCGACGGCGAAAATCGAGAACTGGCCCGAGCCGGTTGCTGTGGATGGAATCGGTGTCGCTGTTCCGGCAAGGTCAAGCGGCTCGTCGCTGGACTCTTGCTCAGCATCGAAACTGGCCGCTGCAACTCCACCGCTATTGGTATTGGGAGGGAGAAGCTCGACACTGTTGCCGCCGCTAGCGAGTGGAGAGGCTGGTGCCGCAGGTGCAACAGCCACAGAGGACTGCGGATTGATGGGTAGCAACCCTGTTGATGGCGCGACTTGTTGTTGAGCTGCGACTTGGCCGGTCGTTGTTGGGCCAGATCCTGAGACGCGCGGTGCTGACAAAAATTGACGCCGGAAATAGCGGCCTGTGTTGGGGTCGTAGTAAGTCACGACTTGAACCTGCTGCCGAACCGTCGCTTGCTGCGGTCTTGGGGCTTGCTTTGTGGCTTG
>CAZDZX010000034.1:8698-20182 GCA_964510005.1 uncultured Pirellulaceae bacterium
GGCTTGCTTTGTGGCTTGGGGGCGAACGATCTGTTGCTGCGGTGTCTGAGGCACGGGGGCGCGAAACTTGGGGGCTCGCGATGGCCCTTGAGCTAACTGCGAGTTCGGCACGAGAGTAGTGCGCCCGTCAGCGGAGCGAAACGGAACAACTCCGGTTTGTGCTTTTGCTTGTTGCTGAGGAGGCGATGGAATTCGAGTGACTGGAGTCTGTGGCTGACGATACCGGAAAACCGAAGAGTCGAATCGAGCCCGAGGCTGCACTTGAACTTGCGGTTGCGGTGCCCGTTGGACTGGCGGGATAATCGGTGCTCTTCGGAGTCGTCTAAAAACCTGTGCATCACAGGTGTTGGCGGAGAAAATTCCGCCCAATACAATTCCGAATATTAAAAATTGCCGAATCATTTTTGTTTCCTAATATAAAAATCCCCCTACAATGATGACATCTTTTGGGTAAACCCGTAACCACTATACTTGGTCAAAAATTCCATTTTTTGACCATGAAGAAGCCTCGAACTTTAACATCCCCCGATTTTTGCAAATGAAAAATTACCAAACCGCTATCGCATTTCGCATTTTGATCGTCGCGTTGCTAACAAGTAGCAGTGTGTGGGCGCAGGATAAGCAGAATGCTCCGACTCCGACTCCGATTTCGCCTAAGTCATCCGTGGCTGCCGGGGAAGGCATCATTAAAGCATTGCTCATCGATGGTCAAAACAATCATGGCGAATGGCCCAAAACCACCGTCTTGATGCGACAGGTTTTGGAAGCGACTGGAAAGTTTAGCGTCGATATCGAACGAACCCAATTCACCATGAAAGGTGGCAAATTGGTAAAGCAGTTCCCGCTCGACGATGGCAAGACCTACAAAGAGAACAAAAG
Organism: uncultured Pirellulaceae bacterium; assembly: GCA_964510005.1. Taxonomy (GTDB): domain Bacteria; phylum Planctomycetota; class Planctomycetia; order Pirellulales; family Pirellulaceae; genus Mariniblastus. Next base: position 9,578 of record CAZDZX010000034.1, read on the forward strand.
AGGTAAAACGGATCCGGAGTTTCATCCCAAGTTCTCTGATTACCACGTCGTCATTTCAAACTTCGGACATGGTGCCGCGGACTGGCCCGAAGCCACGCAAAAAGATTTCGAAAAGTATATGTCTGGCGGCGGTGGTTTGGTTGTTGTCCATGCGGCGGACAATTCGTTTCCTCAATGGGTAGAATATAACAAAATGATCGGGCTTGGTGGCTGGGGAAAGCGTACTGAAAAGGCTGGGCCTTACGTGTACTACGACAAAGACGAAAAGGAAGTGCGTGATACATCGGCCGGCAAAGGCGGAGACCATGGCCCTCGACATGAGTTTTCGATCGTCAGTCGCAACGCGGAACACCCAATCATGAAAGGCCTGCCAACGTCTTGGTTGCACACTAGGGACGAACTGTATTCCCAGTTGCGAGGTCCCGCTGAGAACATGAGCATTTTGGCAACCGCATGGGCGGACAAGAAATTCAAAGGCACGCAGCGTCACGAGCCGATGTTGATGGTCATCGACTACGGCAAGGGCCGGGTCTTTCACACGACGCTGGGACACGACGTACCCGCGATGTCTTGTGTCGGGTACCAGACGGTTCTGTTCCGCGGAACCGAATGGGCTGCCACGGGGAAAGTCACGTTGACAGATTTGCCCGAGAATTTTCCGACTTCCAAGAAATCGTCCAGCGTCAAGTTTGAAGTGTCGCCTCAAGGAAGCAGCAAGAAGAAGTGATCGTTCAGGTTTCTAGGAGGGCGGCGTAGACCACCGTCCTCCCAAAAAGCCAATCTGCCTAATCCAAGTTGAGTTCGTGAGTTCCCTCTTTGGCGTTCCCCGGTTTCAATTATGTCTCCTGAAATCCGCTTGGTCGCTTTTGAAACTCCAATCGGTTGCTGTGGCTTTGCTCACATCGATCAGGTGCTGCAGCGGTTTCGGGTGGGTTACGAAAGCACGGACGCATGTTGGGATTCGTTCGAAGCCGGAACAAAGATCATATCGCCTGATGATTGGGAAGCCCAATTGGCTGAACGCATCGTTGCATCGTTGCAGCCAGCAGTCGATGCGAAAGCCGTCCACGACAACTTTTTGGACGTCAGCATTGCGGATGAAAATCTAACGCCATTCCAGAAAAAAGTTTCTGACGCCTGCCGTCGCATCGAGTTTGGGCAAACGCTGTCCTACGGGGCGCTGGCCGAAAGCGTTGGGCATCCCGGTGCCGCGCGCGCCGTGGGTTCAGTCATGAGCCGCAATCGTTACCCGCTGATCGTTCCCTGCCATCGCGTGCTTGGGGCCGGCGGTCTGGGCGGATACACCTCACCCGAAGGCGTCGGCACGAAGCGACAACTACTGGAAATCGAGGGCCACAAGATAAAAACCCGAGAAGTCACGCCCAGCCTGTTTTGAGCGTCTGGGCATAGGCGCAAGACTGTTCGTTGGTCGTTGTGACCGAAGCGGCATCGGAGGCTGAATAATATGAACGGGTGCCAAGCTTCACGCTTGCGTGAGCATGCGATAACGTCCGATCTGATCTGATCTGATCGTTTGTTCAAGACTTCCGGCGGCGGGTCAACAGCATCAGACCGCTTAAACCAATCATCGTCAGCGAGCTGGGCTCGGGGACTGCCGACACCAGCGTCACCGTTAGCGTCGCATCAGGAGAAAAGAAGTCTTCGAAGCCAGTGATGCCGGGGATGGGGAAGGCGTTGGGGTCCGTGTCGACTGAATTGAGGTCGAAACTGAACGCCGATCCATCGCCGGAAATATTGAGCTGAGTGGTTAGGCCATCGCCACCAATGTTTGCAGAAGAGCCAATGCTTGGATCCGGTGGCAAAGGTGTCTGCCATTTGTAGTTCCGCTTTCGGGCGCCTTTCGCCTGAAGGCCGTGGCGTTCGTCAGCAGGCTCGATTCCTCAGCTTAATGTAGCTTAATGTAGGTCAGGCTGTGCCTGACTTGCCTTCCGCTCCGTTTTTCCATTGCCCATGTCAGGCACAGCCTGACCTACGTCGATCTGGATTGTTCACGATAATCGCTCGCGGATCAGTCTTTTGTTTCATCGACGGGGTCCACTGAAATCGCCGTGGCGAAGGCCGTGGCAAAACTGTTGCAGTGAGAAATGCTGATCAAGATCTCGCTGATGCCTAATTGATCGCACCATTCGCGAGCTGCGTTGTGGATGTTGACCGAGGGCTTGCCGCCCATCGCATTGACGATCTCAATGTCGGTCCACTTAATGCCCTTCGCCCAACCCGTTCCCATCGATTTGAGAATCGCTTCTTTGGCCGCCCAGCGACCGGCAAAATGCTGCACCGCCGACTTGCGGCCTTGGCAGTACTCAAGCTCCCACTCTGTATAAACACGACTTAGGAAATAGTCGTCGTGCTTTTCGATCATGTCAGCGATGCGCGAACACTCCACGATGTCGGTGCCAATGCCGACGACGTTATTGCGGATCAGTGGAGGTTGTGATTCCATGTTTGGGTAACCGTTGTGTCGAATGGTTCTCGCGATTGGCGCCGGCAAAGTTGCGTTGTTGCTCCGGTGAGTATTTTTCAACAAGTTGATGTGGGGGCAGGGCAGCCGGAGGCTAGCGCCCTGCCGCTCAATTTTACATTACGCACCGGCGGCTAGCGCCCTGCCGCTCAGCGCGGTGGTTTTAAACCACACGCATCCTGTGCTCGGCGGACCACTTCGCTGGCTTTGGCTCGGGCTTTTTTGGCGCCTTCGTTGAGTATCTCCAGCACTTGATCCGGTTTCGATTCTAGTTCCTCGCGGCGCTGACGTGGTTCGGCAAAGTAATTTTCTGCCGCTTCGGCCAGTGCTTTCTTCACGTCGCCATAGCCAAATCCGCCACGACGGTACAAATCCGCCATCTCGGTTTTTTTGTCGTCGTCCACGAACAGGGAATACAAATGATAGAGGTGATCGGTGTCGGGGTCTTTGGAATCTTCCATGGCACGCGAATCGGTGTCGATCCGCATCACTTTTTTGCGGGCGGCTTTGGCCGGTTCAAAGACTTCGATAAAGTTGCCGTAGCTCTTGGACATCTTCTCCCCATTAGTCCCCGGGACTTTAGCGCTGGAATCGAGGACGCGGGATTCGGGAAGCACAAACACATCGCCATACTGATGGTTGAACGAACCCGCGATGTCACGGCAGACTTCGATATGCTGCTTTTGATCCTCTCCCACGGGAACAATGTTGGAGTCGTAGGCCAGAATGTCGGCGGCTTGGAGAACTGGGTAGGTGAACAGGCCGGTGACCACCGGCAGTCCCTTTTCAATTTTGTCTTTGTAGGAAACACAGCGCTCAAGCAGTCCCATCGGAGTGCCCGCCATCAGGATCCAGCACAACTCGGAGACTTCAGGGACATCGGATTGCAGAAACAGAACGGCCTTTTCAGGGTCGAGCCCCAAGGCCAGCATGTCCATCGCGGTGTTGAGCGAATTTTGATAAAGCTGCTGGCCATCGCGAATGGTGGTCAGCGCGTGCAGGTTGGCCACAAAGTAGTACGCCTCGTCTTCGTTCTGCAAGGCGATGTACTGTTGAATGGCGCCAAACCAATTTCCCCAGTGAGGGCGACCGGTGGGCTGGATTCCGGAAAGAACTCGCATCGTTGAATATGCTCCGCTGGAACGTTATGTGTTTTCTTGGCCAACGCAAAGAGGTGGTTTGTCACCAAGAGCGAGCGATTGCTCGAACCGCTTAGTGACGATTGTCATCACGATTTCGGTTTTCCGCCTAGGATATCTTGCCAAGCACAGGCGGACCAAGATAGCCCCACTCCAAAACCGATCATAACGCTGGGTTTGGAGGCGTCGAACATCTGCTTTTCCCGCATCTGGTTGATCAAAATTGGGACCGTCGATGAAACGGTGTTTCCTACATTCTGAAACATCAACGGCATCCGCTGCTCGTCGGTATTCATTTGCTTACGCAACAGATCCAGCATTTTAAAGGTGGCTTGATGCACTAGGTAATACTGGACTTCTTCTTCAGTGGCTCCGGCGTCCTGCAAGACTTGCTGGACCAGTCCGGGGACTTCCGAGAGAGTGAAATTCACCAACCCGGGGCCGTCCATGTAGAGCTCGCTTTTCCAGCGACGTTTGGCTGGTTGGAATTCAGGAACGCTTTTTCGAAATCCGCCGCCGGTGACACACAGTAAGCCGGCGCCATTGCCGTCGGTGCCAAACTTGTATCCGGAGATCGAAGGTTCGTCGTGAGCTTCGATTAAAGTCGCCGTCGCGGCATCGCCAAAAATCGTTCGCAAGCTCCGATCGTGCTTGTCGATCAATTTAGAATACGTTTCACCGGTGACAAACAGGATCCGTTTGGCAACGCCTGATTGAATCAAGCCATCGGCAATGGACAGGCCATAGGGATAGGCACTGCAACCTAGGTTGAAATCGAGGGCTCCGCAGTGAGTCGGCAGTCCCAGTTCCTTCTGCATCAGACAGGCGGAGGTGGGCAGCGGGTAGTCCGGCGTTTGGGTGCAGAACAACAGAAAGTCAATCGAGGCGGGGTCGACATCGTGTTCGTCGAATAGTTTCTTGCAGGCGGCCACCCCGAGATCGGCCGAGGTTTCGTCATCGGCGGCGATGTGCCGACTAAGGACACCGGTCTTCGATGAGATCAAATCCATGTCCCAACGTGGATTGTCAGAGTTGAGCACATCGTTGGACTCGATGCGCTCCGGAAGGAACACAGAAATCGGGCCTATCGCTGCATACTGCCTAGGTTTGCTGGTCACGTAAAACGGGTCCAAAACTTTTCTGGTATCTGTCAGTCAAAATCGAAATTCAACTACAAGCAAGGGCCGCCAGCGAGTGGTTCGAGTGGAGGAACCCGTCGCTGGCGCTACGTGCCTGTAGATGGGTGGGACTGCTGAATACGCACTGGCAAAGCTGGTGGTTCGCGGAATCCGGCCCGACCCAAAGACTACCAAAGGATGCCCCGTTCGCGAAGCGGTTGACCCTCGATTTGCGAGCGAATTGCCGCATAGAGACCGTCAAATCCCTTCTTTTTACCTGATTGTAACCTTGAGAGGGGGATCGAAACAGGTGCCGGTTCTGAGGATGGTCCACAGGTCGTCTCTTGAATGATTGGGATGCGATCTAGGAGGCGCAATCCGGAAATGTCGCGAACCTCAAGAGGTTGCCTGCATGAGGAAGACGACGACCACGATTGCAACCACGATCGCGATCATAATGAGCATCTGAAAAAAATACACCAATAGCGCTCTACCCGCTGTGGTGGGGAGCATTTTGCTGTAGAGAAGTGTCGCAACGACTGCGCCAACAGCAATCTGCACTAGGCTGTAAGAATCGCCCAGCGCAATGGCAAGCGCAGTATTGATCCCAAAACCAATCAGCGTATACAAGAGGGTGATTGTCAATGCCCTTCCAAAATTCGGTTGGGGCACCGCGGCACCGCGTGTGTCACGATTTGACCAGGAGCTTCGAATTGGCGTGGCGTTGAAGTTGTAGGCGAAGCAAAGGGATTGCCATCGTCGGGCGCGATGTTGGGAGTTGAAGTAGGTGTCGAAGGAGGAGGTGAGAACTCTGTTCTTGTTTCCTCGAAATGACTTGTTGACGGTGGAAGTATTTTATTTGAAATGCTAATCGAAGCCCGCAAAAGTACCGCGAGCATCACGGAGGCAACAATAATTACGATAGGGATGATGAACAAAGCAATCATATTGACATCGACAGGAAAACTAAGATCCAAAGTTTCACCTTCGTAGACACGATCGGCGTGCCTCACTCAATTTCAAAGTCGAGGCCACTTAGAATGTACTGGTATCTGATGTCGTTGGCAAACTCTGTCATGCGATAAGGATTTGCACCACATGCAAATGCGTTCGCCCGTTGGCACCTACTTTAGGCCAGCGGCCGACACAAAAGGTCCAAGAGAGCGGCTCGCAAATCCGGCTCGCAAATCCGGCTCGCGTGATGTGTCACCCACTGGGCTTGAGGGATGACGTTGCGAAACCGTTGGCTTACGCCAACGGCAATGGGTGTGCCGCCCGCTGGGCTGAAAACCAAGGCTGCTCACTCGCCAGTTTGATCGGTTCGTTCTAAAGTAAGTGCGATTGGGCGTTCGCCCAACGAGATGAACTCTAGATCAGCCTGAGAATTCTGCTTCGAGGGGCCCGTTTTACCGGCTCGCGTCGCGCCAGCGACCTCGCAGAACAATGTCATAGTCGAAAGGATCCAACTCATACTCACCGATGGCTTGATCGATGGCGGTGGCTTCCAGTCGATCGATGTCTGAAACTTCCAGACGATGCTGATTCATCACTGCGATGGCGACATCGCCCAAGCTTGCCACGACGTCCAATGTTTCGGTTTCATGGGTGAATACTCGATCGTCGCCGCCATTACCCGAAAACTCGCTGTCTTCCGAATCGCGAATGGTGCCGCTTAGCAAAGCGGATGTCAGGTCAAGCGTTTCAGAGTCCGCCACCAGTTGCTCGTCGCGAGCGGTTCCGGTGATGCGAGTCGAATCGTTTCCGGCTCCCAGATCGATATCGAAGTTGCTCAGTCCGGTTCCTTGGACGAACCCTGTCGTTGAGAAACTCAGCCGCGCTCTGCGTCCCGACACAACCAGTGTATCGTCGCCGGACGTGCCGGTTACTTGAAGCGTGTCCTGTGAGTCGAATTGAGCATTGAAGTTGAGTCGCTCAAAAGAACTCAGTTCAACTCGGCTGTCGCCAAGCTGCAACGAGTGGCTATTCTCACTGGCGACAATTCGGTCTGCGCCATCGGTGCCGACAATGTTCACTGCGTCATTATTTCCGTTTCCATCGACGCTGGCCTGAAGAAAATCGCGAGCGACTAAACGCTGTTGACTTTGGTTTCTAAACGTCAGTGTATTATCGTTGGATGCAAGGAAGTCGATTCCAGTTGATCCGATAAGTTGAACCGAATCAAGTGCATCGTCGGCGTTCGCTCTGGCGATCGTGGCGTCGTTGATCGACAACTGAAACGAATCAGAAGTCAGTTTCGCGGAATCGAATTCCAACACGAACTGGTCCGCTCCGGCACTTCCAAACAAGTTGGCAACGTCCTCGCCGCCACCGGTGTTGAGGGTTACATCTGCGAAATCGAGTGCCGTGAATCGGAATCCGTCGCTCCGCAGATCGGTTCTGGATTCACTGGCGGTGATGGTGTCGTCGCTGTCCGTTGAAGTGTATGTGATTTGGTCGTTGCCCCCATTGCCGCGAGCAATCAGAGTTTCGAATCCTCGGCCGATCGCCGTGCCAAGCGACAGCGTTCGGCCGTCACCGACAAAGGTGTCATTTCCAGTGCTGCCGATGAGAGTCAGCTGTTGGGTTCCCGAAACGTCAATGTTTGCGAAACCTTCAGCACTCAAATCAAACGATCCATTGGAAGTGCTAACACCTGTTTGCCGCAGAATGGTTCTTTCGAATCCGTCACCCAAATCAACCGCAATGCTATCTCCATCGTCGGTGTCGCCGTTGATGGAGACCGAATCAATGTCTTGTCTGTCAAAGCTGTAGGTGGTGCCGTTGAGCGTTACGTCAATTTGCTGGCCGTTGTCCGAAACGGTAACCGAGTCGGCATCGCTGGTCCCAAACACGACCGCTTCGCGACCGATGATTTCAACCAAGTTGTCGGCGTTGATCGTTAGTTGGCCTTCTGTTGTCACGCGAACGAAAATCTCGTCGCCCGATTGAACTCTCAGCTGTAGATTGCCCGCGTCACCCGCATCGGTAAAGATCCGGTCGATACGGTTCATGGAACTGTCGAGGACTTCCACGACGGCTTGATTTCCGGTTTCGAATTCCAGAGCGAAAATTCCTGTTCTGGCTGCAGAAAACGAATAGGAAGATTCTCCAGTGACAACATCCGTCACTTGGACTGAATCCGTCCGACCGAGATCGCTGGCTGATCCATCGGACGATTGGAACTGAGTGGTGACTTCATAGTGCCCATTGCCTGCCGCTCCCGAGATGCCAATAAAATAGTCGGTCCCTTCAACAACGTCGAAGAAAACCCGCCCTCCATCGATTCGGATATCGACAGCGTTGCCGTTGGCATCGGTGACTTCAATTTGCGGTTCGAGATCGTGGGATGCTTCAAAACCAAGTTCGACTTGGCCGTTGGCAGATGCTTGGAAGCTGAAAAAATCGACGTCGGTTGCTTTGCCGATCGTGCCTCGCAGCAATTCGCCGCCCTCGAGTTGTCCGAAATCGGTTGCGCTAACTTGGCTGTCGCCATGTTGGTCTTGAACGACCGATTCAAGGGCGGCTTCGAGATTGACGCGGCTGTAGGTCTGATTGGTGATCGGATCAAAGATGTCGTCCGCAGTCGCCAAAAACGTTTCGTAAATGGTTGTCTGGTCAACATCCGGGGTGCCGACGAAAGCGTAGGCTTCACGCAGAATCGCACTGGCGCCGGCAACGTAGGGAGCGGCTTGGCTGGTGCCCGACAGACCTAACACGGGATTCTCTTGAAGACCCCCAAAGAGGCTTTCGGGAACGGCGCTGGTGATCCTTTCACCGGGTGCAACCAGAACGCGGCTGTCCCGTTGGCTGAAATCGCTCAGAAAGAACTCGTTAGCGTCGGGATCCGAAAATAGGCTGTTGGAGCTGGCGACAGGGACAACGAACTCGCTGGCGGCGGGCAGGGCTAAACCCGTTGTTTGTAAATCCTCAAAATTGTTTCCGGCCGCAACGCTAATGAAGACGCCGGCTTCTTCCAACGCCGCTAATTCGTCTTCGATGATAAATGCGCGACTGGCTTCCGGCGAATCGGCATCGATTCCCAGTGACAGGTTCACCGTTGTGATCGGGTGTTCGAACGTGTTGATGTTTTCAAGCACGTACTGGAGTGCGGATTCAACGTATGTGATGTCGCCGCGTCCGTTGTCATCGAAGACGCGCAGGGCGACCAGATCGGCACCAGACGCCACGCCGCGAAATGTTTCGTCTCCGCTGGCCGCGATGCCAGCTACATTGGTGCCATGAAAACCGGCGGGTCCATCATCGAAGGGGTTGGCATCGTTTTCTGCAAAATCAAAACCGCCAACGACTCGAAAGCCTTCTCCGAAACCGCCCCCAAATGCTGAATGGGTGAATGCGATTCCCGAGTCAATGATGGCGATGGTCTGGTTGCTGCCATCGAAACCGAATTGGTCCGCGATCTGGGCAGCTGCGGCGGGGTCGGTCACCGGTTCGGCAGGTGCCATGATCGCAGTGTTTGCGCCCGGCAGGCTTTGGGTGACATCGATCGCGTCGAGATCGGTCATCGAGGCGATGGACACGACTGATTGGGCGGACATGACCAGTCGCTGTTCGAACTCTTCGAAACGGCGCCGTCGGTTTTGTTTTTTTGAGGAGCGACTCATGGACTCTGAAAGCGCGGGCGAAACCACGTGGCAGAGCGCGTTTCTCTGCCAAGTTAACCTTCCTAGTGGATGGGCGCCAGAGTCCATTTCATGACGGCAGCCATTGAGGGGACAACGCTGCGGAGAACGGTACGTCACAGATCATGGAATGGGTCGCGAACGTCGACGAGGTCACATTCGAAGGCGGGCGATGCGGTAGACTTTAACGATTGTGGGATTTGGGGCAGGCGGGAGAAACGCGGAGATTTGGAAGCTCTTGAGCCACAGAGGTGTTTGGCTATTCCGAGAGTGCGGATTGTGCCGACTTTTCCTATTGAGTTATCCCTTCCCCGTTTTCCTAGCTGAAATAGCCATGACCCCAATTTCCGCCTGGCGCTACTTTGTCTGGAGCAGTTGGTCCAAGCCGACCAATGACCGGATCGTTTACAAAACCATCAAAAAGACCAAACCCGGCTCTCTGATTGAGATTGGCTTGGGTGATGGCGTTCGCTGCGAGCGGATGATGAGGGTGGCTCAGAAGTTCTCCGACGGCGGCAAAGTCCGATACACGGGCTTGGATCGGTTCGAGGGTCGGGACGAAAACGAGACTCCTCTGAAGCTGATCGAGATGCACAAGCAGCTCAACAATTTTGGTGCCAAAGCGAAACTCGTCCCCGGAGATTTTTCGGATGGGATTGAGCGGATTGCCAATTCTCATGTTCGCACCGATCTGGTTGTGATCGACTGCGGGGAAGAGCATGATAGCTGTCCTAGCTGGCGGTTTTTACCTCGAATGTTGCATCCCAATTCCGTGGTGATTGTGCTTTTTCAGAACAATGAATACGAGATCATGAATTTTCTCGACGTGGAAAAGAAGGCGGCCGCATTGAGCAAGCCACAGAAAAAGCAAGCGGCTGCCTGAGTCGGCGGAATCTAAAAGAAACGCCACTTTTCGCCTCGCTGAACTGCCCCATCTGTTGGGGGATTGAAGTAGGAAGAAAGGCCAGCGTTTGCTACCCTGAGTTGCAACTACGGCACACGATGGGAGCAAGGGATGGCTACGGTAGTTCAATCTGATAATCGATCTGTCAGCAGCGTTCAACGGAAACCTGCCGACACCGGCGTTGTCGTGCATGCTTTGCACAAAAGCGCTTCGATGTTTCTGTTCTCGTTTTTCCAGCGACTGTCGATGCGTGCTGGGCTCGAGTACTTTTCGGTCAACCTTCCCGATGGCAGGCCTTTGCCAGCAGGCTTCCAAGGGAAGT
>CAZDZX010000035.1:0-20121 GCA_964510005.1 uncultured Pirellulaceae bacterium
TCGTTGACGTGGCTGATGACTTCGAGGCCAAGTTCCTTTTTGGTGTAGTCGTCTCGGAACTTGTACATGTCTTGGAACTTCCAAGTGGTGTCGACATGCATCAACGGGAAGGGCGGCTTGGCGGGATAGAAAGCCTTCATCGCCAAGTGCACCATGACGGACGAATCTTTACCGATCGAATAAAGCATGACCGGATTTTTGAACTCGGCAGCGACTTCACGGATGATGTGAATGCTCTCGGCTTCGAGTTGCTTGAGGTGGGTCAGTTGATAGGGACTGGACATGGTTAGCTGTTGAAAAAAATTAACGGCGGGGAACTTGCCATGATGTTTCCGAAGGTCAGCAATCGGCTGATCTCTACGTGAACAAGCGCATCAATATAATTATCGGTCGGCAGATCAAAACTAGGGACTTCGCCCAACCCCCTGATTTAGTCAAAGCTGGCAAGTTTTTGTTGTAACACACTACTATTCGCCTTTAAGGGGTGGACTTGGGGCTAAATCTGGCTGTTGGGAACTAACCCGTTGGGGTGCTATCGAGTTTCAAGGGCGGGTTTCAAGCATCGCTGGTCCTCGTGATCAAGGTTGATCCCCGCTCAAACGGGGGTCAAAGTCGAGTTTTGCGGGAAATGGACGGTTCCAATTCCCTCGAAAGTCAGCCCCGCGAGCCACCCAAAAATGGACTGCTTTTTAGGCCGCAGGTGGGTTAATCTGTTGGGTCCTGAACGATCCATTGCTAACCCCCGCCAAATTTTTATGGCTACTGAATCCCTTTCCAGCGAATCGACCTCGCAAACCAAGTCACTTCATCGTCTGTACATTGATACTGTTGGCTGTCAGATGAATGTTCTTGACAGCGAAATGGTAGTCGCCGATTTGCGCCGTCAGGGCTATGAACTGGCTGGCAGTATCGCCGACGCCGACACGATTCTGTTCAACACCTGCTCGGTTCGCGAACAAGCTGAAAACAAGACCTACAGCGCTCTAGGTCGCTTGAAGCATGAAAAAGAGAAACACCCCGATAAGATTATTGGCGTGATGGGCTGCATGGCTCAGAAAGATCAAAAATTGATCTTCAAGAAGGCGCCCTTTGTCGACATCGTCGTCGGCCCTGGCCAGTTAAAAGAAATCCCTGGCCTGATCGACAAAGCCCGTCGTGAAGGTGGCCAGCACACTGCGGTGGGACTGGGTCGAAAAGACGGCAAACTGGACATCATCAAACGCTCGCACGAAACGTTTGATCCGCTGCGCGACCCCTCAATGCGACCGACACCTTTTCAGGCCTATCTGCGGATTCAGATTGGTTGTGACAAATTCTGCACTTACTGCATCGTCCCCATGACACGCGGACCGGAGCAGGGCAGGTCGCCGGATCGAATTTATGAAGAAGCGGTTATCTTGGCCGACCAGGGCGCCAAAGAAATCACGTTGCTGGGTCAGACCGTCAACAGCTATCGACATGTGGCGGACGATGGCAAAGAAACTCGGCTGGCAGACTTGCTTCATCGAATCCACGACATCAATGGCATCGAGCGAATCAAGTTTGTGACCAGCTATCCGCGAGACATGACTTACGATCTGCTGCACGCGATCCGCGATCTGAAAAAGTGCTCGCCCTATCTCCATGTGCCGCTGCAGAGCGGCAGTGATGCGGTGTTAAAGCGGATGAAACGGGGTTACACCGTGGCTGACTATCGAGACATGATGGCTCGCATCGATGAAGTGCTGGGTGATCGGGCGGCCATTTCGAGTGACTTCATTGTGGGTTTCTGTGGTGAAACCGAAGAAGAATTCCAAGAGACGATTAAGCTAGTCGAAGAATGCCGTTTCAAAAACAGCTTCATCTTTAAGTACTCGGAGCGACCCGGCACCAAAGCTTCGGATCGGCTCCCCGATGACGTTCCCTTCGACGTCAAAAAGCGTCGCAATAACGAATTGTTAGAGGTCCAAAATCGGATCAGCGAAGAAGACAACAAAGCGTTTCTCGGTCGCACGATGGATGTTTTGGTCGAAGGCCCTTCTAAACGAAGCAGCAATCCTGTCAATCAAATCTCCGCGGAAAACGGATCCGGGCCGCTCCAACTAACCGGACGTACCCACTGCGATCGGATCGTGGTCTTTGATGGCAATCAACGATTGGCCGGTCAAGTGATTCCCGTCGGTATCTATGACGTTTCGGGTCAAACTCTGTTTGGCACCGTTGCCACGGAGCACATTGCCGGAAGCAGCTTAGTGGACCTCCAATAAAAAACGGCTCAGCCCTTGAACAGAGCTGAACCGCTGGAATATCGGTGAGTGTGAAGCTTTCCTGTTTACAGGAACTTCTTGGGAGGATGATCAAACGCTTCGTTGAGCTCCTCTGTCTGCTTACATGAACGAAGCAGCATCTTGTCCGCATCGACCGGTCCGAACTTTTCGCACATCCACACGAAAGTCGTGTTGATGACGCGGTGAAGTTCGTTGACGGGACCTTTCATCGCTGGGAAGTCCTGACCACCGCTGTTGACCCAACTGATCAACGCCGCGCCACAACTTTGTGACAGCTTCATGCCAGCCGCTTCCGATTTGAGTCTCTCGCAAAGTGAGGTGAGGTTCTCCGGATTTGACTTGGCGATCGCCTTGGCCACGTGGTCAAAGAGCGTATTGAAAACCAGATCGCTGCCAGTTGTCAGCACTTTCTTTTGAGCGCTATTCTTCTTTGGCCTGTCAGAGCTGGCTGCCTTGCGGGCAACGCGTTGGCTTCCATCCCTAGGATCGGGGCCAATCTCTGAAGGTGGCTTGTTCCGCAGCATCATGATGCGGCCCAATATGTTTCCAAGTGGAGCTTGTTTCTGGTCAATGCTCTCTTTGAGGCGTTTTACCAGTTTCGAGTACATGATACTCGGATCGCTTCCAAACTCATTTTCCAGCAAATCTATGGCTTGCTGTACCAACTCTTCGGATGCATTTTCAGGCATAGAGTTGAATAAAATGCGTCGGCGAAGTGATCTTTCTTTATCGCTTACACTCATCGATGACTTCCTTAAACTTTGTTTTGGTGGGGGAGGGTTTGCTCAGGGCGAGTCGGCTCGTGCCGGTCGCCCTGTTGTTAGCAATCCGGCTGGCTTAGTTGTGAAGCGTTGCCTGGAATTCTGGGTAACCAACTTCGTGATGCTCACTGAAGTCAAGTCCACGCTGCTCGTCCGTCGTGCTCACACGAAGACTCATCACCATGGAGACTACTTTGAATGCCAACCATGCCATTGGGAATGTCCAGATGAAGCAGGCAAGAATTCCAAGAGCTTGAACGCCGATGATAGTTGGGTTGAACATGTTGCCAGCCAGGAACATTCCCGCAGCAAGCGTTCCCCAAGCACCACTGACGCCGTGTACGGCAATCGCACCCACAGCATCGTCAAGCTTGAATTTGTTAGTCATTGCGGTTGCGATCACACAAAGGAAACCGGCTGAGATGCCCGTTATGATTGCGTAAGCAGGAGTCATCGTGGCACAACCCGCTGTGATCGCTACCAGACCGGCCAGACCACCGTTGATCGTTTCTGTCATCAGCATCTTTCCGTCGTTAAGCAAACGTGTTCCCACGAAGCCTACAACTCCAGCAGCACCAGCAAGGTGTGTGTTCAACAGGATACGACCGATGCTTTCGTCAGCAGACATGGTACTTCCGCCGTTGAAACCAAACCAACCGAACCAAAGGATCATGCCACCGAAGGCAACCAATGGAAGGTTGTGTCCACCGATCGCACGAACTTCGCCGTTTTCGCCGAAGCGACCCAAACGTGAACCCAACACCAAAACTCCAGCAAGAGCACACCAGCCTCCACAAGAGTGAACAACGCTGCTACCCGCGAAGTCGATGAAGCCCAGTTGATTGAGCCAGCCACCGTCGTTCCATACCCAGCATCCGAAAACCGGATAGATGAACGCCGTGATCAGTACCGCCACAAAAGCGTAGGCACCAAAACGAATACGCTCAGCCAGAGCACCTGAAACGATCGTTGCCGCTGTGGCAGCAAACATCATCTGGTACATCAACTGCATGTATTCCCATGACGATCCTTCCAACAGGAATTTGTCAGTACCGAAAAGGCCGATGCCTTCGGTGGTACCGTACATCAGGCCGTAACCGACAGCCCAGAAAACAAGAGCACCGAAGCACATGTCGGTGTAGTTCTTCATGATCACGTTGATCGCATTTTTACTTCGTACCATGCCGCTTTCGAGCATCGCGAAGCCGGCTTGCATAAAGAATACGAGAGCCGCGCAGATCGCGACCCACAAAAAGTTCATGTTGCCTTGCAATGCTTGCGAGGTCAGTTCAAGGGTGTTGTTTTCCATTTGTCTGTTTTCTCCGACGTCGTTTTCGACGCGATTTGGATGGGGGTAGGTATTGCTGGGTAGCGTCGAAACATAGGTTTCGAAAACCACGAAGCAAGAAAACAGGGGAATTGCTCCGAAATCACTTTGAAAGAAGTTTCTGATCGGGCGATATTTCCGGGTTATCCCGGCAAAACAGGGGTAAATCCCCGGAAAATCGGCAATTCGCGGCCGGCAGAAAGCGAGAAACGCTCAAGAAGAATCTGAAAACGGCCGTTTAAACCCTTATTTGCCCAATTTTGGCTCTCGGCGCCATTTGCACCATTGGCTAAAATCCGCGACTCGAATTTTTCTACTCTCTATTAAGTGTAAAGCAGCGATATGTACGCAATCATCGCAGACGGTGGCCGTCAATATAAAGTCGAAGAAGGTCAAATCCTTGAACTGGACTTCCGTGAAGTCGAAGCCGGTGCCGAACTGAAATTCGAGAAAGTCTTGGCCGTTTCCGGTGATTCCGGATTCAAGCTTGGCAAGCCCACCGTTTCTGGGGCCGTTGTCACTGCCAAAGTTATCAGCGAAACCAAAGCCGACAAATTGGTCGTGCAAAAGTTCCGTCGCCGGAAAAACAGCAAGCGACGTAATGGGCACCGACAAAAGCATGTCAAAGTCCAGATCGCTTCCATCGCTGGCTAAATCAGCACAATCATTATGCATATGAGCCCCTCCCAGATCGGGATGGGCTTTTTTTGTGCAATGTCGATCTCAAAATCCGGTTTATATTGAAACGATTCCGTATCGATTCAAAAGGGACTTGCTGAATTTTGCTAGGTTGCCGAAATTATAGGCAATCCTTCATCAGCTGGCCTATATGTCCACCAAAACGAAATCTCGCTTCAGCTCTGTTGACGATTCCCCTCTAGAAGGGCTGATCGGAAATTCAGCCGCCATGCGCGATGTCTATCAACTGACGCGCAAATTCGCACAAAGCAGTGCCTCGGTCCTGTTGCTGGGTGAAACGGGGACCGGAAAAGAGCTAATTGCCTCGGCGCTGCACCGCTTAAGCGATCGAGCCAGTGGGCCGTTTGTGCGAGTCAATTGTGGAGCCCTGACCGAAACGTTGCTTGATAGTGAACTCTTCGGCCACGTCAAAGGTTCGTTTACAGATGCGATTCGCGATCGAACCGGACGATTCGAAGCCGCTCACGGCGGGACCATTTTCCTCGACGAGATCAATTCGACCTCTCTGACGCTGCAAGTGAAACTGCTTCGCGTTTTGCAGGAACGTGAATTCGAACGTGTCGGGGACACTCGCACGATCAGCGTCGATGTGCGGGTGATCGCGGCCAGTAACTGTGATTTGAGCGAACAGGTCGCCGAAGGTGACTTTCGCGAAGACCTGTTTTGGCGGCTCAACGTGCTGCCCATCCGGCTGCCGACCTTGCGGCGACGCGATAAGGATGTAGAGCTATTGGTTCGACACTTTTTGGAAATCTACTCGCAACTCAACCGCAAAGAGATCAACGAAATCGATCCTGCGGCCATGGCAGCCATGCTGGAATACCAATGGCCCGGCAACGTGCGAGAGCTGCAAAACTATGTCGAAAGAGCCGTGGTGCTGGCAGAAACCAATCAACTGGAAAAATCGTTACTGCCGACTGCGGTCACCGGAAGTACCGATGCGGCTCGGTCCGCTGTATTTCGTCCCACAGACGACCAGTCGCTTATTCAGGAGTTTGTTTACAACCGGATCAGCAAATCGGAAGCCGATGCCGAAGATCTGCACAAACAGATTGTGGATCCTGTGGAGAAGGAATTAATCATACAAGTTATGGAAGGATGCAATCAAACTCAGACAAAAGCCGCACAAAAATTGGGTATCAATCGCAACACACTGTATAAAAAGCTAGTCGAACATGGGCTAGCCAAGCAAAATACTAAGACGTAGAGGTTGTTACTGCGCTCGGTCGATACTGTCCCTCGTTGATACTGCACCACCGCCTGCCTTGTTTTCATTCCCCGCCAACAAACTTTTGAAACCGTAGATGGACTGGTTGGAAAAAATCTCGATCACTTGCTTCGCCGCCAGCTACGGGGTTGTGCTGGGTTTGGAGTTTGCGCGGATTTACTTTTCCAAATCAACGGTTCGGTCGGCTCTCAAAATCGGATTGGCGATCGCTGGCGTTTTCGCTCACTCCGCATTTCTGTTTCACCATACCAATGTGCGATTCAGCCAATCGGGTTTGTGGTTGGGCAGTTGGTATGGCTGGTGCCTCGCGGGCGCATGGTTGCTGGCGGTGGCCTATTTGTGGCTGGCGTTGAAAAAGTTCAATTCGCCGTTTGGCATTTTTCTGCTGCCGGTGATCCTCGCCCTGATCGGGTGGGGTTCTTGGATGGGCGCTGAATCTCACTTTTCCGCCGACCGAGAAAAATCGATCTGGATGATGGTCCACGGCATGGCCCTGCTGCTGGGCAGTGCAGTCGTTGCCCTAGGGTTTGTATTTGGTGTGATGTATCTGATCCAATCGGCACGTTTGAAATCAAAGAAGCTTTCCAACAGCGGATCCTTTCGCTTGCCTTCGCTGGAGTGGCTGAGAAATTCCGCTGAACGATCGCTGATCGTATCGGCAGCGTTTATGGCGGTCGGTTTGCTTTCGGGCGTCGCGTCCAATTTGTCCCAAGCAATTCCGTGGAGCGATCCCATCGTGCTCAGTTCAGGCATTTTGTTTGCTTGGCTGGTGATCGCCAGCTTAACCAGCATTTTTTATCGACCGGCACGGCATGGTCGCAAAGTCGCCATGCTTGTTTCAGCCAGTTTTTTGTTTCTGGTTCTTGAACTGGGAATTGTCTGGTGGAGCGGACATGCCAGTTCCTCCCAAACCGAAGAGAACGGGGATACGGTGACTCGCGTAGATACCATCGATACTAACCATCCAAAATCGATTGTCGTGAGTCAGAGGGCACAATCATGAATGTTCAGGTCATGGGCTGTTCCCATCACAAGTCGGCTTCGTCTTTCCGCGAACGGATCGCATTTGCTGCCAACGAGATCCCGGCATTTCTGGCGGACTTCTACGAGAAGTTTCCGCAAGGAGAGGCTTTGTTGCTGTCGACTTGCAATCGTACGGAACTGTACGTGATGGGAAGCCATCCCGATTTGCTTCCCTCGGCCAGCGAGATGCTGGGTTTGTTTGCCGATCATCGAGACGTGAACTGCGAAGAGCTGGAAGATACGCTGTTTCATCTCAAAGACGAACAAGCGGTCCAACATCTTTTCAAAGTCAGCTGCAGCCTCGACAGCATGGTGGTCGGTGAATCTCAAATCATCTCTCAAATCAAACAGGCCTACGAAATCGCCGTCGACATGCGTTCCTCGACTCCGTCCATTCATTGCTTGTTTGATTTTGCGATTCGCGTCGCCAAACGGGTTTCCAGCGAAACCGACATTCACAAAAACCGTGTCAGCGTTCCCAGCATTGCCATCAACGTTTTGGCTCGTCGGATTTTCGAGCGACTGGATAACAAGAATGTTCTTGTGCTCGGTGCGGGCGAAATGGCCGAAGAGACGCTGACCTACCTCAAATCCAGCGGTGCCAACAATATCACGGTCGCCAATCGGACTCTGGAAAGTGCTCATCGATTGGCGGATCGGTTTGGCGGGAAAACGATCGCTTGGTCCAACATCATGCCCGAGATTGCTCAGGCGGATCTGGTGATCAGCACCACCGGAGCCAAAAAAGTCATTGTTACTTTGGAGCGGTTCCGAGGCGCGATGGCTCAGCGGAAACTCAAGCCCTTGTTTATTCTGGACCTCGCCATCCCGCGAGATTTCGACGAATCCATCGACAAAGAAGAAGATGTTTACTTGTATTCGCTGGACGATTTACAGCGCGAATGCGAACGCAATACAAAGAACCGTAAAAGCCAGTGGCCCAAGGCGGAAGCCATTATCAGCGAAGAGACGACCGCATTCTTTCAAGACGCTCGTCGACGAGCCAGCGGTTCAACGATTGCTCTGTTGAAAAAACAGGCCAACTTGTTGCGGGATGACGAACTGAAGCGATTGATGAACCGTCTTGATTCGGTCAGCGATGCGGACCGCAAAGAAATTGAAATTGCCTTCAACCGGATCGTGAACAAAATCCTACATCCTCCCCTCGAGTCCATTCGAGAAGAATCCAAATCGGTCGATGTCACTGAATCCGGTGGATTGTTGGAAGCGATGAAGCAGCTGTTCAAGCTGGAGTAGCGAGGTGGGTAGCTGATGTTGCAAGACTTCAGAAATCATTGCAATGCGTGCCGCCCAAACCATCGACGTCTGAACTGTTGCCTGTCCAGCTACGATTTTTAACAGCTAGGAGGTCTTACTCCCAGTCTTCATCGTCGTCGTCTTCCCAGACTTCGTCGTCATCGAGATCGTCGTCGTCATCGAGTTCGGCATCGTCATCGTCTAGCTCATCGTCATCGACTTCTTCCCACTCGCCATCTTCGAAGTCCTCGTCGTCTTCATCCGACTCTTCTTCGTCGTCGTCATCTTCGTATTCGTACTCGACATCTTCTTCGCTGTCGTCGCCTTCGCCATCATCTACGTCGTCGTCGTACTCGTACTCATATTCTTCGTCGTCTTCCTCTTCATCGCCTTCTTCGGCGTCTTCTTCGGCGTCTTCTTCTTCGTACTCTTCGTCACCGTCTTCTTCGTATTCCTCTCCGTCCTCTTCCTCGTACTCCTCTTCCTCGTACTCCTCTTCGCCGTCGTCCTCGTCTTCTACTTCGCCGTCATCCTCGTATTCTTCTTCGCCATCTTCCTCTTCTCCGTCTTCTTCCTCGAACTCTTCTTCATCTTCATCTTCGTCGATAGCAACGACAACATCGGCGCTGGCTGCAGCGAGCCACCACCGGTCTTCTTCATTGATTGTTTCGAATCGGGGGCCCGATTTTACAGGATTGATTTCGATGCACAGATTCACGGGGGTCTCCTTGATGTCTCTGCTAAGTAGTAAGTCTGTATTCGGTTACTGGGACAAGAAAACTTATACTCCAGGTTCGGTTTGTGCCAGATTTTGATCAGAATTTTGGTCTTCGGAAACCCATTCTGGTAAGCCTGATCCCGTTAGCTGATCGGCTCGGGGAAGTTCCCGCAAGCTAGCCAACCCAAATGCTTCCAGAAACTCCCGACTGGTGCCGTAAAGATAGGGACGTCCAAGATTCTCGCTACGCCCCGTGATGCGAATGTAGCCAGTTTCGAGAAGTTGTCTCAACATTTCTCCGGAACTGACCCCTCGGATCGCCTCGATTTCGGCCTTAATGATCGGCTGGCGGTAGGCAACCACGGTAAGTGTCTCCATCGCTGATTTGGAAATCCGCGGCCGGGGCTGTACCATTTTGAGCTTGTCGATCCAGCGAGCAAACTGAGGGCGAGTTAACATTTGATATCCCCCCGCAATTCGCTTGATATGGAACGCTTGGCCCGTACGATCATAGTATTGGTTGAGCTCGCGGATCATGGTTCGGGCTTGAGTCCCGTCTTCCAAGCCCGCCAGCTGTCCCAGCTTTCGGGACGTTACCGATCCTCGAGCCATCAACAGGACGGCTTCCAGACGCCGACGTAGCTGATCGGAATCGAATTCCGGTTCGTCTGTTTCTGAGGAAGTAACCATGGCTGCTGCTAGGGGCGTTTTTTGGGGTATTATGGCACTACGAGTATCCCGTTTGCCCATTTCAAAATCAATACGTTTTGAATCACAATCAAGGCAAACTGAATTCAACTTTTGTGGTCATTGATGGCTAAATCGAAATCCTTTTTCTCAAGTATTGGCCTTTTGGGGTTCATTGTGGGTGCCTTTGCGTTGACCTGCATCGTCTCGATGATCCTGTATTCCAATTCTTTCCGATCAGGAACTGAATTTTCACCCGATACTTTTCAAACTCGAGAATTTAACTATCAAAAATTCCCGTTCTCCAATTGGGTGATTTCGGGAGTTGAGTACGAGCGTTACAAGGGCGGCTGTGGACCCAAATTGATCACCGATAACTGGATTAAAGCCCGCCCGGAAAAACACTGGGATTTAGTCAACGACAGTTCTGTGAATCCTAATAAATCGGCGGACTGTGATGCCCGCTACTTGGTCGACTATCTACAGCAATACCAGTACTCGGATGTGGGAAACACTAATCAAACCAATCGGTGGTTAAGGTACTGTGATGATCATCCAAAATGCGCTGCTGTTTTTTGGCCGATCATTGCCGACATGGCCCGACAAGGCATGTACTTGGCCATTCCTGCCGTGATGGAATTCGGCGACAAAACGGTCGACGAAGACAATGTCGAAGAGTACGAAGCCGCACTGAAGAAGGAGGCTGCTGCTGCCTATCTAAAATTTGGCAGTATCGATGAAGCCAATCTGGATCTGCCCCGCGCCTTAAGCCGATACAAGCAAGCTGTCGAAATCACCGGTCACCCCGACGCGGTCGCCGCCCGTGATCGACTGGTATTTGCCGGTGTTAAAGAGAATGTCAGCGATGATAACGATGAAGATGCGTCACCATGATGATCTACCTTGATCACAATTCGACTTCTCCGATCGATCCCCGAGTTGTCGAGACCATTCACAACACCCATCAACAGGGTTATCTGAATCCGGCCAGTCAGCATCGCGAGGGCCAACGAGCCCGTAAAAAGCTGGAAACGCTGCGTCAAAGCATCTCGCAATTATTGGGGGGTGAGACTGCCGGCATGGCTTCGGACACCCTCGTGTTCACCAGCGGCGGTACCGAAAGCAATAACCTCGCGTTGATCGGTTTGGCTTCGCATGCCGCCAAAGAAACTGGCTCCGGCGAAATTTTCGTGTCCGCGGTGGAACACCCCAGCATCATTGGCGCAGCCGAAGCTCTCGCGCGAAACGGATTCTCGATTCGTAAGCTCCCCGTGGATTCCAACGGGGTCGTATTGCTGGACACGCTGCAGCAATGGGTGACCGATCGAAAACCGCTGTTAGTCAGCGTCATGCTGGCCAATAACGAAACGGGTGTGATCCAACCGATCCAAGAAATCAGCTCTATCTGCCGGACTGGCGACGTTTTGTTCCACACCGATGCCGTTCAATGGGTCGGCAAGCAACCCCTTCATTTTGGCGACCTCAACGTGGATGCTCTGACGTTCACGGCTCACAAATTTCAGGGACCGCGGGGCATCGGTGGTCTGTTACTGAAGCACGGTTTAACGGCCGATCCGATTCTCTTTGGTGGCTTCCAACAAATGGCTGTCCGACCCGGTACCGAAGACGTAGCCTTGGTCGCCGGCATGGAGCACGCGCTGCGACTGGCAGCGATGGACGAATCGCGTGCGTCGCGAATGTGCCAGTTGCGCGATCGATTGGAAAACCGTTTGCTGGACCTATTCCCCGATTTGGTCATCAATGGGCGGAGTGCAGATCGATTGCCTCATACCAGCAATCTGTCCTTTCCTGAGATTGACCGCCAGGCTTTTCTGATGGCGGCTGACATGAACGACCTTGCCGTTTCTACGGGTTCTGCCTGTGCCAGCGGTTCCAGCGAGCCATCACCGGTTCTGCTGGCCATGAAAGCCGATCCTGACGTCGTTCGAGGGTCGATTCGAATCAGCCTTGGGGCCAATACCAGCGTCGAGGAAATCGACGAGGCGATCCTCCGAATCGGCCGAATTGTGGAAAACCTGTCGGGTTAGCGTCAACAAGTTTTCCCAGTCCCGAAAACCGGGAAAACTGGCCGCAAAAGGGGTCCATTTCTGCCCCCTAAAAAATCGCATTTAATGCGGAAAAATCAGGGGTTTTATTAGCGTCAGCACCTCGTTAAATCGCTGAAAAAACGTTAGAATATGGGGACTAAGCGGAAACCGTTACGTCACCTTTTCCACATGTTTTTTATGACCGTCGAAACTTCGATCGATGGCTCTTCAGTGGCCAATTCCAAACCGGCATTTTTTAATGGCCCGGCGTTTGACATTGTGCTTGCCCCTGGACGAACATCAAAGTTGAAACTTTGGGGCAACGGACTGCTGGCTACCGATTTCTTTTCGATGCCGCGACTGAGTTTTGTCGGTGACTCGACCAATGCTCTGCTGAAGTGTTTGCTGGACCATCACTTTATCCGCTCCCTTGTCGCGCCACCGTTGGCCGGTGATGAATCGATTTCGCCCGTCGTATTTTTTGGCGATTCGGGTACCGGAAAAACGTCGCTGGCTGTACACCTGATGTCCCAGCTAGTTGATTACAGCGAATCGGGCGACGACCCAAACCCTCAAGCTCTCTATTTTTCGGGTAGCGATTTCTATCGTTTTTACCTTGCCGCCAACGAGCGACAGGACCTCGACGAATTTCGACAGCGGATTCTCAACTCAAAAGGCTTATTGATCGACGACCTCGATCAGCTTGCCGGAAAGATCGCGGCTCAACGCGAACTGAAGTTCATGATCGATTCTTTGATCGAGATGAACAAACCCGTTGTTGCGACTTTGAAACAATCTCCCTATGCGGCCGTCACGGGCATTTTGCCGGAACTGACATCGCGATTAGGCGGTGGCGTTTTGTTCCCCGTACACGCTCCTGGGGAACAGGCCAGAATGCGTTTACTGAAACAGCTGTCCGACACTCACTGTATTCAGCTAACTGATGCTGCTTTGACGTGGGTCTCCGATAAACTTCCGGTTACCTTCCCAAAACTGAATCACTTTTTCGTCCAACTGAAAACCGAACTCAACGCCCGCAAGGATTTCGATCCCTTTGCTCGCGTTGATGTGTCGACCTTGGCCGTCATTTTCCAACATAACCCCTCCGCGTTGGAAACCATGGCGACTCAAATATTGGAAATCGTTGCTCAAGACTTTGAACTTCAAACCTCGGCTCTGAAAAGCCAGTCTCGTAAACAGACGGTTGTCATTGCCCGTGGCATCGGTATTTATCTGGAACGAACGATGTTGGGGACCAGCTTTAAAAAGATCGGTAACCGATACGGGAACAGAGATCACACCACGATCATGCACTCCTATCAAAAGTTCGATTCTATCGTTCGCAATGCTGACAAACATCAAACCGATTCCAAAGAAGACCGTCAGCTCAAACAGATTCTTGCTTTGCAGCAAAAACTCAACGAGTCCTTTGCCGGTCAGATGACTCTGATCTGCTGATCTAGTAGGACTCTGGAAAACACGTTCGCGGTTGGTGTGTTTTCCAAATACCGTTTTGACTTACCTACAACCGAAGCTGAAATTTCTATTGCTTACATTTTTTTGAATGAGTACCCAACATTCTACGATCCGACTACTTACGACTTTTCCATAGTCGCCAGTTAAACATAAGCCTCGCTGCTGCGGGGCCTTCGGTCGGATCCTTGCTGTTTGTGAACAATTTTGGCCGACCCTTTAATAACTAATATAAACAAAGAAACTTCTATTTAATTACGCACAGCGTTTGTTCGACCCCACAGGTATCCAACGTGAAAATCAAAATCAAACGGGAGAGCTTTCTGAAAGTCTTTCAGATCGCTTCTGCCGTTGCTCCCGCGAGAAGCCCCAAGACGATCCTTCAGAACGTAAAGCTGGTCGTCGACAAAGACAGCTGCGTTCTAACGGCAACAGATATGGAAGTCGGTGTTCGACTCCAAGTCCCCGATGTCGATGTCAGCACCGCCGGTGCGGCAGTGATCCCAGTGCAACGCCTGAGTCTGATTCTGCGCGAGTCAAACGATGAGTTCCTAGATATCAATGCCGATGGCGAGAAAACGATTGTCAAAGGCCACGGGACACGTTTTGAGCTTCAGGCTCAGAATCCCGATGAGTTCCCAGAAGTAATCGACTTTGATTCCAAGGCCTACTACGAAGTATCGGCGTCGGTACTCAAGGAACTGATCAAACGCACATTGTTCGCTACCGATGCGGAAAGCAGCCGCTATGCATTAGGCGGTGTCTTGTTGGAAATCGATGACGATTTGCTTACGGCGGTCGGTACCGATGGACGAAGACTGGCGAAAATGGCGGGCGCTATCAAGAAAGTCGGCACACCGGACAAGACCGGAGCCACGATTGTCCCGGCCAGATCAATGCAGTTGATAGAGCGTATTCTGCCCGATGGCGAAGCCCTCGTTCATCTTTTGCCGCAGTCGAATGAATTGCTGATGCGAGATGAACACGGCGTTTTCTATACCCGACTGGTCGAAGGACGGTATCCGCCATGGAGAGAAGTCCTACCGACGCGCGACGAAACCAACAAAATCGAAATCCCCGTTGGTCCGATGTACTCGGCGCTACGCCAAGCCGCGATTGTATCCAGCGACGAAAGTCGAGGTATCGATTTTACGTTTGGTGGCGGCTCGCTGGTACTGAGCAACAGCACCGCGGAAGTCGGACAATCTCGAGTCGAGATCCCGGTCCCATTCGAACAAAAAGACGAACTGACCATCACTTTGGATCACCGTTACGTCGCAGACTTTTTGAAGGTCTTGCAGGCAGACAGAACGTTTACGTTTGATATTCAAAACGGAGATCAGGCCGCTTATTGCGTAACGGATGACAATTACGGATACGTGATCATGCCATTGCAGCGAGATCGGCGGTAAACCATGTCATCCGAGAGCGACAATTCATACGCGGAAGAGGACTTTGGCAACGTCAGTTACGATGTTTCGAAACGACAGCGTTACTTTCGTCGTCCCAAAAAAGCCGCGGATATGTTGTCGCAATTGATGGCGCGAAAAGGCTACGGGCAAACCCAAACCCGAGCTGACATGGATGAAGCTTGGGAGATCGCGGTCGGACCACGGTTTATCAAAACAACACAAGCAGGACGAATCAAACGAGGCGTCTTGGAAATAGTCGTCGCCAATTCGGCGGTGATCCAGCAGTTGTCTTTTCAGAAAAGACAGTTGCTTTCGGCGATGCAGCAGCAGATGCCGAATTCGAAAATTAAAGACCTTAGTTTTTCACTTGGAAACGTCGCAAAACCATGAGTAAAAAACCAGCAGATTACAACGCGGACAATATGAAACGGCTGTCAGACTTGCAGCACGTTCGTAAACGTCCCGGTATGTACATTGGTGATACCACCATTCGAGGTTTACATCATCTGGTCTATGAAGTCGTCGACAACTCGATCGATGAAGCCATGGCCGGATTTGCGACGACGGTCACGGTGACGATCAACACCGATGGGTCGTTGACAGCCACCGATGATGGTCGAGGCATCCCAGTTTCCCGACACGATCAGCTGTCCGAACAGGAAGATCGCGAAATCACCGCCCTCGAAGGCGTGATGACGATGCTCAAGTTTGGCGGTAAGTTCGGTGAAAAAGGACCCGACGCCGAAGACGAAGAAAATCCCTACAAAGTTTCCGGTGGTCTGCACGGTGTCGGTGTCACGGTCGTCAACTTCCTGTCCGAATGGGCAGAAGTCGAAGTCTACCGGGATGGACACATTCACCAGCAAGGCTACGAGCGGGGAGTCCCGACCGGAGCAGTGGTACAAAGCGGAAAAACGAACAAGCGTGGAACGAAAACCACGTTCAAACCAGACCCGCAGATTTTCCCGATCACCAAATTTGAGCATTCGATTCTGTACAAGCGACTTCAAGAATTGGCGTTCTTGAACAGTGGCGTACGGATCATTTTCAAAGATGCTCGAACCGATGAAAGCGACGAATTCTATTACGAGCGTGGAATCATCGAGTACGTGGAACACCTCAATCGTGCCAGCGATGCGATCCACAAAGAAGTCATCTATCTGCAAGGAGAAACAGATGGCATCGGTTATGAATTGGCACTGCAGTACACGACCGACCATACAGAAAAAGTTCACTCATTCGCCAACAACATCAACACCCATGAAGGCGGTACGCACGTATCAGGTTTTCGATCGGCGTTGACGCGAACGCTGAACTCTTATGGCAAAAGCAACAAAATGTATCCCAAGGATCTATCCGTTTCCGGTGAAGATTTTCGGGAAGGGATCACCGCTATTCTTTCGGTGAAGGTTCCCGAACCGCAATTCGAAGGCCAGACCAAGACGAAGCTGGGTAACGGTGAAGTCGATGGAATCATCAGTTCGGCGTTTGGAGAATTCCTCAAAACGTATCTGGAAGAAAACCCAAGCGCAGCCAAAACGATTATCAAAAAAGGTATTCAGGCGGCGGAGGCCCGAGAGGCAGCGAGAGCCGCTCGCGAGAAAATTCGACGAAAGTCAGTACTCGGTGGCAGTGGACTGCCCGGAAAACTCAGGGATTGCTTGAGTGATGAAGTCGAAAAGTGCGAAATTTACTTGGTGGAAGGTGATTCGGCCGGCGGTAGTGCCGAAGGTGGACGGCTCAAAGAGTTCCAAGCCATCCTGCCGTTGCGAGGTAAGATCATCAACGCGTACAAGGCTCGCGAAGATAAAGTGCTGGCCAATGAAGAGGTTCAAAGCATTATCAACGCACTGCGAGTCGGTATCGGTGAAACCCAAGACCTTTCCAAACGGCGCTACGACAAAGTCATCATCATGACGGATGCCGACGTCGACGGATCTCATATCCGGACGTTGCTGTTGTGTTTCTTCTATCGGCAGATGTATCAACTGATCGAGCAGGGTCACGTTTACGTGGCTTGCCCGCCGCTGTTCCGAGTGAAGCAGGGAAAGAAGACCTTCTACGTTCAAACGGACGAAGAAATGCGTCGTCAACTGCTTGATCGTGGTTTGGAGAACACCTCCTTCGGCGGCGAGGGAATCAAGGTCGAAGGCGAAAATATGCGGACCTTGTGTGTGACCCTTGCCAGCATGGAAGATGCGATCCTTGCCTTGGAGCGTCGTGGAATCAATCTTCGATCTCACGCCAACCGGATGGACAACGATGGTCGCTTGCCGGTCTTCCATGCTTTCTTTGGTAGCGAAGAAAAATGGTTCACCACTCGGAAGCAACTGGATGAATTCATCAAAGAACACGAATCCAAATCGGGTGTCGAAGTCACCGTCGAAGCAGACGATGACGGAGTCCTAACCGATGCAGATCGCGAAGAAGAAGTCGCCGGTGACACGCTGCGTTTCAACGAATTCCATGAAGTCCGCACTATCAATTCAGGGCTGTCGGAGTTGGACAAATACGGACTGAACATTGAATCGATGTTGCCTAAGGATCGAACCGGCATCGAGGATCCACGGTTCATCCTATACAAAGGCGACAATGAGACGGCGGTAGAAGATCTTCGCGGTCTAATCGCTGCCGTTCGAGCTCAGGGAGAGAAGGGCATTCACCTGACTCGCTTTAAAGGACTGGGCGAGATGAACGCGGAAGAGCTTCGCGAAACAACATTGGATCCAGACAACCGCACGCTGATTCAGATCAAGATGCCCAACGCAGCAGAAGCGGATGACATGTTCCGAATCTTGATGGGTGACAAAGTAGAACCACGTCGCGAGTTCATCGAAAAGTACGCTCTGGATGTGCGAGAATTGAACGTTTAGTTTTGATTTCAAACTAATTAAAACTACAAAAAAGTAGATCGGTGGACATCGGCTTGAAGCGGATGATCCACCGTTTTTTTGCGCCTCATATCGTGGAGATCACGGCGTTTGATTGACTTCCGCCCAGAGTGACCTGGGTTTGACTTTATTGCTTCAAACAACAGGTGCGTGATGGAATTCATCATTGAAAATTACCAGATGCTTCTCATTGTTGCTGGCATCGTCGTTGCCAACCTAATTTTCAATTGGTTTCGGTACGGTAAGGTGAGATTGGATCCCGATGAGTGGCGAGAATACGAACAGCATCGGCGAAGATACAATCGACGTTGGTAGTCACTCAAAATCATAGCCCAATTAGAGAGGGTTAACTGATTTTGTTTTTTTGTCGTTTACCATACGTCTCGATTTCTTCTAGTGCCCCTTCCATTTCTTTTAACGCATCGCGCTTTGATTCGTAGCGTTTGATTCTTAGTTTGCGGTTTTGCAAGTACCTTTCAAACGATCCGGGCAGAACAACACCGATCAGGAAGGCATAGCAGATCCAGATCACCACAGCAAAGATAAACAGAAAGCTCGACGTGCTGTTTCCAGATTCAGAAGAAAGGAACTGGTTGCGGAGCGCATCAACAATCCCGACCCATTCCGATAGCTTGATCAAAACCGCAGCCACTACGATGGAAATTAGCAGTCGTCGGATACTTAGTTGTTGTCGGATTTTCATGCTGTACAGGGTTCAGTTCGATTTCCACGAATCGGAATCAAAAAAATTCCATTGGTACTCGCCGTAACTAGCTCCCAATTCAGCAAAGCTAAAGTACACAGCCACTACCGCCAGTATAGCCAGAATCAACCGCAGCCGGATCAAACCATGCAGGGCCGTACTCAATGCAGCGCCCATCGATACGTAACACAACAGGCAAGGCAGATATTGGAGCGTATTGCGGTCCCAGTTGATTTTGTATCTGTCACCATACCAAGCACCAATAGCTCCACCAACAAAGAAGGTGATGATGGACCACTTGCCACACCTTAGCACCAGCAACAGAGCGGGAGTCAGACACCAGCAAATCATCGGACGAAAACTGGGATCCGACCATTTGAGGATCGATAGCACGCAGGATACGAGAGTGATCAACAGCATCGCTGTGGTGATCGAAAAACGAAAATCGGGTTTCAAACACGAAATCACTTTCCCGCACAACCATTTGAATCGAGTCTTCTCAGGATCGCTCTCGCTCTCGTCCTCGCTCATATCGGTCATCTTAGATGAATTCGGTTCAATAGGCTGGTCGTGAACTATCCTAGCAATATTTGAGCGAGGGTCCATTATTTCAGAACCGACGCCGAACCGAAAACCGCTGAAAACGAGCAGTGCGTAAGCCCAGTTTCAACCGTTGGAACAGCAGCATAGCCAGTGGGCATCGGCCCAACAGATCAAACGACTATCGCTTGGCAGCGGAAACGCCGACCTTGGAAAGATCAATCGTGGGCACATCGGCCGGCGGTTTCACGGTCCACATTAGGTCGGGATCGCCAAAGAGCGAATCGAATTTGAAGTCGCTAAATTCAATAGCCATTTTCATTCGCTGACCGCCCTGTAACAGAAACATGTCGATGTTTTCGGGAAGTGAAATACGACGTTCTTGAAACCAGCGATACTTACTTGTATTGGTGTAGGCGATCAAATTCTGTTTGTCGTCGTAAAGTGCCTGTTGCAACACGACTCCCTGAGTCGGATGAAGAGTAATCACGCGAGTCGTCTTTTCGGAAGCCGTTTGCCGAACGGTATAGAGCTTTAAAAAACCATCGGGTGATTTGATCGGGCCATGATGAACATCACCCGGCAAAAATTCGATCAACCCCAGCCCCTCGACCAACCACACGGGTTCCAGAGGAATCGCTTGTCGAATCTGGCTGCTACTGTTTTTAAAGTCTTCATGTGTCGAATAGAAAACGGCAGGTCGCTGTCCGGGCAGATTGACTTTGGTCCAAACCCAAAAAAGATCATTGTTACTGCCGACATCCACGCCAAACTGGGACACGCCCATCACACCGGCTTTGACGCGCAGTCTGCGGGGCAGTTCCATCTGCATCGATCCACGAAGTTTAGGCAAACCGTCCATCGAAACGATAATGTCACTACTGAGCTGTTTGAAATTCGATTGTCGCTGTTGCAACAAACGAATCAATTCTTGCTGAGTCGGTGTTTTGCTGAACGCGTTCGGGATCGGAGAAACTTCGTTCCGGGAGAACAGTTTTTTCGCACTACCGTTGAAAAGTTGCCCCTGAGTGTCTCCCGCGAAAACCAGCATCAGGCAAGCCGCACACAGCCATAGAAGTGCCGATCG
>CAZDZX010000036.1:0-19751 GCA_964510005.1 uncultured Pirellulaceae bacterium
GATGGCTTCCACATCATACGAGTTAAGGAACGGACCACTGCTGGTTTCGTGCCTTTCACCGAAGCTCAGGTTGAAATCAAATCGAAGATCAGAAGCGAAAAATACAACAAAGCGTTTAAGGCCCATCTAGAGAACATCCGCCGGGACATCTTGGTCGAACATTTTCCACTGGAGTAGGAGTCGTGGGCTGGACGCTCCGCGGCCAGCCTGTTTTGATTCCTTCAGCTACAGAAGAAAAACAAAGGCGATGCTTTATTCAAAAAGGCATCGCTTGTTTTTTGCGCCCGTTTTTTTCGATCGAATTTGCTGGCCGCGGAGCGTCCAGCCCACGTTGTCACTCACGTTGCCAACCACGTTGGTTTATTGTTTCTGCGACGGTGCCAAACCGACGAAGGAAATGAACGCGATCGAGGCGAGGATCACTCTGGCAACTCGCATGGTTGCATCTTTGTCCGGCTGGATCACGAAACAGTAGGTGTAGAACCCGCACACGAAAACGAAGGTGATGACGGAGACAATGTAGGCCGGCCACTGCAGTTTCCATCGAAACAAAAATGCGGCCGCGATCGCCATCAACCCGCACACCAACCCAAAGAAAAACGCGTTGGGCTTGAAAGCCACCGCTTCAACACTTCTTTCTAAACCCGTCCAGATCACGACCAACCCAAACAACCACGCGGCGATGGAACGCGAATCGAAGCCGGAACCATGGGTCGAATTTCTTACTGACGAGTTGCTATCTTTGTTCATGTTTGGAAAAAATCGCCTGTTGAAGGTAAGCAATCGATACGCTGTTAGAACTTACTTTAGATTTAGTGAGGGGATGTTACAATCTGAGCGCATGTTCAGAGTAAGCCAACTGGCCTTTTTTCACGCGAACTTCTGAACAATCTATCCGGAACGAGAGAATCAATCGTGATCCCTACCGCGTCATTCATGTTTCTAGTGCTTTCGCTGGTGATGCCAGTTGACCCGCAGGAGTCGGCATCACAGACCCAGAAAGCCGACACCGTCACGATTGAAAAACTGGAGCGAGGCTACGGGGAGTTCCCCAAAGGCATGACCAGTTTCGGGGCCACGCTGTGCAACAACACGATCTATGTCGCTGGTGGCAAATCAGGGCGGGCTCATCATTACGCCCGTTCCTTCCAGAACCCAAAAATCTTTAGCCTTGATCTGGCCAAGACAGAATGGACGACCGCTGGTGACACATTGGCGCTACAGGGATTGGCATTGGTATCGCATGAGGGCAAACTGATTCGCATCGGTGGACTGGAGGCTCGCAACGAAGAAGGCGAGGAGCATGAACTGCGATCCCTCGCCGCGGTAAAGGCCTTTGATCCGAAGACGAAAAAATGGAACAAGCTGCCGTCCCTGCCGCAGGGACGCTCTTCGATTGACGCCTGCGTCTACAAAAACAAGATCTATGTGGCCGGCGGCTGGACCCTGAAAATTGGCGAAGATTCCGAATGGGCTTCCGACATGCTGGTCCTCGACATGGACCAACCGGAACCCAAGTGGCAGAGTGTTGCCGTTCCGTTTAAAACTCGAGCTCTGGCATCACTCGCGTTTGAGGACAAACTTTATGTGATGGGTGGCATCCAAAAAACCGGCGGCACCACCCGAGCCGTGCATGTCTTTGACATCCAGAAAGGAACGTGGAGCGAAGGCGCTGAGATTCCTTGCGAAGGCAGCATCAAAGCGTTTGGCTGTTCGGCGGTGACGGTTGCAGGCCAGCTTTTGGTGAGCACCTACGACGGCGGGATTTACCGGATCGACGACCAGCGTTCAGGCTGGGAAAAAGTCCACCAATTAGAGAACGGCCGTTTCTTTCACCGGATGGTTGCTGCGGGCAAATCCAGCTTTGCAATTGTCGGCGGGGCCCACATGGATCACGGGCGCCTGACCGAGGTCGAAGTTTTTTCTGTCAGTGTCGAAAAGTAAAGCGATGCGCTGAAAGACTCTACGGCAGCATGTTGTTCCAGATCAGAAAGCAACCCGTTGCGAGGACGACAACCAACACCGTTATTAACCAGCGAAGTTTGCGGACGTACAACCCGCGGGTGACCCGCATGCCTTGGAGATAAACCCAAGCAATGCCGATTGTTCCGATCGTCAACAGGGAAAGCAACAGCGTCCATACCAGACGAAAATACTGAGTCGTTTGGCGCACCTTTTTGTGAACTCGGTCGTCAAAAGAACCCGGGATCAACAGTTGCACATGACTGCGATAACACATGTCATGAGTGCGGCCCAACTTCTCGGCTTCTTCGCTGCTGTATTTATGGCGAAATTGATGCAAGTGGCTTTTCTGTTTTAGCTCCATGCAGTCGGTGGAGGTAAAACCCAACGACTCGATCGCGGATTCGCCGTGCTGTTCTTGAATCCGCTCTCGCAAGTAACCCTCGATGGCGTCGATGGTGACTTGGGGTTCTTCTTCAGCGTCGCGAAACATGGGGGTCTCGATGACCACCTGATAGCCGGCAGCGGTCTGCATCGGATCTTCTTCAGCCCAATCCGGCAGCATGTGGAGGTCGTCCTGCACCGGGACGATGGACGCCCAAGAAGTCAGAACGATTAAAAAAAAGTGAATGAAGGCCACTCACTGGCTCCGCAGGGTTAACGCAATTTAGATGGAGATTTCGAAGAACTCCATTTTCGTTCGAATCGGAATTCAGTCCTTGGGAAATATACTCGAAGCTTGAAAATAATGAAAATCCGGATCCGATTCGGCAGAATCAAACGCGTGAGGTTGAAGAAAGGTGGTATCGGCTTTCCGCGATTCCAGCCTGTGATCGAGCGCGTTGCAAACGTCGAGTTTCACGAGTGGTCACCGATTCGATTCATTTGCGCAGGCCATGGAGTGGGAAGACCGTCGCTGTCACCCCTTTGGGGCTTGGGTGGGTGATGAGACTGGATTCCACGGGCTGACACGCTGACACCCGTGGCTATATGCTGTCACCCCTTCGGGGCTGAACGCGATTGATCACAGGCTGGCTTTATTACAGACTGGAAGCGTTTGATCAGACTCAACGCGCTTGATCAGACTCAACGCGATTGATTGCAGGCTGGAAGCGCTTGATTGCAGGCTGGAACGCTGGAAGCCTATGCCACCTACTGCTTTGCAGTGGGCTTGAGCTGTTGGAATGAGTCCAAGGTTTTGATCGCCTGATCGAATTCGCCGCCTAGTCCGCAGGTGATCGCTAGAGGCTGGCCGGTGACCGGGTGCACCAACTCCATTCGCGTGGAGGCCAGCAGCAACCGACGTACGCCGATATGATCACGGAACAATCGGTTATGCCTTCGATCTCCATGGGTCGTGTCTCCAACCACCGGATGCGCCATGTGATTAAAGTGACGGCGGATCTGATGCTTACGACCGGTGCGTGGATTGATTCGAACTAACGAATAGCGACTGCTGGGATACTTGCCCGCAGAAAACGGCACCTCCCACGATCGCTCCGTCCGAAATTCGGTGATCGCGTCTTGTGGCGGCTTGTCCTTCTGAGCTCTCTTGTCGGTCATCCGATCATGACGCTCAACCAAGGGCTCGTCCCAGACACCGGAAAGGGCAGGGCACCCACGCACAATGGCAGCGTATTCTTTTTTTATCGTGCGCTCTTCAAACTGTCGGCCAACCTGCGTGGCAATTTCAGGAGACAGCGCGAACAGCAGCACGCCCGAAGTTGGACGATCCAAGCGATGAACCGGAAACACGCGGGCACCAATTTGGTCTCGCAATAACTGCATCGCGAATTGTCGCGCCCTCACATCGACGCGGCTTCGATGAACCAGCAAGCCCGCGGGTTTATCGATCGCGACCAAGCAATCGTCGCGGTAGGTCAAGCAAAGATCTGAGAGACTATCGGACATGCTATCGGGCTTGCGCATCCATGGCGTTGGACACCAGCCAGCGGCGAACCCGGTTGCGTTCCGAAGTCCCCAGCCATTTTGCAGACAGGCTCAATCCCGCCGCAATCACACACCCTAGAAAACCGAACAGCGGACCCGGCAACCCCAACAGGTTCGCAACCAACCAGGCAACCGCGAACGCAAAGCCGCATTGCGCCAGACTCATTCGCGACAAACGTAATGGATCGGTTCGGAATCCGGTAACGCCCCAAAACAACAACGTAAAGAAACAACAAAGACGAACCCAGAGCGGCAAGAAGGTCAACCAACTGGCACCATCGGGAAGCATTTCGGGTCCGATCTGAAACAGACTCACCAAACCGGCAGAGGCAATTCCCGTCGCGATGCCCGCAATGGCATATCCGATACGCTTGGCACTCAACCATTTCTCTGCACTCAACAGGAACCACAGCGCTGCCAGCGCCGTCCAACCGAGCCACGCAAAGCAGCACCACTGGTCCAACGGATCGTGAGACAAACCGGACTGCATCAGCCACCCAGCACAGGCACTGGCGCCGACGCAAAACAAAGCCGCAACCAATAGCTCACCCAAAAATTCAGCAGCTCGGTCTTCGATCGGCCGCCGCGCCAACCATTGGCCTTGCAGATACTGTTCGTCACGCTTGGCGGCGGAGCGGGGACGAAAATCGAAAATGGCTTCACCGGCCCACGTCCGCATCAGAGCCCACGCCACGGATATCACGGTCAGCAAAATGCCCAACGACGAAGCAAACATTGAGGACTTGAGCACAGCTGTTCCCACCACTGCCAACACTCCCAGCTTTCCCGGAGTCGCCATCGGACTTTGGGCCACTCGCTGGGCGAGCGAACTGTACCGTCGAGCCACCCTCTTTGCGACGATTCGTCTGCGTTGAGAACGACGGACGCGGGGGCTTTTGGGTTGGGCTACGATTCCGGAAGCTACCCGCCGGACGTTTCCGTCGGCATCGACATTGAACAGGGCTCCCGGATCCATGCCAACAACAGTCGTTCGCTTGGCTAACTTCTTTTCGGGTTCGTCTGCAAGTTGATCCGCTTTGGCACGTGCTGCCGCATGTCGCTCTTGAGAAAAGTCTCCCGTCGAAGGAGGCGTCGTTTTGCGAAACTGCCGCAAACGATCTTGCTCTGTGGCAGTTGCGGGATCGGTTTCCAAGACTTCTTCAACCGGACCAAAAACCACTGCCGGCGTATACGACTTGGCGTCTTGATTGCTGATCAGAATGGGTTCGATCATGGCCCCCAGTTCCCCGAAGTCCGATCCGTTGGAACTGGCCGGTGCGGCGGTGCTCACGTTCGGGGCATCAGGTTGAGGAAAGACGCCCACCGAATGCAGCGACATGATGGCATTGGACTGGCTGGAAAACTCGCTCCACGGCATATCATTGATCAATGCCGCCACGTTGGAGTAGCGCGAATCAGGCTCCTTGACCAGACAACCTTCGACGACGGAGCGATATTGTTCTGGGACCGCATCGAGTTTGGGTGAATCTAATAAATGCTTGTACAGAATTTCTTGGGAAGTCTCTCCATCGAACGGAACTTCGCCAGTGAGCATCTCGTACAATGTGACGCCCAACGCGTAGATGTCGACTTCTTTGCCATAGTCGCCCTTGCAGATTTCCGGGGCCATGTAGTGGACGGTTCCCACCGTTCCCGTCTGACCGCTCTGATGGCTGGAAGAGATGAACTTCGACAATCCATAGTCTCCGATTTTGATGACGTGGGCGTCATCGTCACGAAAGACGTTTTCGGGTTTCAGGTCGCGATGAACGATGCCACGATGGTGCAGGTACGCGACGCCTGAAGCAATCGAGGTAAACCAGAGCTTTAACAGTGGCTCGGGCAATCCACGAGGATGATCCTCCAAGATATCACGAAGGCTGGGGCCCGGAACATATTCCATCACCACCCAGCTTTCTCCAGCAGCGCTGGTTTGAATGTCCCACAGCGAGATCAGATTCACGTGGCGGATATTGAGGCACTGCCTGACGCCGCGAAGCTCGATGTCGAGATTGCGTTGAATCTTCTTGAGGGCAACTTCTTTGCCGGCATCGTTGAGCGCAAAATAGACTTCGCCAAAACCGCCGATACCGATTCCGCGTTTGATGGTGTAACCCTGGAGAGGTTTAGCTCCACTGGGATATGAAAACTTCATTCAGGATTCCATCACAATTCGACAGGCACCGTTGCCGAAACAATTGTACCCGCCAATTTGCGTCCTACGCTTAAACCCTGATACCCGTTACCGAAGAAATCATCTTCCCAAGGTCCGGGTTGTCCGAATCGCCGGTTTTTGCGGCTGGTTTATCGTATTCGAAACTGCCGCGCAGCAGCTGGTAGGTCGCATGGACCGAATGGCTTACCGGACGAATTCCGGGCAAATCGGCCGACAATTGCAGGCAGGATCCCAAATAGGATTGCTGCAGCGGCTGCATGCTGCTGGCCAACTGATCCAGATCGAGGCCAGGCTGTATCAAAATCGATGGGTCCAGTGAAAGCCGTTCTGGTTGGTTAATCTCTGGAAAACTAACTGTCGACGAGGCATCGCTTGAGGGCTCCATCGCCACCAACGAAGCACCCGCCATCGGCGGATTGGAATCAGCAACCGAAGGCTGCTGAGAACTGATCCGAATGGATCCCAGCATGACCAACAGGACACAGGCCACCGAAACGACAAATGCGATGGGTTGATATTTTTCTTTGAAGCCGTGGCAGCAGTCCGGCTCCAGTGCTGGCCCAGAATGATTCAGAGGAACGTGAAAAAAAGAATCTTCTAACGTCTCGTAGTCCGAAACGGTTTCCGCGCAGCATTCACATCGCGCAATGTGAGCGCTGATTTGGGGATCCGCCAACAGTGATTGGCGTGAGTCCAGCAATTGATGGATGCGTTGCTCGATCGCATCGCACCCGGCATCCTCAGGCAACAGGCCTGGTCGTTGAGCTTCTTTCACCCAGTACGCCCCTTGTTCTCAATCGTTGAATGAGTTCGCGTCTTGCTCGATGGACCCATGTTTTCACAGTACCTAACGGCACACCCATCTTATCCGCAATCTCGAGGTATGACATTTCCTGTTGATGGAAAAGCAAAAATGCTTCGCTGTATTCACGCCGAATTCCCGTTAGCCCCAATTGTACTTCTTCGGCTAACAACTCAGCTTTGCGATCTTCCACGGTGGAGTCCGGAATGGGGTAATCAAGGGTGAAAACACTTGGATGACGCTTGCGTCGGGCGAGTCGGGTGCGACAGCGGTTTCCCGCAATCGTCAACAACCAAGGCTCAAAGGCCCGAGTTGGATCCCAGCGGTGAAGGCTTTTCACCACCCTGACAAATGTCTCCTGTGTGGCGTCTTCAGCGTCTTCTCGCTGACCCAGCATGCGATAGCACAAGCCATAGACTCGTCCTCGAAAACGATTCACAAGTTCATGGATTGCGGGCTGCTGCCCAGCAATGCACTGATTTACCAAAACCGGAAATTCTTCTGACACTCACCTTCTCCCAAAGCGAATAACAGCTAACTCATGTAATACCTGAAAACCCAATCAAGGGTTTCAAGTTCTCTTACGATTGAGTGTGTAATTCGTTAGCAGATAGCTGAATATTGTCAGTGATTTCTTAAAAGTTTGATAATTTCTCAGAAAACCTGTCACAACACGGGATAAATCCCGCAATTCAACCTCAACCGCCTATCCAGAGACGAACCGCAGAGCGTGACAACGGCGAAATTCTAGCGACGGTTAAAGAACCGCTTCAACGCATCATCTGCAGCGGACTTTGAATCGGCAGACTTTTTACTGGGGACAGGAGGTAGCTTTCCAGCTTTCTTTTTCTTCTTGCTGCTGGCGATTTCGCTCGAATCCTGCTCCTCCTTGACGACCACCCCATCGGTGTCAACGAGTTCTTGCGAAGTTTCGATCGTTTGGGTTTCTTCGGCGCTGAATTGCATGGTCTCTGCATTGGCAAGCGGCGTTGGCTGCTCTTCTTCATCGTCATCATCCAGCCAAGCAGAAACATCATCATCCAACCCGGCTTTTCCCGCTTTAGCGGTTCTTGCTGCGGCCTCGACGACACTGCCGACTCGTGCATTTTTGGCAGAACGTGCTGGGTCAAGAACCAACTCGAACTGAAGCCGTCCGACTCGCAAGCTATCGCCGGAACGGACGGTATGACGCGCCTCGAGTCGTTCGCCGTTTACATAAGTCCCATTACGACTGCCCATGTCTTCGACAAACACTTGGCCGTTTTTAGAGATAATGCAGCAGTGGTTTCGACTGACGAGGTCGCTGGATGGGCGAAGCTGAGTTCCCTCCCCGCGCCCAATAACGAATTTAGGCACCGAAATTTTGATCTCTCTGCCATTGTGCTTGCCACCAACGACTTTCAAAACAACCTGCATTTCCCAGCTCCCGCATCTTGCCATGCTCTGGTCAGAAGAACCCTGACTCAGTCACGTTCCTCTCCCCTAACTATATCGGAAGGAACCCCCCGCGATCTCTCTTAAACAATTATGCCAACTCTAATTGGCCTGTCAAACTCAGCCTTAAGGCCGGATAACGGACTCAATCATCTCAAAGGCACGGTTTTTCCGCATTCAAAGTGGAAATGATAGCTCTCTGAAACTGCTCTTAATGAAAAATTAATCCAACTCGCAACCCAGTTCTCAGGATTACACAAAGTTCCTTACCGGTCTTTGCGGGGTTTTTGAATTTACTCACGCCAATCGGATTTGCGACACGATATTAGTAGTACTGAGCCGATTTCTTTTCAGAAATTCAATTTACTGGGTATTACCGGTAAATACCGCTTCAACTGGGGCTCAAGCGGGATCCGATCGTCGATTTTAGAAAAAAGAAGAATTCCACGTGAACCTTTGACGCGGGCAACGCGTCTGTCGGGCATGAAAGGAATTTCTTGTTTGACTTTCGCATAATTGTGCTAGAGTCGTACTAGTCGCAGGCCGGATTGCCTGCAACTTCGGATCTTCCGAAAACCAAGTTCTCTTTTACGTGCTTGTCACGAAGGAGCCATGTAATGCGTATTTCAATCTGCAGCTCAATCGCAAACGTCATTTGTCGTTTTAGCGCTGTCGCCGTTGATATGTTGCGCAATTTTGGTGCCCCTTCGTATCTATGGCACCAACCTTGCGCAGTCCAACCGACATCCGGCTCAAATTCGAGCCGTCACCTCGGGTTACTGACTGTGCTTGGCAGCACCGGGATAAACCCGACGACCACGTCGTCGGCGAAGTCCCCCGGCAAACGCTTTGAATCCGTGATTGAACGGATGTTCGAAGCGACCGCCGGCAGACCCTGTTCGCTTATCCAAGCGACGGGGATCTCAGGATCTAACAGTTAGCTCTCAACAGTAGAGCCTCTTCGAAACTCGAAGAGCCCGCCCCGGGCGGACAACTGAAAAACTCCTGAGAAAGCTGCTTCGCAAGAACGACTGTGAGGTCCGTGCGCGTCATCGCGTTAACGCCTCTGTTCCAAACGTTTTTGAGACATGGCCCTGCATCTGAATCGCTTTTGGATTTTCCCAATCGCATTTCAGCCCTGCAATGGCTTTCCACAAAGAAGAGAACCATGAACGCTATCAACACTCAATACCAAAAAATCCTGTCAACTGCTGAGCTTGTTCGCGCCGCTCAAGACGGAGACCGAAGTGCCTTCGGCGAGCTGTTCGAGCGATTCCAACCTGTTGTATTCGCCATCGCAATGCGACGTCTGCGCGACCACGCCGACGCCCAGGAACTGTGCCAGGACGTTTTCGTTCAGGCCATGACAAAGCTGGAACAGCTGCGTACTCCTGAAGCGTTCATCGGTTGGGTCCGTCAGATCACCGTTCGCATGGCGATCAATCGAGCCGTTCGTCGAGGCAACTCTGTTGCCGTCGAGCCAGAAATGCTCGAAGCAACCCTGATGGAAGACGACTCTCCACTGGATGCCGCCCTGGCGGTTGAACGTCGAGACGAAGTTCGAGCAGGTCTGCAGCGATTGGGCGACATGGACCGCGACACACTCGTTGCGTTCTACGTTGACGGTCAGTCTCTGCTGGAAATGGCAGATCAGTTTGACGCGCCTCTGGGCACAATCAAGCGACGTCTGCACGTTGCTCGTAAGCGTCTGGCCAAAGAAGTCGACGAACTGGCAACGGTCTAAACATCCATAAACCTTTTAGCCGCGACGGGCTCTGCCTGTCGCGGCTTTTTTCTGTGATCGCAAAACTCGAATCAGGATTATTTTCGTATGACGAACAAGCGTTCCAGGAATCGCGAGAGTACCTGCGGAAAGCTCACATCGATCAGGCCTGCATCTTGGACTACGAGAGCCAGCGAAAGCTGCTGACTGCGATGCGAAAAAATGATCGCTCTAACGCTGGCCCATCCCTGATTGCAGGCGAAAGAAAAGCAGAAGAGAACTTTGCAGTCTGGTTTGACGAACTGAGAATTTCAGGAAATCCAAAAGGAAATCTCTTAGGTCCCAATGATGACATCATCACCGCCTCCAAGCGGCTTCGTCGATTAAAAGAGAGCCTATTGAAAGAGTTTGGCGAGGAACTGGAACAAATGAAGAAAACCCGTCGTGGATTGCGTGCACCGCGACCATGCGAGGTCGCTGACACTACTGGGACATCTGGCGAGATCTAAACCGATCGTCATGAGCATCTTTTTAAGCGGGCTGGCCAGATACGCTAGACAACAAAGCACTGTCACCCATACGGGAAACTACCGCGCCGATATAAATCCCTATGTAAAAGCGTTTCTGGATTTGAAACGCTTAAGAACCGGTTACCACGACAACCAACTTTTAATCGTCGAGTTCTGCATTGACCATCGGATCATACCCGAAGCGTTAGGGATGGGCTTTGACCAGTACGCCAGCAAATTTGAAACCCAGCAATGGAGTGAACTTCTTCGCAAAGACATCGCACTGAACTGCATTTACCAAGCAGGCATCGCCAACCAGTGCTAACCCGGACAATTAAGATTCCAGTTTTACGTTGCCAATGCTGCTGATCAACAGGGCCCGAGGCAATCGCTCGGCGTACTTTTCAATCTGAGCAAAGAACTTGTTTTCTTTTCCTTCCTCGGGAAGCTCAAAACCCAAAAACGTAATGGCTGAATCCTGCGACTGCTTGCCGATCACATGGTGAGGATGATCGGAAACGAACACGCTGGCTTCAACATCGATCCGCGATTCGGCAGCAAGGTCCTGCAAGTGATTGAGCACCTCTTCGCGAGCGTCTTCTGAAGAGACGACGCGCATCAGTCGGATCGTCCGGTTCCGCCACGTGGCGTTCTGGCGAAGCAGATGCGCGAAGATCAACATCAACTCTCCGTTCTGGCGGCCACGCCACCATACATCAATGGTTCCCGGCGGGGCTTCGTGGGGATCGGCGTCACTCTGTTCCAGTCGAGCAATCACGATGTTGCGACCCAAACGCTGCACCGTCCGCATGGTCGAAACCAAGGGCGCGGCTTTTTCGACATCGCCGGGCCAACCCAGCATCAGCGTATTAGGACGCAGCGCGCCAAGGCCACTGCACTGGGCCAAGTATTCGATGCCCTCGGAGAGGGTCGGGGCGGCAACGATGTTGGGAAACGCATCCAGATTTTCATCAACGATAAATTTCTCAAGCAAATTTTCTTGATTGGCGATTCTTTCAGTGTGTTCTTCGACGCTGCCACTGATCACCTGTCCAATATTTAAAATACCGTTGCCGCGTGTCAGCCAGTACCCGAACATGGAAAGATTCAAACGGTTTCGCCCGCCGCCACTCATCGCCAAAATAATCGGCCGCCAGTTTTTAGGATGATACAACTGCCGCTCAAGCTTCAGCAGATTTTTGCGAGTGCGCTCAAACAGAAAACCACTACTGGCGTCACCAAAGCGGGCTTCGACTTGTTTCTGGTAGATAAAGAAATAGATCCCCACCATCAACAACCCGGATCCCAACGCCCACAGCGGATCCAACAACAACATGACCGTGATACAGCCGATCGCACCCAATAGCGACGTGATCCAGTGACTGTAGCGAAACGTGGGTCGATAGCTGGGGTTTTTGGTAATCGCTTCGTAAAACGTGGCGATATTGATTGTTCCGTAGGTAATCATAAATGCCATCGTGATCAGCGGCGCGATCGTGTTGAGATCGGCCACGATGATACACAGGCTCGAAATCAGAAACGTCAGCACCACCGCGCGGCGTGGTTCGCAACTGGGACCGCTGCCTGACGCAAACGGCTGCAAACGAGGGAAAATCCGGTCGCGAGCCAGTGCCTGCAGGATCCGTGGAGCGCCCATCATGCTGCCCAGTGCGCTCGACAGCGTGGCTGCGAAAACGCCCGCGGTGATCAGAACGGGCCACCGCGAAATATCTCCAATGATTGACAGATCACCGATTAACGTTTCCGCTTTGCGACTACCGGCAAGGAATACCGCCATCAGTACATAGACCGCAGCCGTAGCGACGATCGACCAAAGCGTCCCTCGCGGAATACTTTTACTGGGACTACGAAGGTCCCCCGACATGTTGGCTCCTGCCATGATTCCGGTGACCGCCGGAAAGAACAGCGCAAACATCGTGAACATCGATTCTTTCGTTTCCGGAGTCTGCAGATAGTGCGGTTGCAGATTCTCCGTGAAATTTCCCCAACTGAACTCGCTGACGCCGCCAACAAAAAAGGAAATCAACGACAGCACCAGCGTCGCCAAAATGAAGTATTGAACTTTAATCGTCCAACCGGCGCCAATGTAGACGCAGGCAAAAACGACAACATTGGTCAGCACGGCCAATAATTTTTCAGGCACCACTCCACCCAGCATCGGATGCAGGACTTCGGTGAATCCCAAAACGTAGATCGCCACCGAGATCGCCTGAGCGAGGAAAAAGACAATCCCGATCGCACCCCCGAATTCAGCCCCCAAGGACCGGCTGATCAGGTAGTAAGCACCGCCGCCTTTGACTTTGGTATTGGTTGCCACCGCCGACAGCGAAAACGTCGTCAA
Source organism: uncultured Pirellulaceae bacterium (assembly GCA_964510005.1). GTDB lineage: Bacteria > Planctomycetota > Planctomycetia > Pirellulales > Pirellulaceae > Mariniblastus. Next base: position 12,919 of record CAZDZX010000036.1, read on the forward strand.
CGTTGTGATGACTTTGGCCGCCGCGAGGATGATCAGCGCGTACAACAATCCCGAATTACCGACCACGTAGCCGAAACGGCGAAACATGATCACACCAAGGATCGTTAGTGTGCAAGGCGTGAAGACTCCACCGAAGGTTCCAAATCCATTCTGCGGTTTATCGCTTTTGGAGGAACGCGAACTCGATGGGATGCTGGAGACATCAAGGTCAGCCGGGTTTGCCGGTGAACTCATACAGGTGGGACCTGAAGACTTGAGGCGAAAGCAATATCTTAGATGAACCGTCGTATGTATCAACGGTTGAGGCTGATCCTCTACGACAAAGAGAAACAGGTGTTTTTACGGGACTTTTACCCCGGTTAAAAGCTTAGGAGGGTGATCCTTCTGTCGAATCGTGATCAACGCGTTTGAAACGCCAACCCCGACTCCACAGAAGTACCACCCTCCCTTGCGATTTTTAACTTAACGATAAATCGTTAATGGCTTACTTGCGGCGACGTGTCAGTCCTGCAAGTCCAGCGAACATCAAAAATGCCATTGATGAAGGCTCAGGAACGGCAGCGCCAACAGAGGCAACCGGTCCGGCCAGAGTGAAAGCACCTGGAGTGAAGTCCAAGTTGAAAACAAACTCTTCACCTTCAGTCAGGTTAGGAACCTGACCATTGAAAGCATTTGAACCACCATCGTTGGCAGCGTTCTGAAGAATCGCAGTTCCGTCAGCGAACAGCTCAAGCAGAGGAGCGTGGAAAGTACCCGTTCCATCTTCTTCAGCATCGAAAGAGAAAATTCGGCCGTTGGCGTCGGCTACCAGCTCAGAAGCTTGCAGACCGTCAGCCAAGTTTGCAGTCGAAGATACAGTGAAGTCCAACGATCCACCTTGAGAAGCGAATTGTGGGTTACTCAGATTGGTACGTGAAATACCGATCACTGCATCATTGTTAAAGCTGAACGTAGGTGAACCGATTCCAGGTGCACCACCAACGCTGTAAGTAACGTTGTTCAGTGAACCGGTACCGTAAGTGGTTCCAGCTGTTAACGGACCATTGAAATCAATGTCGTAGTCAAAGTTCTGCAGAGTACCGAAGTTTCCGGGTACAAAATTGGCGAAGCTAAAATCCGAATCATCGAAAGAGATGTTGAATTGTGCTTTGGCTGATGAAGGTATCATCAGAAAAGCAAAGCAAATTGTCGCAGCAAACGCAGTTTTGAGGTGATGCGTCATGGTAGGGACTCCAGTTAAAAACGATCGAGAATATTCTGATTAGTAAGGTTGAAACGATGCCACAGACTTTGGCGTCAGCAGGCTTATCGGTTCGGCGGCGGAGAGTAGCGAAACCAAAATGGCGATTACATAGCAATCCGGACTAATTCCCAGAAAGACTGCCAGCAGGAACGTAGAAACGTGACGTCTACCGCGTGAGATCGGGAGAATTAAAATTCTGCTTGCCGCGACCGCGCGCATCTCTTTGCCAGCGAAAACATGCTTACCCAACCGACACCGACACCCACAGCAAGTGCAGATTGCCTCTTTTGACATAATTTCAAACAACCGTGAACAGAATTCGTTACACTCGAAAAATCTCGGCACTCACCATCGGAAAAAAATGCGATGAAGGAATCCGTCAGTCAAACAGGAACGTCATCCTCGTCCAGCGGCATGCTGGCCAAACTGAAAACCTTTTCGATGCTTGGCATCAACGCCATGCCGGTTGAAGTGGAAGTCGATGTTTCGGCGCGGGCGATGCCTAAAACGATTCTGGTCGGCCTCCCCGAAGCGGCCGTTCGCGAAAGTACTCATCGAGTCGAACGCGCTATTATCAACTCGGGATTCGTGCGGCCCTCCGATCGCATCGTCATCAACCTCGCCCCTGCGGAGCTTCCCAAACAAGCCGCGACCTTTGATCTGCCCATCTCCATCGGAATCCTGATCGGCAGCGGACAGTTCACTTCCGATCGACTGGCGGACTACGCGGTCGTCGGCGAATTGGCTCTTGAAGGCCACACCCGTCCGGCCAAAGGTGTTCTCTCGATGGCGATCGAAGCTCAAACGATGGGGCTTGAAGGAATCTTGGTTCCCACCGAAAACGCGGCCGAAGCCGCCGTGGTGGAAGGCATCGAAGTGATCGCTGTGGGTTCACTCGCCGAAGCCGTTGGCTTTCTCAGCGGTGAACTGAACATCGATCCGACTCCATCGCGCGTCGACCAACTGTTCCAAGAGTTTTCGACTTACGAAATCGATTTTTCAGATGTGCGTGGCCAAGAAATGGCCAAACGAGCAATCACCATTGCCGCCGCCGGCAGCCACAACATCTTGATGCTGGGTCCGCCGGGCAGTGGAAAAACGATGTTGGCCAAACGCATCCCCACCGTTCTGCCGCCGCTGCTGCCGTCTGAATCGATTGCCACCACGCAGATCTACAGTGCGCTCGGTCGCCTCAAATCCGGCCAACCCCTGTTGGCCACCCGACCATTTCGTTCACCCCATCACACCATCAGTGAAGCCGGACTGGTTGGTGGCGGAAGCACACCCATGCCCGGTGAGATCAGCATGGCTCATTACGGCGTCTTGTTTCTGGATGAACTTCCCGAATTCAATCGGCGGACACTCGAAGTCATGCGACAACCGTTGGAAGATCGCGTCGTCACCATCTCTCGCGCGATGGCATCGACGACCTTCCCCTGCGAATTCATGCTGGTGGCCGCGCTCAATCCCTGTCCCTGTGGTTATCGCGGTGACGCGCGAAGAAGTTGCAATTGCACGCCGCCTCAAGTTGAAAAATACATGGGCAAAATCTCCGGTCCATTGCTTGACCGAATCGACATTCACGTCGAAGTCCCCGCGGCTCAGTATCAGGAACTGGCGTCATCGAAGCCGGGAACTTCTAGCGAAACGATTCGCGCGGACGTAACCAACGCGCGGAAAGTTCAAGCCGAACGATTCGATGGACTGTCAATCATGTACAACGCCCAGATGTCCAGCCGTCAGATCCGCGATTTTTGCAAACTGGACAATGAGTCCATGAATTTGCTGAAACACAACGTAAACGAAAACGGGCTGTCCGCGCGGGCTCACGACAAAGTCCTGCGCCTCTCCCGGACGATCGCGGACTTGGAGGGCTGTGAACACATTCAGTTTGCTCACCTCGGAGAAGCAATCAATTATCGCATGCTCGATCGTGACGTGTGGAATTGAGCAGCGAACTACTTTACTCGCTTCGCCGACGGTATTTCTTCTCAGGTCCTGCTTTGGCCGATAGGCTGGCGGTGTCGACCAGCATCTCGACGCCGGAAGCACCCAGTAAACTACGGAGCCGCTCGCACATCTGCTCGTTGACGTCGATCTTTTTGTGCGAATCCACTTCGACGACCATCCCGTTTTCTAATACCAACTCGATCTTGAGCTGACGGTTGCCAGGGTAGCCGCGAATGATCTCGTAAGCGGTTTTCAATCCGTCGCTGCCGTGCTGACGCTGGTCAATCGAAATCTTCAACCCCGTCGTCATGCTCGCGCCCAAGTCGTCGATCGGAATCAATTTGTCGACGATCAAGTTCGGCTCGTCGCCGCGATAGTCCAGTTTGCCCTGCACAACCACCACCGCGTCCGGTTTCACCAACTCAGCCATATTCGCAAACGTGGAAGGCCAAGCAATCGTGCGGATCGCGCCGTCGGCGTCTTCCAAATCGAACATCGCATACTTGGTCGGATCGCTGGGGCTTTTCTGGTTTTTAGTATGGGCTAAACGCAGCGATGCGATCATGCCACCCATACTGACTTTGTCGCGGTGCTTACTGTTGGCCAACCCACTGGTCTTGTGAGAACAGAACTTTTCCAGACGATCCATGAATTCAGCCAAGGGATGGCTGGTCAGGTAGTAACCCAGAACTTCCTTTTCGGCGACTAGCTTGTCACGCTCTTCCCATTCCGGCACGTCCGGCAGATCGCTGGTTGCCGCGGTTTCGCTACCGGCAGCAGCGGCAGGCTCGGGAGCTCCAAACAGGCTCAACTGACCGCTCTTTTTATCAGCCTGCAACGAGGCACCGGCTTGGATCGCACGGTCTAGCGTGGCCACCAACTGAGCCCGGTGACCGCCAAAACAATCCATCGCTCCGGCTTTGATCAAGCTCTCCAGCGAGGAGCGACTACACTTGCTCGATTCAACTCGCTCGCACAAATCAAAGATATCTGTAAAGGGACCGTTTTCACGGCGCTCGTCCACGATCGCTTGAGCCGCCGAACCGCCGCAGCCTTTAATGGCCGACATGGCGAAGTGAATGTTCTTATCGTCGGTGACCGCAAAGTGCACATCCGAAGTATTCACGCTGGGCGCGATGACTTCAATTTTCATCCGCGTGCAATCTTCCATGTGCTCGACCAAGGCATCTTTGGCGACGAAGTTGCGGCCCGGAATATCGCCGGTCAGCAGAGCGGCCATAAACTCGATCGGGTAATGCGTTTTCAAATAGGCGGTCTGGTACGCGATCAACGCGTAAGCCGTGGAGTGACTTTTGTTGAAGCCGTAACCCGCGAACTTGAGGATCATATCCCACAGGTCTTGGGCGTCCTTTTTCGAAAGGCCCTGTTTCACGGCGCCTTCCATGTAGGCTTCGTAGTTTTGAGCGATCAGTTTCTCTTTCTTTTTACTGATCGCTTTGATGCACGTGTACGCGGACGCCAGCGGGATCATGCCGACTTGGTTCAGGATCCGCATCACCTGCTCCTGATAGACCATCACACCGTTGGTCTCTTCAAGAATTTCCTTGAGCAGGTCCAGTTTGTATTCGGCCGGTTTGCGACCGTGCTTCACGTCGATGTACTGATCGACCATGCCGCCCTCAAGCGGACCCGGACGATAAAGAGCCGCCGTGGCAATGATGTCTAAGAAATGGTCAGGCTTCATGCGCTGCAAAAGGTCACGAATCCCGCCGCTCTCCAACTGGAACACACCCTTGGTTTCGCCGCGCTGGAGCAGTGCGTAGGTTTCTTTATCGTCTAGCGGAAAAGCGTGAATGTCGATCCGTTCGCCAGTCGTCTGTTCAATGATGTTGGTGACGTTGGCCAGAATCGTCAGGTTCCGCAGCCCCAAAAAGTCCATCTTCAGCAGACCCGCGGCTTCCACGTCGTTCATTGACCACTGGGTGATCACGTCGTCTTTGCCGGAGACTTTTCCCAGCGGCACGTAGTTGTGCAGCGGGCCATCGCCGATCACAACCGCCGCAGCATGAGTTCCGATATTGCGAGCGAGACCTTCGAGCTTGCGGGCGAAGTCGATCAGTTCAGCGATTTCCGGGTCGCCCTCGTAAGCGGATCTAAGTTCGTCGCTAACCTCGAGGGCCTGTTCCAATTTGATGCCCAATGTGTCGGGCACCATCGCGGTGATTTGATTAACGCGAGCCAGCGGAATGCCGAGGGCTCGGCCGACGTCCTTGATCGCGGCCCGAGCTTTCATCGTGCCAAAGGTGCCGATCTGGGCAACGGATTCTTCCCCGTATTTTTCTTTAACGTACTTGATGATCTCGCCGCGACGTTCTTTGCAGAAGTCGATATCGATATCAGGTGCTTCCAAGCGATTTTCGTCAAGGAATCGCTCGAACAGCAAATCGTAGTGGATCGGGCAAACGTGACTGAGGTAAAGCGCGTAGCAAACGATCGCTCCAACACCGGAACCACGAGCGGTCGTCGGGATGTCTCGTTGCCGGGCCTGTTCCACAAAGTCCCAACAGATCAAAAAGTAGTTGGCGAAACCAAGTTTGTTGATGACGCCCAGTTCGCGGTCGAGCCGTTTCTGGACGACTTCTGAAAACTCACCGCCGGGCAGCATTTCTTCGTTGCCGGCGTAGCGCTCTTTGAGGCCTTTTTCGCACAGATAGAGCAGCTCATCTTCGGGAGAACGATCTTGAGGCAGGTCAAAGACAGGGAAGTACCGCTCCCCTAGGGTCAAATTAATATCGACCGAATCAGCAATCTCTTGAGAGCGGGCGACGCAGTCTTCCATCCCCGGGAAGCTCGCGTACATGGCTTCGGGAGGTCGCAAGTAAAATTCGTCGGTGTCCATCTTCATCCGGTTTTCGTCGGTGCGAAATTTGCCGGTGTTGATGCACAGCATCACGTCTTGAGCCGATGCGTCTTCGCGGTCGACGTAGTGACAGTCGCTGGTGGTGACGACCGGAATGCCAACTCGATCGGCGACTTCAACGGCGCCTTGAAGCTGTTGTCGCTGGATCTCCAGCCCGTTATTCATAACTTCCACGAAGTACCGTTCGCCAAACAGGTTGCGAAACCACTCGGCGATTTCGATGGATTTTTGGATCTGTTCTTCGGCTCCGTTACCGTCGGCAAGGACCGAGCGACTGAACTCGCTAGACACGCAACCGCTCAGGCAGATGATGCCTTCGCTGTGGGCTTCGAGGAGTTCTTTGTCGATTCGTGGTTTGTAGTGAAAACCTTCCAACCATGCGGCGGAGGCCATTTTAACTAGGTTCTGGAACCCCGTTTTGTTTTGGCACAGCAGCGTCAGATGGTAGGAAGACTTTTTGCGATCGCCTTTGACTTTGCGGCTGCCCGGCGCGATGTAGGCTTCGTAGCCAATGATCGGGTTAATGTCATTGGATTTGCAAGTGTTGTAGAACTCCAGAGCCCCGTGCAGATTACCGTGATCGGTCAACGCCAAGGCGTTCATGCCGTGTTCTTTAGCTCGGCCGACCAGCTTGGGAATCGAGCTGGCTCCATCGAGAAGGCTATAGTGGCTGTGGCAGTGAAGATGAACAAAGGGACGTTCAGACATGCAGCTTTACTCTCGGGTTGTACTTTCCGTGACAATCTCAAACCACGGCGA
>CAZDZX010000037.1:0-19638 GCA_964510005.1 uncultured Pirellulaceae bacterium
AAGGCGGTGGAGTTTTCTAGACTGCCCCAATTCTAGTACGGTGGCTTGAGCACTCTTGCCCCCGATCGGAAGACGGGCAAGAGCTTCTTGCCACCGGGGTTAACGCAGTGCTTCGGGTAGGCAACTTTGAGGGAAGCCCTGGAAGCACACCGGTTTAACGAAACGATAAATCGAATGATGACCGATCGAGGTGAAAAAACTGTGCGTCGCTGCGGGGTACGGACCGCCGTGATGCATCGCGTTGCAGACATCGATACCTGTGGGGAAACCGTTGAACACAATCCGGCCGACTTTATGTTGCAGCACGTTCACCAAATCGGCGTGCTCTTTCAGGTCGGCTTCAGTCCCGTGAATGGCTGCGGTAAGGTGCCCGTCCAAGCCGCGCGCAAACTTGAGCATCTGATCTTTGGATTGGCATTTGTAAATCGTCGATGTCGGACCAAAGACCTCTTCCAGTTCTTCAGACGCATCCAGCACTGCGAAATCCGCAGAGAAGATCTCGCAGACCGCTTGGTTGGCGGTGGGGTTGGAATCAGTTCCTGAAACGCCGACTTGGGAAACGCCGGCGGTTCCTGCGATTCGCTGGCGACCGGATTCATAGGCCTGGTAAATGCCCGGGTGCAGCATCGTTTGAGGTGCGTACTCGGTGGCTTTTTCGGCGGTTGTGGAAACGAAGGACTCCAGATGTTCGCCTTCGATTCCCAGCACAATGCCCGGATTGGTGCAGAACTGACCGACACCCATCGTGACTGACTGCACGTAGCCTTCGGCGATCGACTGGCTGTTTTCCGCCAGTGCACCCGGGAGCAAAAAGACCGGATTCGAACTGCCCATTTCGCCGTAGAACGGAATCGGGGTGGGCCGCGAGCAAGCGATATCGTAAAGGGCTCGGCCACCGCGAAGCGAACCGGTAAACGCCACGGCGCAGATTTTCGGATGGCTGACAAACATCGCGCCCGATTCATTCGAATTGCTTTGCAGCATCGAGAACGTTCCCGCCGGCAGCCCCAGCTTCGAAACGGATTCGGTCACGATCGAAGCCAACACCTCGCAGGTTCCTGGGTGAGCCGGATGCGCCTTCACCACAACGGGGCAGCCGGCCGCTAAAGCACAAACGGTATCGGTGCCGACGACACCGATGGCAAACGGAAAATTACTGGCTCCGAAAACGGAAACCGGTCCAATGCCGCAGAACAGCGTTCGCACATCGGGCTTGGGCGGTGTTCGCTGTGGATCTCCGGCATCGATTCGTGGTTGGCGCCACGCCTCATCGCGGACCATGGCGGCGATCAGTCGAGTCTGGTTGCAGGTGCGTCCCCGCTCTCCTTGCAGTCGCCCCATCGGCAATCCCGTTTCGGCGTGAGCGATGTCCAACAGCGTGTCGCCGGCGGCTTCGATTCCATCGGCGATCGATTCGAGCAAGTCCGCAAATTTGTCACCATCGAGTTTTTGCAATTCGTAAAAAGCGTCTTCGGCTGCAACGACTGCTTGGTCAATTTCCTCAGCGGTTGCATCCAGAAATGAAGTCGGCAGTGTCTCACCGGTGGACGGGTTGATGCCCGTAAAAGTGGATTTTCCGTTTGCGGAGCGCTGTCCGGCGATGAAGTGTTGGCCTGTGAGCGTCATGGATCAATTCGGGGGTTTAAAGGAATTTGGATCCATGATTCTAGCGAATAAGTGTGTTGCTGAGGAAGTCTTGGGACGGATTTGACATGTAGTTTTTCACAGTTCCGGCTTTCGAATCTCGTTTGGCCACTGACATCTACTTATGGTGGGGATCTGCTACAATTGGCCGCTGATTGACTCCTCCTACCTACACCCATCGTTGTTGTGAAACTGCACTTTCTGGGGACAACTGGATACCATCCCAACGAGAGCCGGCATACGGCTTGTTTGATGATCCCGGAACTGGGCCTGATTTTCGATGCCGGAACCGGCATGTTTCGAGTGCGCGATCTGATCTGCACCCCGACGCTGAATATCTTTCTGTCGCATGCTCACTTGGATCACAGTGTGGGGCTGACGTTTCTGTACGATGTGCTGTTTGAAAAAGACGTGCAACAAGTCAACGTTCACGTCGACGAATCAAAGATCGAAGCGATTCAAAAGCATCTCTATGCGGAATCGCTTTTTCCAGTCGGACCGAATTTTGATTTCGTTCCGCTGCGTCCTCAGATGGAACTGGCGGATGGTGTCAGTTTGAGCTCCTGTGAGCTTGAGCATCCCGGCGGCAGCCGTGGTTTTCGATTGGATCACGGGGCGGGATCGCTGGCCTACATTACCGACACCACCGCAGCGGCCGGCGCTTCCTACATCGATTTCATCCGTGACGTGGACGTGTTGATTCACGAGTGTTACTTTCCCGACGGTTGGGAAGATCGAGCCCAGCTGACGGGGCACAGTTGTCTGACTCCGGTGGCGCAAGTCGCCGCCGCGGCCAACGCCAAACAGACTTGGTTGGTGCACATCAATCCACTGGCGGAATCGGAGACACCGCTGGAGCTGGATTCGATTCGTTCGCTCTATTCCAATCCGATGCGCGTTGCGGCTGACCGCATGTCGATCGATCTCTGATTTCAGTCAGTAATCAGAAAAATAACCTTTGGGTTTAGCGGAACGCTTCCTTGACCCGTGAATCGAACAGCACAACAAGGCACCAGATTCCGATGGGAACTCCATAGAGGCAGCAGACCTGAGAGCAGGGAAGAATGCTGGCCAGCGCGGCTAGAACTGCGATGCCCCATCCACTGAGATTTCGCATTTTGATTCCACCGAGGACCATGAGGATTCCACCAATGAGTCCCAGCACGGCAACCCCGATGCCGCCGTAACCATAGACGTTCATGACCATGAGCAGCTCGTCTTGGCCCATGCCAGGAGCTTGGTTCTGTTGTTCGATCGCTTGCATAACTTGGTCCTGCATGCCCAAATACATGACAGCCGCCATGATTCCGCCGCCGACGTTAAAAATGCAAGCCATGATTCCGCTGATGATCAAGCACATCCCGGGAGCTTGGACTTTTTCTCGGGCTACATTGCCAGATTGATTTTGATTTTCAGATGGGGTGCTAGGTCGATATGGATTGTCGCTCATTGTCGTCGCTTTCCTGTGGGCGGATATTCGGAATCAAGTTTAACCAGAATTTTAGTCAGTGGAAACAGTTACTTTACAATCCTGCTTGAAGATTAGGTTTTGCTTTGAGGACTTGCTGAATCATCGAATCGACGACGTCGCGACAGCGTCGGCTAACGTCGTTGACTTCCCAGCGGTCGTCGGGTTTGGCAAACAGCATCGCCTGCTCCGGATCATGGGGATCAAAAATGAGTTTCCAACGGCTATCTTGTGCCGAAATCTGGCTCTCCGCCGTTGAAATAAACAGCTCGTTTTCGTCTTCTTGAGTGTCGGGGGTTTCCAAAATTTCCCGCAACACGCCATCGGCGAAACAGAGGTTTCCTTGACGACTGCCGAACACGCTCCCATCAATCGCATGGCAGTGAAAGAAGGGGACATGCACCGATTCGCTGAATAGATTGTCTGGAATTCCAACGCTTTGATGTTCGCCCAGCGGGTAACCGCGCAGCGACGTCACCACCAATTCTGTTTCAGCCGCATGCGGCAAACTGGAAACCTGTTCCAAGAATAGGCTCAACATATGGTCTAAAACCACCAGCTGAGCATAGGCGGACTGTTGATAGCCCAGCAGTTCATCCGGGTCGACATCGCGATCGACTTTTAAGGCGGGGCGCTGGTGGTTGGTGGGCGGATCGGGATCTTCTTCATCGGCCAAGCTCTGCCGGATCGAGTAGGGCGCGTCCCATGTGCCGTAGAGTCCATCGTGATGAAGCCACAGTAGATCGCCCGGTTGCGATGATTGGATCTTTTCTATCGCACGGGCGAAAAAATGGGCGCTGGTTGTTTCTCCAATCGATTCGGCAAGGCCTTTCGCGGTTTCGTTTTGGATGGCATCAATCGAGTCGAACAACCCGTCTTGCTGCCCCAATTGAGCGACTTCTTCGGAGTCCGTCAGTAGGCAGCGGTGTCCTTGGCAGTCCGATAGCGGGCTCCATAGATGGGAAACTCCTGCCGCGAGTTCGGGCGAGCGGACAATACAAAAATCGCTCAGCGTCGAGATCGAGGCCAGTCGATTGAAGCCGGGCGTGTCGACGGTCGTATTGCCGTAAGGCCCCGGCAGTGACGCCGAAAGCCCATCGAAAACGAGCACAATGGTGGTCTTGGGTTTCATCCGCAAAAATGGGTGGGGGATGCTCTGGGTAAGCCGGCAAAAAGCGTTAGAATTCGGGTGGGCTAAATCCAACATCAAAACATAGTCTTTTCAAACTGGAAAAACCACCTTGTACGATCGCAATCGACTTATTGAACTGGTTCAGCAGCATGCACTGAAGTTTGGTGACTTTACCTTGGCGTCGGGGAAAAAGGCCAGCTTCTATCTGGATTGCCGCAAACTGACCTTGGATGGCGAATCGGCCAATGTGATCGCTCACGGGATGCTACAGGAGATCGGAGACGACCTCCCCGATGCTGTGGGCGGGATGGCGATCGGAGCCGATCCGATTTCGGCGGCCATCATCACCGTGGCGTGGCAGCAACAGAAAAACATCAAAGGCTTCATTGTCCGCAAACAAGCCAAGGAACACGGGACTCAGCAAATGGTCGAAGGCCCGGTGCAGTCTGGCCAGCGAGTCGTGATGGTGGAAGACGTGGTGACCACCGGCGGCAGTTCTCTGCGAGCGATCGAACATGCTCGCTCGTTTGGCTTGAAGGTCGATCGATTGATTTCAATTGTTGATCGTGGGACCGAAACCGAAAAGATTTTCGCGGATGTGGATGTGAAGTATTCGACGCTGCTGTCGTTGGCAGATTTGGGAGTCGAAGTTTAACGATTGAGCCCGAAGGCGTCGGTGTTTCGTCGTGGTCGCCTGCCGGCTGATCGTTAAACGAGGAAGCGTTTTTCCATGTCGGTTAGGCTGTGAATTTTTCGAAACGATGTTTGTCGTACCGACAGCGAAGGTGTTTACATCCACACCCATGGCGGTGACCACATTTTCTGCCCGCATAGTGCAGCCCAAAACTCAAAAATTCACAGTCTCGAAGCGGCAAGACATTTGCTTCAACCCTGTAGAGCGTCGAAGTTGCCCGTTGGAGAAGATATCGTTTTGGCCGACGACGCCTAACGAAACAATGGCTTAGTCGTAACTACCATCACCAATGCCCAAATCCCGACGCCAACTTCGACCAGACAACAGTCCAAAATTCCATTGAACGGAATGACGGCGATGATCGCTGCGGTCAGTGCCATGCCGTAGCTTTGCAGCTTGGTCATTTTAAAGGCTCCATACATCATCAATAACGACATCAGTATGAAGAAGATTGGCAGACCAACGTTGATCAAAGGACCGTATTGAACCACGAAATCGACGAGGGGTTGTAAGTCCGGCCGGTCCTGAAGATTCGGCGGCACCTCACCTTTTTCACCCCATGTATTGATGATTCCAAAAATTGCATGACAAACGTTGAGCCCCGCAACAACCATCAAAGTAATCCCCGCAGCTTTGACGCCACCAGTGGATTTTGGTGTGCCCGAAGAGTTTGGCGCCCTTGTACCCAAATCAGGGTGACCCGAATGATATGGATTGGTAGATTGATCGCTCATTGCTTTGTTGACTTCTCTTTTTTCACGAGACAGAGTTGTCGCGATATTGTAGCCGAACTCAAAGCCTCTCGCTGCTTCGCAACCCAGTTTAACGATAAGCCGGAAGGCGTCGGTGTTTCTACGTGGTCGCCTGCCGGCTGATCGTTAAACACTCACCGCATTGCTTGCAAGTCGAAATGATTGTGCCAAAATTCGATCATGAATGAGCGCCAAGACGATTCGAATCCGCCCGTCGACGAAACCGACTCTCTCTTTCCGGCGATACCACAAGACAAACCGTCTCATCTGACGCCGAGATTCCAGTTCAAGATTTCTACGATGATCAGCTGGATGGTGGTGATCTCTGTAGCGCTGGCCAACTCCAATCTAGGCGATGGTTTTCATTGGGGCTTTGGCGAAGACCTTTGGTCACAGCTTGATGAAGTAGTTTTGACATTGGTTGTCGCCGGATTGTTTCTTTACCCAGCGCTCACCTGCATCCCGATGTTGGTCGATAAATTGCTCGTCCGAGAAAACAGATTGCAATTTACAGTCTTTCGAAGAGTGTGGATGTCCATTGCTTTGGGTCTTTTTTCGATGCTTTCGTTGTGGCTGGCGACGATTGGGTTTTCTCCTGAGTGGAAGGGCAGCAAAGGTCCATCTTGGGCTTGGTATCTGCTGGACGGTTGGGCAGGCGTGACGCTGTGGCCGATTTATACGGTGGGTGCCATCTGGCTGATTTGTGGACTATGGTTTCCTCGATCGGTTAAAAAAAATCCAATGAGTTTACTCTTTGCTCTTACCAATGCCTTCATTTCTTTTTGGTACGTGTTCGCTGTTTTATTTCTCGAATTTGCTGGCGATATTTTTTGGGTCGTGCCGGGTTCCTGCGGCGTGGGTTATGCAATTTACGCCGTGTTGATTTGGAGGGATTGGGATTACAAATTTCCTGCGGGAGTTCATTTCAAGGAAAAACTTTTGGGTTGGATCGCTTTTTTGGGAGCAGCGATTGCGATCAAAATTCCGTTAGCGATTCGATTTTACGAGTCATTGCCGGATGAGCCTCCGAAAGGGTGCTTTATCGTGACCGCTGCCACACATGGTCATCCTCGCTGGGTCGGGTCTTGGTTTGATGATTCTCAAAAGCGGATTTTGAACCAGCAGTTGATGACGTTTTGGGGCTTCGAAAACTGGCTCAAAAAGTCCTTCCCGCGTTTCCATCGCTGGCTCAGGAAAATCTACAACCGCGTCGGGCCCGTGGTGGCGAGACAAATCCGCTTCCGTTGGCAAGCCGACATGGTGTACCTGTTGCTCAAGCCACTGGAGTGGGCTGCGCGTTGGTTTTCTGGTCGTTAACAGGTTCCCATCGGCCAATCGCAATAACGGCCGGTGGGAACCGGCCCTACATCGGTTAGGAACTGGACCAACGTATGAACTTCCCGTGACGGGCTCGGTCACGATCGGGTAAACTCATCTGCCGCTCGATCGCATCCTTTTTGACCGCCTCACCAGAACATTCCCAACCGGATTCACGATGCCACTGGAACCCAATGTTTTGAAAACGTTCAAATTCAAGTGGATCGATGGGGAGGGAAATGAAACTGGCTTCCTAAAGAAGCGCGGTGAATTCAATGGCGAAACGCTGAAGCTCGACGATGTCGAAGTTCTCGTCGATGGGATCGCCGTATTGCGGTTCGAGACAAGTTCCTTGCCATGGTGCTGCCGAACCTGTCCGATGAAGAGGATTCAATCGATGATCCTTTTCAAACGCTGACGATCGCCGTGTATGGCATCGGTGCCGAGCCGTTGAAACGGATGATCAATGGAGCCCGCAGTGATGTGGTGGCTGCCAATGAGAAAAAACAACTCGACGCCAAAGGGTTGGGTCATCAGTTCCGCAGTGCTCAATGCCCTTTTTGTGATGCCACGGTTTTGCTGTCGCGGCTTCCCGAAACGCCCCAATGCTACTGCGACTATTGCGAGACGTTGTACACGGTCGACACCGGTGGCGGCTTTGGCCAAACCGAAGGCCTTAGCCAGAAACAGGAATCCAAATTTAGAATTTGCGACGAGTGCGATATGTATTCCCAGCCTCGCAAGTTCACGGTTTTCTATTTCATCTTTCTGATTTACTTTGTCTCGTATTCACACCGACCGACCTGGCGCTGCCCCGGATGCATGCGCGGCGATGCGTGGAAGATGCTGTTTGGAAATATTTTTGGTCTGATCGGACTTCCCGTCGCCATCGTGCAACTGTTCCGCAGTTATTACAGCAAAGCCTCGTCGGGTCCGTTGCGTGGGCTTGATGATGCCAACATTTTGGCCAGAAAAGGCAATGTCGATAAAGCCCTTAGCCGCTACGACGGCTTGATGGACAATGTCCCCGTCAATGCCGGCATTAAGTTCAATATTGGATGGGGGCTGGTTTACCAAGGCGATTATCCGAGCGCCGAAACCATGTTTAAGCTGTCGTTGGACGATTGCGCAAATTATCGGCCGTCGATTCGTGGGCTGATAATTTGTCTGGAGGAACAGCAGAAAGAAGAGGAACTCGTCCAGCTGTACGAATTGCATCACCGCGCGGTGAGTCGGAACCTGAAATTATCGAGTAAAAATGTGACCTGATGAGTCCATCCGATTTGGTAGATTGGTGCCTCCCTTCAATGACGACCGCGCATGACCGACCAGCAAAATTCTCTTTTTGAAACCCAGCCCCAGCAGTGGAACCTCGACGACCTCGATGACTGGCTGGCGGCGCGAGTCGTTTTTGCGGATCCACCTTTTGGCCCCTACGATTATTCCATCCCTGCCGAATTGGAAGAGTCCGTCAAAACAGGAGTCCGCGTCAAAGTCCCATTGGGGCGCGGCAATCGAACCATGACTGGGTACTGCGTTGACGTCATCGGCCCCGGCCACGAACTGGCCAAAACCGTGAAACCGAATCGATTGAAACCGATCCAACGGGTCGTCGATGCCCAGCCGCTGATCAACAATTCGCTGTTGGGTCTGGCCCGGCGAATCGGCGAGTACTACATCACTCCGTTGGGGACAGTGATTGAAACGGTCGTGCCCGTGGGGGCTCGAGACAATTCGGGCACTCGGGAGATGTTGTTTCTTTCCGTGGATCCGGAAGTCGCTAGGGATATGGACGCGGTCAAACTGACCAAGCTGCAGCGGCGGATCCTCGACACGATGCTGAGCTCAGCACAGGATTGGACGTCCGGCGAGCTGGCGCAAACGGTCGGCTGCACTCAGGGCCCGATTTCGCTGCTTCGTCGCAAAGGGCATATTCATACTTCGACTCGTCGCGTGCAACAAAAGACACACGAGATCCCCGCCGAGAAACGGACTACCGATCTGGAGCTGAATGCGGAACAGCAACCGGCCCTCGACGCGATCTCCAAATGCATCGATGCCGAAGCGCACCGGACGTTTCTGGTGCACGGGATCACCGGCAGTGGCAAAACGGAAGTTTACATCCGCGCGATTCAGCAAGTCGTCGAATACGGCCGCCAAGCAATCGTGTTGGTCCCTGAGATTAGCTTGACGCCCCAGACGCGCCGCCGGTTTCGGGCTCGGTTCGATCACGTGGCGGTATTGCATTCACATTTAACGTCGGCCCAGCGAGCGTGGCACTGGAAACAGATTGCTCAAGGCAATGTGCAGGTCGTCATCGGGGCTCGTAGCGCTGTGTTTGCGCCGACCCCGCGATTGGGTTTGATTGTGCTGGACGAGGAGCACGATAGTTCTTTCAAGCAGGACAATGCTCCACGATATCACGCTCGGGATGTCGCCCAATGGCGAGCCGAGCGCGAGGAGATACCGTTATTGCTGGGCAGTGCCACGCCGTCGTTGGAGTCATGGCAGCGCGCCCAAAGCGGTCAGTACGAATTGCTTTCGCTCAAGAATCGAGTGTTGGATTTGCCGCTGCCGGACGTTGCCACGATTGACTTGCGTGACGATTTCGGAGGCAAAAAGAGATTCAGTCCCATCAGCCAGAAGCTTCGTGTTGAAATCAATTCGGCTTTGTCGGAGGGTGGGCAAGTGATTTTGTTGCTGAATCGCCGCGGTTTTTCGACGCGGATTCAGTGTCCGGCCTGCGGCAAAGTCAAATACTGTCCGGACTGTTCCATCCCGATGACTCATCACGCCACGGGGATCAAAGCGGTTTGCCACTACTGCAACTACGAGGTCCCCAACATCGGCAGCTGTGAAGACTGCGGGAAATCCGTTTTTCGGTTTTCCGGATTGGGGACCCAGCGACTCGAAGCCGAAGTCGCCAAGCTGTTTCCCGATGTGGCGATCATGCGGATGGACACCGACACGATGCGGAAGCCGGGCAGTCACGAAAAGGCGTTGACGAAATTTCGGGAAGGCGAAACGAAGATTTTGCTGGGCACCCAGATGATCGCCAAAGGTTTAGATTTCCCGAACGTGACCTTGGTGGGTGTGATCAACGCGGACACCAGTTTGCACTTGCCGGATTTTCGTTCGGCGGAGCGGACGTTCGGGTTGGTGACCCAAGTGGCGGGCCGCACGGGTCGCGGCAAGCGTGGCGGGCGGGTGTTGGTGCAGACTTTCAGTCCCGACAATCCGGCGATTATCTGCGCGACGCGCCACGATTATGTGGGGTTTGCGGAAGGCGAATTGCCGATGCGACAGGAGTTTCACTATCCGCCGTTTGGCAACCAAGCCCGGATTGTGGTTCGGGCGGAGGTCCAACCCAAAGCCGAACAGATGGCCGACCATATTGCTCAGTGTATTCTCGACGCGACGGACGAGTTGGGTTTGCAGCTAAGTCTGCTGGGGCCGTCGGTGGCGCCGCTGGAAAAGCTTCGCGGGATGTATCGCTTTCACATGTTGATCGGCGCGGTCGAGCCATTGGCGATTCAGCAGGTGATTGTTCGGGCCAAGCAGAACATCAAGGAAATGGATGATGTGAAGTGGATTGTTGATATCGATCCTTACAACATGGTTTGAGTGGATGTTCGCTGGAAACGAGCTTGCGGACGCTTCTCCTCGCATTCTGCCCGAAAACGGTACGACGAACCCAATTTTCACTTTTCTGATTTTTCTTTCTAATACTTCCATCGCTGGTGCGTTATCGCCTTTGAAACGCGAATTTCACGGAACAACTGATGGAAGAAGAACAGGCTGACCCTTGGATCAGTGCTGCCATTGAGCAGTATGAGGATCGATTGCTGCGCTATGCCTGTCACTTTGTCCATGATTTGGAATTGGCTCGCGACATCGTGCAAGACACCTTTGTCAAGCTTTGTCGGGAGCCCAATCCGGAGATCCGGTCTCGGCTGGGGCCGTGGTTGTTCACCGTTTGTCGCAATCGTGCCATCGATGTACGCCGTAAGGAGAAGCGAATGAAAGTTGCTTCAGATTTTGAACTGGATGAGGGCAATCTGACGGGCGCCCCTTCTACCAATCCTGTCGTCGCAGCGGAACGGACGGAAGCCGTCGCGGAGGTGAGGCGGCGGGTTTCCAAGCTGAGCGATCAGCAACAGGAAGTCATCCGCTTGAAATTTCATGGCGGATTGAAGTATCGCGAGATCGCCGAAGTCACCGGGCTGTCAGCCTCCCATGTCGGCGTGATTCTGCATGCCGCCATCGGGAAACTCAAACGCGAAATGAACGGGTGACCGGATGAACAAATTAGCTCACTCGTTGACATGCTGGCTTACGCAAAAAATTACACTGAACTCCCTCCTAGGAGCGGATAAATGATTGATAAAGAAGATTCTAAATTAACCGCCTTTGTGCTTGGTGAACTTTCCGATGCGGAAGCCGCCGAAGTTCAACAGGCCATCGAAGCTTCGCCGGAATTGGCGGCCGAAGTCGATGCCATTCGCGAGGCAACGGGTTTGTTGCAGTTGGCTTTTGATCAAGAGACGAAGCTGGAGCTGAGCGATGGTCAAAAGGCAGCGGTTCTCTCTAGTGCATCTGTGGCTGAAGTGGCAAACGTGAGTGGTGGGGAAACATCGTCACAAGAAGTTGAGACGGATCCGCCGGCGAAACGAAGTTCGGGTCGCTGGATGGGGATTGCAATCGCTGCCAGTTTTGCGGCCTTGATTGCCGGTGGCGCGTTCTGTTTTTACCAATCAAACCAAGGGGAGGCGCTCCATGGCGGAAACGAGGTGGCAATGGCGCTAGACACAAGCAGCTCAACAATTATCCCTGAAAATGTAGAACTCCCCTCGACAATCGTACTCGAATCGGCGCAGCGTTTGTCACCTGGGGCCGATGTTGGCGATGCGGAATCTTTCGAAGAAGAAAATGAAGAAGATGGTCAACGCGACGGCGGAGGTGGCTTTGGCGGTAGCGATAAATCATCAGGATTTTTACGCGATGAATCCCTTCTTTTTGATGATCGAGTCGCTCTCAGTTTCCCGTCAGAGGACAATGCACTTCGACGTTCCAGACTTCTTCCAGCCTCGGAATTCACACCAGAAAGAGCGCTGGGGGGCGACGGAAATTTCGGTCCCGGCCAGCCTGCTTCCTCAACTCGTTCACTAGCCAGTGGTGGGCGACCTGCGGAGTTTCTGCGGGATCGTGAAGTCCCAATCGAAATAACTGAAAGTGAACCCGGCGAAGGTCGAGAAAACGCAGCGTTGTCTAATATCGATGCGGAGCTTACACCTGGGGATAACTTCGATGGTGAAGCTGCCAATAACGTTGGCGACAATAAAGATCGAAATGGCCGAATTGAAAACGGCAAAGAGCAGACGAAGGAGCGAGGGCGAGGCCCGGGTAAAGACGGAAAACGCGAAGAAGCGAAGCCAAAGAAAAAACAGCGATCGTGGAAGCGTGTCAAAGCCATCCCCAACACCACACGCTTGATGGTCGGGGATCGCGACGAATTGGATACCACCGGGATGCAAGTCAACGTTCAAGTCGATGGCTTTCGGGCCCGCGTGTTGATCGATTACTTTTACTACAACGATCGAGACCAGCAATTGGAAGGGAATTTTAAACTTCGCCTGCCGGACGATTCTTCGCTGTACTATTTCGCGTTTGGCGAAAGTGCCTACGATCTCTCTCCCAAAGGACGTCTCGCGCCCGAAGAATTCGGAGACGATTTTGTCTCGCTGCGGTCCGATAAAGTTGCCGAAACTCGAAAAGGCAAATGGGACAACGTCAAAGAAGCTCGTATGGTGCCCCGCGAAAAAGCTGCCCATGCGTTTCGCGAAACCGTTCGTCGCCGAGTCGATCCGGCACTGGTCGAATGGTCGGGTGCTGGCGTGTTCAACGCTCGCGTCTTTCCGCTGGCCCCGAAAAAGCTGCATCGGATCGTGGTCGGTTATGACATGAACCTGACAACCACAGACGAAGGTCTGGTTTACAAACTCGATTTGCCGGAACAAGCCGGCGACTGCCAAATCAAATTCAATGTTCGCGAGGTGGAAGGTTTTGATATCGGCATCCAGCCCGCAATCGATCCGATCGACGATGGAGACTGGAAACAGTTTTCGTTGGATGGTAAATCGCTGCCTAAAGATGGCAGCATTCGATTGTCGGTCAGCGGTCAGAAACCGACTCTGCTGCAGACTTCCAATGAAGAAGGTGATTTTTGGGCGGCTCAAATCCAGCCCGAACTCAAATCCGAAGACATCGACGGGGAGTCGCGAGCCGTCTTCATGGTGGATACCTCGCTGAGCAGTTCTCCGGAAAAGTTCAATGTCTGGTTGAATCTGTTGGAGCAAACCCTGAACAACAATCGCGATTCGATGAAAGAGTTTGCCGTGTTGTTTTTCGATATCGACAGCCATTTTTGGAAAGAAGGCTACACGCCCAACACCCCAGAAAACGTGACTGCGATTCGCCAAAAAATGGAAACACTGGCCCTCGAAGGCGCCACCAATCTCTATCGAGCCATCGATGCCGTTGCAGAAGCCAAATGGATCACCGCAGACTCTCAGAAGCCCGATATCTTTTTGCTTAGCGATGGAGCGGCGACTTGGGGAGAGACGAGTTTGCCGTTGATGGAACGATTGCTACAGGGTCCGAAAATCGGCAGCCTGTTCGCCTATCAGACCGGATTGACCGGAACCTCCGTTCGCTCGCTTCGATTCCTAGCCGGGCAAACCGGTGGCGCTGTCTTCAGCGTGACCAGCGATCAAGAGATCGCGTCGGCATCGACCGCCCACCGCAAGCGTCCGTGGCGTCTGAAATCCGTTGCCGGCGAAGGCGTTACTGACGTGCTGACGGCAGGACGCGTGCAATGGGTTTACCCGGGGCAGCAGATCATGGTGGTTGGCCGCGGTCAGTTGGATGGATCGCTGCAACTCGAGTTTGAGCAATCCGATGGAACGCAGACCGTTTCTGTAGAACCCACGAAGATCAATTCTGAATTGGGATCGCGGCTGTACGGTCAGGTTTCAGTCGGCCAACTGGAAGGCCTTGGGTCGGAAGTCTTCGATGTGTCGACGGCTTACGCACGGCACTTTCGCATCACCGGCCAGACCTGTTCGCTGTTGATGCTGGATTCGGAAGAAGACTACGCTCGTTTCAAAATCAAACCTGAAGAAGACCTATTCGTTATTAAATCGAAATCGGCCAGCGACATCGTGACCGATGCAAGGATGAAGTTCAGCGATTCGCTGGCGGATCCCAAAAGTCGGTTGCTGAACTGGCTGAAGCGATTGGAGTCGATGCCGGGGATGAGTTTTACAATGCCCACGGCGTTGAAGCTGTCGATCGACGGTATGAACGTGGAAGCCGTGACCTCGCCGCTGGAATGCAAACTGAATTCCCGTGACGGGCTGTCCAAGGACTACCTGAAAGCTTTGGCCCAGGAGCAATTGGACTATGACGCGATCGAGCGAGAAACGCGGAACCGTGACGGTTCGGCCGATGAAGCGGTGAAGGTTTGGAGTTCACTGGTGGAGCGAAATCCGGGCGACATTGAAATCGCTCGCGACGTGGCGTTTTCGACGATGGAGTTGGATCGGCCAGCCGAGGCATTTTATTTGCTGCGACGGGTCGCCCAGCAGCGTCCGTTTCAGGGAAACATTTACCCGGCGATGGGTCGCTGTTTAGCCGACTGCGGTCAGGCGGACATGGCGATGATCTACTACGAAGTCGCGATGAATGGAACGTTTAATCGCCAAGGCGGTCAGTTCCGGCAGATCGTGGCGGCCGAATACTCGTGGCTGTTGCGGCAGGTGGTCGCTGGCAAGCTCGAATCGGGTGCCAAGGAATTTGCGGCGGCACGACTGGCATCGATCGGAAAGGAGCTGCCTTTCGGGTCGGCGGATCTGGTGGTGACGATGATGTGGAACCAAGACCAGACCGATGTGGACTTGCATGTGACCGAGCCATCGGGCGAAGAGTGCTTTTACAAGAATTCGAAAACTCGCAGCGATGGCAGGATTACGAGTGATATCACCACCGGTTTTGGTCCCGAAATGTACTTTAACGCGAACGCACCTAAGGGCAAATATCGCATCGAAGCCAAGTTTTTTGGGAACCAACAGAACCGCACAAAGGTGCGAAATCGGGTCTACTTGACGATCTTTGAGTCCCTCGGAACGGATGATGAAACGTTAACTCGGAAAGTCGTTCAGCTGCAAAAGGTCAGCGAAAAAGAGGCTGTGATCACAATAGGTGTCGAGTAATTGCAGCCAGCTAAGTGCTGTTTTTCACTAGATTTTGCTGGAAATCCCACTCTGGCAGAAAAGTTGAAAACAAGTGCCTGCATTTCGGAGTTAGGCCACAGTAGCTCGGTTGATGAAAGTGAATTCTGAGGGTTGCTGGTGACGGTATCTCCAGCGACAATCGGAAGTTCGGTGGTGGCTCGGATGGGGCCTCACGCATCAAAATTCTTTTCGAAACATAAGTGGGAGTCCTCCTGTGAAGACTGTTTGCAAGTCGTTTTTTTCATGCTGCCTGTTGGGATTAGCCGCACTGACGATGACCGTCCCTGTGATGGCTCAGGTCGCGCTCGAGGGCAAAGCCACCGGCGAGACGAAGGTTGCTGGTGCTCAGCCAGCGGTCATCATTTCGGTAGCGTCTGTCGAAAATCAAATCAGCGACATCAGTTACATGATGAAAGCTGCGGGTTTCGGCGACATGGCGTTCATCGTCAAACCGCAGATCAAGCACTTCACCAACGGTCTGGTTGCAGACAAGCCCAGCGGCATGATGATGTATTTCGAGGGGGACAATCCGGTTCCGCGGACCGTCGGATTTCTGCCAGTTGAAAACTTGGACGATTTTCTGGACACCCTTTCCACGCTGGTGGAGGTTGACGAAGACGATGACGGCATCGTCATCACCAGTCCCGGTGGCGAAGAGATGTTCGTTGAAGAGTCTGGCGCCAATATCTTTATTGCCAGCGACCGAGCGTACTTGAAGAATCTTCCCGCAGACCCTCAGGGCATGCTGGGTGCGCTGCCCACGAAGTACAACATGTCGGCACAGATCTTTGGAGATCGCATTCCTGAAGAGCTGCGTGAGAAAGCCATCAGCATGATCAAGGGCGGTTATCTTGAACAATTGAAGGAGCTAAACGATGGCGAAGTTGACGAATCCCAAGTCGAAGATTTCGAGAAGCAGATTTCATTCCTGAAGGATTTGAAAGAAGCCAAAGTCGGGATGCTCGTTGATAAGGAAAGCGGAAAGCTGGCGATGGAGTTCGAGATGATCGCCGCCCCTGAATCTCGCATGGCCAAAGCGTTTGCATTGTATTCAACCGTCGAACCGACTCGATTTGGTGGATTCCTAAAGAAAAGCAACGCACTTGATTTCAACACTTGTTTCGGAATTCCACCGGAAGATGCGGAGCAGTACAAATCTACCCTGTCGACTGCAATCGATTCCGCAATCACCGAGCTGGAAAACGATGGCGAGTTTACCGACAAAGAAATCGGCACCATCAACGGAGCATTGGAAAAGCTCAGTGAAGCTTTGGTCGAGACGTTTGAGAAAGGGCGTATCGATACCGGAGGCCAAGTGTTGATGGACGGCACCGAAGTGAACATCGTTTCCGGAGCAGAAGTTGCGGATCCTAAAAAGGTTGAATCCGCGGCCAAGGATTTGATCAATTTGGCGAAAACAAAGTTTGGCGAACAGCTGACCGTGAATCTTGATTCGGGCTCCTACAAAGGCGCCAACATTCACGAACTGACGGTCGCCGTTCCCGAAGGTGAAGAAGAGCTGCGGGACGTGTTTGGTCCGCAAGTCAAAATCCTGTTGGGCATTGGCGCGAAAGATGTTTTCTTTGCCGCCGGCACCAACCCGCTGGACAAACTCAAAGCGTCGATCGACAGCATGGGCACCGGCAAGCCAGAGTATCCTGTGATCTACAATCTTCGCATCGATCCGATTCTAGATTTCTTTGCCAATGCCACGGGTAATCCGATCGTCAATGATTTGTCCGCAAAAATGAAAGAGCTGGGCAAAGACACGATGACGATTTACAGCAAGCCAATTGAGAATGGCTTGTTCACCCGCGCTGAAATGGGAGACGGACCGCTGGGTCTGATCCAGACGGGGATCCAAGCCTTCCAAGGCGGACTGCAGCAGTTCGAAGATTTTTAGAACACCGCTTCAACGGTATTGAAAAAAGAAAAGCCTCGAAGGGATATCCCTTCGAGGCTTTTTTAATTTCTAACATCGGCAACCGAGTTTGCCTCGGCCAATGTGGTCACCAAGTTTGCGTTGGCTATCGAGTTTGGATCACCTGAAAAGGCACGCTGGCAACCGGTGCTGCTGGAGCCGGAAGGACATTGCGAGCTCCCGATCCACTTGCCGGTGGAGCGAATCCACGTGTGCCACTGCCACCCAGAGGTGCCTGCTGCTGGAAGCCACCGCCATTGAATCCCTGTCCCTGCGTTCCTTGATTGAACCCGGGAGCTCCTTGGAACGTTCCGGTGTTGAAACCTTGAGAACCGTTGACTCCGTTGCCAACGCCGCCGGTTCCATTTCCGCCAGTGACGGCTCCGTTGAAACCGCTGCCGGAAGTACCTGTTCCGTAGAACGCTCGCTCGAATCGCTCGTCGACCCGTTCGATCGAATCACGAAGCCGTTCGCCAACTTTAGCTGCCAAAGGTTGTCGCTCACGATTCGCACATCCCCCGGCTTGCCATTGATCAAAGGTTAGCAGTGGGCTGTCGCAATTGACGTTGCCTCCGGCTCCACAGCGGCCGTTGCCGCAGGAAGGACATCCGCCGGGGCCCATGGCACCATTGCAGTGTGGGCAAACTGGATCAAGGTTACGCCTTGCCTCGCGTGTCGGAGGACGCGGTGTCAGCAAGATACGACGATAGGCGACTTCTCTGGCGAAGTGATTCAACCAGCCCACGGTTTCTGAGGAAACCATGCAGAAGTCAAACGGACGTGCTCCCGAGTCATCGGTTGCGATGTCTCCCAGCCCGCCTTCCTCTTCCTCTTCATCGCCATCAACTTCTTCGCCGTCCGCGTCAAGTGTGATGTCTTCTTCCTCTTCGTCGTCGACGATCGATGTGCCGCCTTCGACAACGTTGATACCAACAGCGCCGACGCCGTCAACGCTGACAGCAACCAGTCCGAAGTTGCCTTCAGGGACGTCGGAAAACCGAAAGATGCCAAAGTTGTCCGTGGTGGTAGAACCGACCACATCGTCGCCTTTGAGAAGCATGACTTTCGTTGTGCGGACTTCGACGGGGCGACCGTTGAGGCCGTTCATTTGATGAACTCGACCGATCATTTGCCCATTGCTGTTGACAGAAACCGGAATCGATCCAATCGATGTTGAGGCGGTTGCTGGTGGAGGATTCTCCGACAGTCCAGCATATCCGAGCAACTCAGGCGGATCGGTCGCACGCTCGTCAGAGTTGTAGGTTCCGTAAACGCGGAATTCTGTGTTGGGTGCAAAGTGCTGTAACCAGTCTGTGTTGATTGTGGTTTCGTTTTGGAATGCGAGGATATCCATCGATCGAGGGATGTCGCGGGAATCGCGATTGTAATCAGCAATGTTCGCACCAAAACAGAAGAACGCTTTGCTACCCCATCCAACAAACGAATAGGCGCCGCGTGTCATGTTGGTAAAGACAAAAGAACCGTCTGCCTGAACGGCCGCCGATTTGACTTGGCGTCCCCCTTCCATCACAAAAATGGTCATCCCGGCGACTTCGGCGCCTTCTACGCCTCGGACGGTACCCGAGAATTCGCCGTTGCGATCCAACATCACCCAGTTGGCGCGGAGATTGTCCGACAGACGCCGACGACTAAAGCTCCCTGCTTCCTGCCAACCGGCATATCGCTCGTCGACCTGAACTCGCTGAACAGGCGATTCTTCATCGATTTGGTCATCCTGAGGACGGACAGGTTCTCGCGTTGGCAAGGAGTCCAGCGGACGTACGGGCTCTTCTTGGCCCGCCTCGCGGGGCTCGCGAGCGTTGTCAAATTGCAATTGACCAAACAACAGCGAAGGTGAAAAGAGAAGCGATGCGAAGACCGCGGTCAGGATGAGTTCTTTGAGTTTCAGGGCCATTTGAAAACTACCTGTTCCAGGAATTGGAACGATGAAAATACACCGTAAATCATTGCCACCATCGGCCTAATCCTGCCAGATGTCGCAGGCGAAGGTGACTCATTGGTCACCATTGTCTGTTTCGCATGTCGGTCGTGTGAGTCGTGTTGCTTGTGCGCTATTGGTAAGATTTAGTGGATGAAGGGATTCCATGTGCTGCAGTTCTCGAGCGCTTGTAAACATGTGAGGATTATAAGGTTCGGCGCAGCCGTTGTGTCGATTTTTAAATCGCGAAAGGCGACAAGTGAATCTCCGTACACGTTGAAAAGGGTTTGTTTGCTGGAGAAATTGGTGGCCGTTGGGAGCGGGTTCTACTCCTCGAATGTAAAACTCTGGGTGCCAAACCCTGTGAGCTGGTTGCCCAGCGGAGTCTGATCCAATCCCGTTGGGATTGAGGGTTTTGTGTGGGGCCTAAGCCAAGGTTCAAGAACCTTGGGCTAATGGTCAAACGCCGTTGGCGTAAAG
>CAZDZX010000038.1:0-2077 GCA_964510005.1 uncultured Pirellulaceae bacterium
GATGTGCCCCTGATTCGACCCGGCATTGTGTCGGTGTTGCAGGAAGTGCTGCTCGAACTGAGCGACGGTTCGCAGCCCTGCGACGCGGTGGTGCCGCAGCATGGATCGAGAATTTATGGGATGACCGCTCTGTACAGAACGTCCATCATTGCCACAATCGAGCAGATGATTGACCAAGGAAGTCTGCGTGTTTCTGATCTTTCGAAGGCGGTTTCGGCTCGAATGATCGATGTACAGGATCTTCGCAGTGCGGATCCGAATCTTGAATCCATGATGAATCTGAATTCCCCAGGTCAATATTTTGAGCTCATCCGATCTGCCGGACTTGAGTGCCCCCCCAACATCTTGGAACGATTGGCAAAACCCAATGACTGAAAAAACACTTGTGACGTGGCATGAGCAAAGCGTAAAACGCGAACGAGGCTGCGTCGTCTGGTTTACGGGATTGAGCGGCAGCGGCAAAAGCACCGTGGCGAACTGTGTGGATGTGAAATTACATGAACTTGGGGAGACTAGTTTTGTGCTTGATGGCGACAATATTCGTCATGGGCTCAACGCCAGCCCGGAAATTTTAGAGCCTATTCACGGACCGGAGTTCTCCAAGCGGTTTGGTTTGAGTTTTGGGCCGCAGGATCGTGAAGAGAACATTCGCCGTGTCGGCTGTGTGGCCGATGTGTTTTGCTCTGCCGGCATGATTGCGTTGACGGCGTTTGTGAGTCCTTATCGCGCCGATCGTCAGCGCGTGCGCGAGTTGGTCGTGGCTGGGCAGGGCGCCAGTGATTTCGTCGAAGTCTATGTCGATACGCCGATTGAGATTTGTGAGCAGCGGGATCCCAAGGGGCTGT
The DNA here is from genome assembly GCA_964510005.1 of uncultured Pirellulaceae bacterium. GTDB lineage: Bacteria > Planctomycetota > Planctomycetia > Pirellulales > Pirellulaceae > Mariniblastus. The sequence continues at coordinate 846 of CAZDZX010000038.1, forward strand.
ATAAAAAAGCCCGGGCCGGTGAAATCAAAGGTTTCACCGGAATCGATGCGCCTTACGAGCATCCCGAAAAGCCCGAAATTCATTTGCAAGGTGATCTGCCCGTTGAACAACTTGCGGATCAAGTGATTGAGTTCCTCCGCAGTCAGGGCAAGGTTGGGAAGTAGTTCGTCGTCGGATCGTTTGAGTTTGACGCGCAGATGGTTGATCGCAAGATCGCCGCGATCACGCTATCACGGTTGTCAAACCTTTCGGATCAGACAATCGGTAGCGCCTCAAAGTGGACGTTTTGTGGGATGGCTCATGCGGCCAATTCGGCTTCTGCTGATTTATTGAATTATCATTCCTCTCCGGACGATGTCTATTCTGACACTGAGCGTATCGCCTTAGCCGCGGTTTAGACGCTCACTTATTTTCGACAACCCGCTGTCGAAAGTCCGCCCCAGACTCAAAGGATTCGTTCGATGAAATCCATGCTGTTTTCAGCTCTGCTGATCGCTGCCTCCGTTGGTGTCGCCAACGCTCAAGACGGTGGCTTACTTTCCCGAATCGCCAGCCGTGGCTCGGGCCAAGGTTTGTGTCCGCCCGGAGCCGAAGTGGTCTCTGTGACGACGTCATGTAAAAGCGATTCGTGTGATTCGGGTTGCGGTTGCTCAACTCCCACGCCTCAACCCGCAGCAGATTGCGGTTGTGGCGGTTCGGTAGCACCGGCAGCCAGTTCCGATTGCGGTTGCGGTGGTTCAACCGTTCCTGCAGCAAGTTCTTCTTGCGGATGCAGCGATGGTTGCGGTGCCGGCCGAGGCCCGCGTCGACGACTGGGCGATACGGGCTCTGGACTGTATCGACGCTTGGGCGACAATACAGGTATGGCACTTCGATTGACGGATCGAGGAAGTGCCTGCGGTTCTCCCAGCAGCGAATCTTGCGGCAGCGAATCTTGCAGCGGTGGTTGTCGCAGCGGTGGTCAACTTCTTGAACGACTCAAATCGCGCCCTGGTCGTGGCTGTGGATGCAAGGCGGAGCCTGCGGTTCCCACTGTTGAACTGGCAAGTTCAGATTGCGGCTGCGGAGATGAAGTTGTTCCTGCAACAGAGATTCCTGCTGACGATGGTCCCGGAGGTCTGCTAGGCAAATTGCGTGATAAGCGTACTGCTGGCGGTTGCGATGATGGTAGTTGCCGATTGGGGCAGCGTGCCAAAGTGCGATCGTTGGGAGATGGCGTTGGTGCGATCGGT
>CAZDZX010000038.1:2177-19633 GCA_964510005.1 uncultured Pirellulaceae bacterium
CAGGTCCATCTTACTCCTATCCCTACTACACGACTCGCGGTCCTCGTGACTTCCTGCAGAAAAACCCACCTACAATTGGGTATTAATAATCGAGTCGCTGTTGCAGTGTTAAAGTCATAGCGACATAACGCTCCAGACAAAAATAAAACGCGGTGCAATTTCAGTTGCACCGCGTTTTTTTGTTGGGTCGAGGGCCACGTTTTAAACGTGTTTGATGCCCTCGCGACGGAGCGAGCGCCTGCTGGCTTATGCCTTGCTGGCCGCAGCGGCGATCTTGGCAGGGGTGATGCCGAATTTCTCATAGAGCTCTTCGAAAGGCCCAGAGGCGCCGAAGCCACTCATGCCAACGAATTTGCCATCGGCTCCGATGTACTTGTCCCAGCCCATGCGAATTCCCGCTTCGACGGCAATGCGATTGGTGACTGCCGAAGGCAGAACGGATTCGCGATAGTCAGCCGACTGGTCATCGAAAATCTCCCAGCAGGGCATGCTGACGACTCTAACCTTTTGGCCAGCGGCGGAGATCTTTTCGGCGGCTTCGACGCAAATGGGAACTTCGCTGCCGGTCGCCATCAGGATCACGTCTGGAGTGCCATCGCAATCCTGCAGGACGTAACCGCCTTTTTCGGCTCCGGAAGCATCGCCACCGCCGGTGGGCAAGTTCTGACGCGAAAGCACCATCACGGTTGGACGTTTTTTGTCATTCAGTGCCGCTTTGTAGCAAGCCGATACTTCGTTGGCATCACCGGGCCGCATCACCAACACGCCGGGAATCGATCGGCAGGCTGCGAGGTGTTCGACCGGTTGATGCGTCGGGCCGTCTTCACCAAGCCCAATCGAATCATGGGTCATGATGTAAAAGACAGGCTGATGCATGATGCTGCTCAACCGCAAGCTGGGGCGAAGGTAGTCGGTGAACACAAAGAACGTCGCCACGTAGGGGCGAATTCCGCATAGCGACATGCCGTTGGCCGCTGCCGCCATCGAGTGCTCACGGATACCGAAGTGAAAGTTCTTTCCGGAGAAATCGTTGGCGCTGAAGTGACCCGCATCTGGATCGTCATTGTTGGACTTGTTGGATCCAGCAAGGTCCGCCGAACCTCCGATGAACCAAGGAATACTCTTGCAGACGGAGTTCAGGACTTTGCCGCTGGAAGCGCGGGATGCCATGCCTTTGGCATCGGCGTCAAACGTCGGCAGCGATTTCTCCCAATCGGCTGGCAATTCGCCGGCCTGCATGTGCTCCAGTTGAGCCGCCAGTTCGGGGTGCTTACTTTTGTACTCGTCGTACTTCTTGCTCCAGTCCGCGTAGGCTGCTGCGCCTCGAGCTCCGATGGTGCTGCGGAACTTTTCGTAGACTTCCGCAGGCACGGTGAATTTCTCTTCTGACCATTCGTAGTTTTCTTTGGCCAGTTTGATTTCGTCTTCTCCCAGTGGAGAGCCGTGGGCGCTGGACGTATCTTGCTTATTGGGCGCGCCGTAGCCGATGATGCTTTTGACAATGATCAGCGTTGGTTTGTCAGCGGCTTTGAAGTTGTCGTAGGCGGCTGACATGGCTGACACGTCGTTGGCGTCGGTGACGGTGACAACGTTCCATCCCAAACTCTTGAATCGTCCACCAACGTCTTCGCTGAAGGCCAAATCCGTGCGGCCTTCGATGGTGATTTCATTGTCGTCGTAGATCCAACAAAGGTTCGACAGGTTCAAGTGCCCAGCCAGTGAAGCCGCCTCGCAACCGATCCCTTCCATGATGTCGCCATCACTGCAAACGACCCACGTGTCGAAACCAAACAGTTCGTGGCCAGGTTTGTCATAGGTCGCCGAAAGCCACTTGGCGGCGATCGCCATGCCGACGCTGTTGCCCAATCCCTGTCCCAGCGGGCCAGTGGTGGTTTCGATGCCAGCGGCGTAACCCAATTCAGGGTGTCCGGCACAAGGACTGATTAGCTGGCGAAAATTCCGAATATCGTCGATTGAGATAGATGGGCCATCGATGGGTTTTCCATCGGCGTCAACTTTGGAGACCTCGGCCAAGTGTAAGATCGAGTACAGCAGCATCGAAGCATGGCCACAGGACAGCACAAAACGGTCTCGAGCCATCCAGCTGGGATTGGCCGGATCGTAGTTCAAATGGTCGGCCCACAGCGAGTACGTCAGCGGGGCGAGGGCCATGGCGGTGCCAGGGTGTCCGCTATTGGCTTGCTGGACGGCGTCCATTGAGAGGGTACGGATGGCATTTATTGCCAATTTTTCGATATCGAGGGTCGATGTGCTCATCAATAGATTCCTAATCGCAACTTTTTTTCAGAATGGCCGAATTTTCCGTCTGATTATGGGGTTATATGGGAGGTGGTCAATTCCTGGACTGAAAATTGGGTTGGCGCATCGGGCAAAATCCAGAAAATGGTAGTGTTTGATTCGGCTTCGCCGCGATGTCGGCCCTAGCGGGTTATTATAGAGTTTACGTCTTTTTCCTACGTTGTGATTGATTGATGAAGCATCGCCGTGATTTTAACAAGGCTCTCTTGGGCACATTGGGATTGGCTGCTGGGGCGTCCTTGGCTTCGCCATTGTTCGGGAAAGACCGAAAAGTTTCTCCGACCGAGAAGTCGCCTGCCGAGTTGATGACGGCTGAAACCATCAAATCGATTCAGCGTGGACTAAATTATCTGGAGAGGACTCAAATCAAGGAAGGTCGGAACCGCGGCGCATTTGCGGCGACGGGAACGGCATCAGGTGTAGCCACGGCTTCGATGTCGGGGTTGGCGCTGATGTGCGGCGGCCACGCTCCGGGTTTTGGCAAGTACGGAAAAGCGATCGATCGGGCGGTCCAGTTTGTGATGGATCAAGTCGGCGAAACGGGCTACATCAGACGAAAAGATCTTCGCAACGAGCGCATGTACGGGCATGGATTCGCCATGCTATTCCTGTCTCAGGTTTACGGCATGACCCGCAAACCGCAGATCGGAGAAAAGCTTCGGCTGGCGGTTGATTTGACCTGCAAGACTCAAAACGAAGAAGGTGGATGGCGGTACGAACCGGTTAAGCGTGACGCGGATTTGTCGATTACCGTTTGCCAGATCATGGCGCTTCGCGGAGCAGCGGATGCCGGCATCGACGTGCCAGATGCAGTCCGAGCCAAATGTATCGACTACGTTAAGAAAAGCCAAAACAGCGATGGAAAGTTTCGTTACGTTCAGCGAGGCAATCATACCACCACGGCCATGACCGCTGCCGGAGTGACCTCGCTTTACAGTGCCGGAATCTACGAAGGCGAAGCAATCGAAAATGCGCTCAAGCGTTTGATGGAAGCCAAACCACGGGTCTCTAGCGGTGGGCATTTCTTTTACACCCAATACTACGCCGTGCAAGCGATGTGGCACGCGGGTGGGGATTACTGGAACGAGTGGTATCCAGCCATCCGCGATATCTTGCTCAAAGATCAATCCGATGACGGGTCGTGGCGATCCAGCGAAGCCGGCAATGCATTCGGCGCCGCCATGGCTTGTATCATCTTGCAGATGCCGCTGAACTACGTGCCTGTATTTTCTCCCTAATCCAAATGCCGTGACAATTCGCTGGCTGGCAGTTAGTTAACTCGACGCGTGAATCGTTTTGGCTGCCTGTACGGCAAAATACGTTAGGATCCCGTCGCAACCGGCTCGTTTGAATCCCATCAGCGACTCCAGCATGACGGCTTCGCGATCTAACCAGCCGTTATTCGCTGCCGCGTTGAGCATCGCGTATTCACCGCTAACCTGATACGCGAACGTGGGCACAGCGAATTCGTCTTTGACGCGACGGACGATATCCAAATACGGCATGCCGGGTTTGACCATCACCATGTCGGCGCCCTCGGAGATATCGAGCGCGACTTCTCGCATGGCAACATCTGTATTCGCCGGATTCATCTGATAAGTTTTCTTGCCGCCACCGTCGACGTTGCCGGTCGACAAGTTTGATTTGGATCCGATCGCGTCACGAAAAGGACCATAAAACGCCGACGCGTACTTGGCCGCGTAGGACATGATCATCACGTTTTCGAATCCCTCCTCGTCCAGTGACCGACGTATTTCGCCGATACGACCGTCCATCATGTCCGAGGGCGCGATGACGTCACAGCCAGCTTTGGCTTGGACGAGCGCCTGTTGGCAGAGGGCCGCGACCGATTCGTCGTTCACAACGCGACCGTCTCGCACCAATCCGTCTTGACCGTGAGAGGTGTAGGGATCCAAGGCGACGTCGCAGATGATCCCAATCTGAGGCACCTGTTCTTTGATGGCAGCCACGGTTCGACAAACAAGATTGTCGGGATTCCAAGCTTCTTCTGCGGTGTCAGTTTTTTTGGCCGGATCCGTTTCAGGAAAAATGGCGATGGCGGGAATGCCCAGTTCTGCCGCTTCGGTGACGGCGCCGACTAGCCGATCGATTGAGTAGCGTTGCACGCCCGGCATCGATGCGACATCAACGGCTTGGTCGGTGCCTTCGGTGACAAACACGGGCCAGATCAAGTCATTGACCGACAGGGCATTTTCAGCGACCAGTCGTCGACTCCAATCAAATTGGCGCAATCGGCGAAGGCGGGTAACGGGATACTGCTGGCGCATGGGGACAACTAAATCGATTTCAAAATCCTCATTCTAATCGCTTCGGTTACGTGCGGGAGCGGCCAGAGTTGCTTTTCCTTGGGCTGGCGATTGTAGATTCGGCTCCGGGGATGCCTTAGCCAGCAATATCCGTGGAACCGGCCAAGTTTACCTACGCGGCAACATCTTCCAGCGAAGTCCAATATTGTTCTGATCGAATTCGAATTCGGCGTCCGACCGCAAATTGCGCGCTAACTTTACATACCGGATTCTCTTTTTCGATGGACTGAAAACATGGACGTACAATACAGGTTCAGCCTGCGTACAAGCGCTGCATTGATTGCGTTTGCGATGACGTCTTTGTGGATTGCGCTTCTCGGATCAACCGTTTCAGCACAAACCTTCGATCCACTGGGCCGTGGGCTGTTCAATCGAAACCAAGGCATTTTGGCTCCCCAAGGCGGATTGATCAATTCGCTTGGAATTGGCCCCACTCAGTTCGGGTCCTATCAGGGGCCGCAAATTCAACCGCGAGTTCAGCAGCCTACGTTGAATCGTGGATTGTTCCAAACACCCAACTTGCAAACCAACGACAATTTTCCGTTGGGAACACGATTGCCTCAAACCGCGCCCATTCAACCCGGTGCAATCAACAATTCAGCGGCCTTTCAGCAGGGGCCCGCGTTCACCCAGCCACAATTACCGCCTCCCTGTAATAACCCGGGCTTGGCGTGCAATCGAAATAAGAAACGACATTTGATTCCCAAAATCGAAGGCACCAAAACGCCGGCTCAGCGGGGCAAGCTGTTCATGACTCCATCGCGGATCATTGCCCCGGTTGGCAGTGAAGTGGTTGTGCTTTCGGGTATTTGCGGCGGTGATGGATTTTTTGTAACGAATCAGCCCTTGGAATGGAATCTGTCCAACGACAGTGTCGGCCAAATCATCGAAGTCGGCGGGACTCGACATCATCCGAACTTTAATAAACTGATTCCGCCAACGGCGAAAAAATTCAATGGTCAATACGCGTGGGGACGAACCGGTTTGAAATCGGTTGTGCTGACTCGCGGTACGCCGACGCACTGCGACGACATCCAGCTCGCCAAAGGCCAAACATTTATCAGCGTGTCATCTGCCTCCCCGGGTACGACTTACATTACTGGAGTTGCCCCCGGTGCCGAAGGCTGGGATCGCCGCCGCGCCGTGACTCGGATTCACTGGGTGGACGGAATGTGGGCGGTTCCCGCTCCCATTCGTGCGACTTCGGGCACGGTGTCGCCGTTGACAACAGTGATCAGTCAGGCGGACGGAAACGGCGGTATCGATGGCTGGAAAGTTCGATATTCGATTGTCGGTGGTGCCCCTGCAGAATTCGCACCCTCGGGCTCTCAAACCGCGGAAGCAACATCCGATGAGAGCGGTGAAGCCACGGTGCAGATCCGTCAACGAGCGGGGTTGTTCGATCCCGGAACGACGCAAGTCCGTGTCGATATCGTACGCCCAGCAGTATTGGGCGAGCGTGAACTGGTTGTCGAAAGCGGTATTACATCGGTCACATGGAGCGCCCCGGCGCTAACCATTCGCGCTGTCGGAGATGCGGTGGCGGGTGTTGGCGATCCGTTTAATTACCGAGTCGAGGTGCTTAATACGGGCGACCAGTTGGCTCGAGGCGTTGTCGTTCGTACCAAAGACTTTGATCCTGATATTGAATATATCTCAGCGGTCCCAAAACCGACTCAGTTCGGCAACCAATTTGAATGGGCCCTTGGGGATCTTGCTCCGGGCGGATCGCCGCAAGTGATCAACGTGCAACTCCGCACCCAAAAGCGAGGAACGGCAGGGCTGTGTTTCGAAGTCGCCAGCGAGAGCGATCGATTGCGAGCCGACGCCTGTTCTCAAACGGAAGTCTCGGCTCCGTGTATCGGCCTGGAAATCAGCGGCCCAGATACCGCTCGAGTCGGTGAAGATATCCGCTACAACATTGGAATCGTCAACCAATGCGATGAGCCTCTACGCAATATTGAGTTGTTGCTGACTCCCGATGCTGCACTGGTCGCCGAAGGCAGATCGACACGTGTCATCAAAGCGGAAATTCCGGAGCTTGGATTTGGTGAGCGACGGGATATGGAGGTAGGTTTTGTCGCCACCGATGTGGGCAGACATTGCTTCCGCGTTGATATCACCACCGACGATGGCGAAGGCGCCGAAGCCCTTGAGTGCGTGATCGTGAACCAGCAAGGCCGACCGGGAATCGATTTGCAGATCGATGGAGGCGAGCCGTTCCCAGCGGGAGGCCGAACTCGTGTCAACGCGATCGTCACCAATACGGGCAATTCACCACTCAACGCCGTTTCCTTGATCAATGAGTATCCCCGCAGCATCGAGCCGGTGCGGGTTTCTCAAAACGCGGAAGTTGTGCTGGGCGAAAACGAAACGATTTCCTCACCGCTGATTATGAAGCTGGGACGGTTGGAGCCCGGAGACGAGCAAGTGGTAACCATTGAATACGAAGGCCTGTCGGTGGATCCGAACGCCCAGCTCTCATTTGCGGTAACCAGTTCGGAATCGGCCGGCAATACCCAGGGCTTACCCATTCGAATTGAGCCCGCGGCAGACGGTGACACGCGCGGACGCGATCCCGCGGGGCCCGTGTTTGGTCCCGGACCACAGATCCCGGGGTCGCAGGGGCCTGCAGATGGTGGAACTGGAATCCAAGGTCCCGAGGGGCCGATCACGATTCCTCAAGACCCGGCCGCAGGTACGCTGCAGACGGGAGGTTTGAACGTGCAGATGCGATCCAGTTTGCAGTCGGTGAGTATTTCGAATCAGGAGCAGGCTGTCATTCAGTTTCGGGTCACCAACAACGACACCGTTCCTCACGAGAACGTTGACATTTCGGTATTGATGCCGCAGGGGTTGATCTACAAAGGAGCGAATCTGGCGGATTCTCGCTTGGGTGTTGCCAATCAAGTGACCGAGCAATCACCGCGGATCGATTTCACGCGTCGACAAACACTTCGCCCCGGCGAATCAATCGATCTGTTTATCGCAGTCCAAGGCACTCAGGCGGGCCAAAACCAAGTCGAGGTGTTGGCGGAGAGTTTACAGACGCGTCCGGTGTCCAGCGTGTTGCCCATCGGAGTTCGGCAGTAGAGGCCGGAATCGATCCTGCGGACGAGTCACCCCGCATTCCGCCTAGAGGCAGTACTGCCAACAATGCAGGACGAAATGAATCGCCCTGCCCTGCCCCGCGGACTTTGTTATTCAACGACCATGCCGGACCAGTCCCCGGCGGCATCAGGATATTGTGGATCGAGATCTTCCAGAACCGATTTTAGCAGTTCGCTGATCACGAGATTCCGGAACCACTTTTTGTCGGACGGAATGATGTGCCACGGCGAATCGTCGGTGTTGCACTTTTCTAGCGCATCGGTGTAGGCGGTTTGGTAATCATCCCAGAGTTTTCTTTCGGCCAAATCGCCGGGGTTGAATTTCCAGTTCTTTTCCGGGATGTCGATGCGTTCCTGCAATCGCTGTCGCTGCGTTTCTTTTGAGATGTGCAGGAAGCATTTAACGACTTTGGTGCCTGAAGCCGTCAGCAGTCTCTCAAAGTCGTTGATTAACTCATATCGCTGAGACCATTGTTTCTTGGGGATCAACGAATGCACCCGCACGATCAAAACGTCTTCGTAATGAGAGCGGTTGAAAATCGAGATATTGCCTTTGCGGGGCGCGGCTTTGTGACAGCGCCATAAAAAGTCGTGGTCCAATTCCTCGGCACTGGGCTTTTTGAACGACGTGACTTGGCAACTGGATGGATTCATGCCGCGCATCACCCAGCGGATAGTCCCGTCCTTTCCGGCGGTATCCATGCCTTGGAGCACCAACAGAATGCTGCGTTTATCTTCGGCGTACAAACGTTTTGCCAGTTCCGCCATTTCAACAGCGTTGGCGGCGATCCTTTTTCGAGCTTCTTTTTTGCCGAAGGGGACGGATTCGGTTGGGCCCGTGGCGACCTTGGAAAGATCAACCTTGCTCCCCGCCTCGAAGGTGTGGGGAATTGCGATTTTATCGAAAGCAGGTTTGGACATGCGGTAAAAATCCGTTGGAATCAATGAAGTTAAAAAGTCGACTAGATTGGCTCGGTCGTTTCGCGGCAAAGGGCTGGGCCGACGATTTTATCTTCAACTTCCGCAGGCATGAGAGCGGCTCTCATTGGAATCGGAAATCGTCTTAAGCGATGTCCTCGTCGGGTCGGAAATCGGTGATGTCACCATTGGGTGCGACAAACGTGTCTGCTCCCGATCCGCCGATGAGAATATCAAATCCGGCATTACCCGCGAGGGAGTCGTTGCCGTTCTGGCCCAAAAGTTCGTCGTTGCCGGCGTTTCCGGTGAGAATGTCAGCCCCGAGGCCACCGGTGATGTAGTCATTCCCAGCGCCGCCAGAGATCCTATCGTTGGATCCTCCACCCGCCAATAGATCATCGCCATCGCCACCTGCGATGATGTCAGCACCGATCCCTCCTTCAATGGCGTCGATGCCATCGCCGCCGCTGATGGTGTCATTCCCGGATCCACCATCGATAGCGTCACTCCCAAAGGACCCTAGAATTAAGTCGGAGCCGTTGCCGCCGGTGATCAGGTCGTCGCCGTTGCCACCGTTGATGGTGTCTGCGATCAGCAGTGGTCCTGTTTTCAGCCCTGCTCCTGTGCAGACCTTTACTTCACGTCCCGTCATTACAGGCCCAACCTTTATCGCTCCTCGCCGAGGCTTTATCGGTGGTGGTTGCAGAGGCGGCTGGTAGAGGCAAACTTAGTCGTTCGTCAGACAATCAAGTGCTAAGCCCCGAGCGTAAAATGCTCGGGGCTTTTTTTGGCATCGGTCTTTTAGTTGCCTGCAATTTTGTTCCGCTGACGCAGTGCTTCGACGGTTTGCTGCATGTCTTCCGGCAAATCTGCTTGGAAGGAAACCGTTTCGCCAGTATCTGGGTGAGAAAATTCAATCCGGTGAGCGTGTAAGGCCTGACGCGTCAGTAGTTCGCCGTCGTCGCCATCGCGAAACAGATCGTTCCGCGTCAGCTTCGCTCGGCCACTGTAGAGCTTGTCACACAGCACGGGACTGCCCGCGTGAGCCATGTGCACGCGGATCTGATGGGTGCGACCTGTTTTGGGACGGACCGCAACCAATGCGAAACCATCGATACGCTCTTTGACTTCGAAAATCGATGACGCGGGTTTAGACGAAGTGTGGTCCTCGCGGATAGCTTTCTTTTCCCGTTGATAGGGATGATCACCAATCGGTTTGTCGATCAAGTCCTGATCGCGGTCCGGTTCGGGGGTCACGATCGCGAGATATTCTTTTTTCACCGTCCGGTTCTGGAACTGCAATCCCAAGTTCGCGTGAGCCTGATCCGTCTTGGCCACAATGATGATGCCTGTCGTATCGCGATCCAAGCGATGCACAATTCCGGGACGTGTCGGACCGCCCATTGAACTGAGCGATTCAAAATGAAACGCCAATGCCGCCGTTAACGTTCCCGACCAATGTCCCTTGGCCGGATGCACAACCATGTTGGCCGGTTTATTGATCACCACGAGAGAATCGTCTTCGTGGATAATGTCCAAGGGGATGTCCTCAGGGATCGGACCCGTGGGAGCATCTTCGATCGGTTGGCATGTTACAGACTGACCTGCTTTGAGTCGCATTGAAGCTTTTGCAGATTTCCCATCTACCCTAACCCGCCCTTTTGAGATCGCCCGCTGGAGCCGGACTCTACTGTGTTTCGCAAAATGCGCAACCAAGAACGCATCCAACCTGAGATTTGCCTCTCTCTCTTCGACTATCAGCGGTTTTACGGTGTTTTCGTTTTCTTTAAGGTCCATTCGACAACATTACAGTGGAAGTTTCAGGAGTTTCTCTTATGATATGCCACTAGGACAGTTGGGCGGAACCCTTCACTATCAGGAAGCCGCCCGTTCTAAAGTCCAGCCTATGATCGGAACAGGAACAATGAAAAAGCTTGGATACTGCAAACAGTGTTTGAGAAATGTTCCGCACATGCTTCTTTACCATTGGCCTGGTTTTCGATTGCTGAACTTTTTCCCTTGGTTGTCGGAAAAGTCTCCGGTGGCCAGCTGGAATTGTTGTGCTTGTGAAAAGCATACTTATGTTTTACGTCGTCCGCTTGAAGAAGCCGCTCACGACGTGACATCAACGGACATGAGTGACGTTCGTCCGTTTCGCAAACCGCGCCCCAACAACCGAACGGGTTTACTCTTCCGTCGCAAAAGAAAAGGGGCGGAAACAGAGGAAGTCCATCGTGATGAGCCTCATGATCCTCCCGCAGACAAAGTCGGCAATTTCCTTCGGTCTGAAGAATCGCTGATTATGCAGCATAGCCGGGCAAGTCGCTACACTCAAAAATTTCGTGATGGGGTGGTCGACCGAATTATTGAAGGTAAAGCCACCATCACCCAAGTGCGAAAAGAGTTGAACGTTACCGAACGTGATATTCTGGATTGGCTGAACCGCCGAATTCACCTCAAAGACCAAAAGATCGCCAAACTGACACAGGTTCTAAAAACAGTCCGAACATTGACTCTCGAAACCGAGGGTCAATCCAACGAAGACGCTCCTCCCCGTCCTCAAAGCGAGTCTCACATTCGGATTTACGGAGATGGCGAGCAAACCAAAAAATTGCCTACCGTTCGACCGGCAAAAGATACCGTTGATGGTTCAATAAACAAAAAAACTTAATAACACTTCAGACTACAATAGGGTTTCACTTGCAGAAATTGTATGGCTGATGAAAAAATGAAGTTTATCGAAATGACCGGGAAAACGCTGACCACGTTGTTAAGCGAAAAAGAACTGGCGGGCTTGAACGATGTCGGTGTGGATGAACAATCGATTGTTCGGATCAATAAGCATGGTGACATCGAAGTCCGACGTGAACTCAAATGGGATGTGATTGGTGGTTTGCTGGGTGATTTCGATGCTCGGCTTCGCAAGCAGACTGGTTTTGAGTGGGCCTGATTCCAACGCTTACCGCTTTCTGAATTTCCGCCCATGATCCATTCCCCGCAGGGACAACACGACACGATCGTTGCGATTGCTTCGCCCTCCGGGTTGGCGAAGCGAGGAATCGTGCGATTGTCCGGCCCCGATACGGTTTCGATTGTGGAGCAATGTTTCCGTAGTGATTCCTCCGTTTCATCACGCCCTCATTGCCGCGTCGGCTCCCTGACGGGGGCAGAATTTAACGTGCCGGGTCGCTTTTTGGTGTGGCCCACGGAACGCAGCTACACCCGTCAGCCTGCGGCTGAATTTCATACCTTTGGTTCCAAACCGGTTTTGGACCTCTGCCTTAAGGCTCTTGTGGACGCCGGAGCCCGATTGGCGGAACCGGGTGAGTTCACGATGCGAGCATTTCTTTCGGGCCGCATCGATCTGGTTCAAGCCGAAGCCGTCCTTGCCGTGATCGATGCCCAAGACCGTCGGCAACTGGATGTGGCGATTGACCAGTTGGCAGGCGGACTGGGGGCGCGGCTAAGTGCAATTCGAAACGAGTTGGTGGCGTCACTGGCCGAACTGGAGGCAGGGCTTGATTTTGTGGAAGAAGATATCGAATTTATCTCCAGCGATTTGCTGCTGCAGAAACTGACGTCTTCGGCTGCCAATATTGATTCGATTATTGACCAGATCAAATCGCGGGATTCGAACTCGGCTGAATATCGTGTCGCTCTCTTCGGTTTGCCCAATGCGGGCAAAAGCAGCCTCTTCAACGCGATCGTTGACGACGAAGCGGCGATTGTTTCGCCGATCGTTGGCACCACGACGGACCGTGTCACGCGAACGTTGGAGCGAGACGGCGTTAAGATCTTGTGGGTCGATACGGCCGGGCAGGAAACCGATAGCGAGCTGGGATCCATCTCCAGCAATTCTCAGCAGCATCGCGAAACCGAAATGGAAAACTGTGATCTGGCCATCGATTGTATCGCTGCGACCGGTGCGATGGGCGATTCTGTTTTGTCGGACACTGATCTCCAACGAACTGTCGTATTGACCAAATCGGATTTGCTGAGCGATTCTCAACGCGATTCTTTGTTGGGACAATTGAATCAGGGGACTCAGTTTCTCACCAGCACCGTTACCGGAGCGGGAATCGAGGAATTGTTGCAACACGTTGTCAACAAGGCCATTGAGTCGAGCAGTTCTGAATCGGGTGTCGTCGGTTCCACTGTGCTTCGCAGTCGAAGCAGTCTAATCGAAGCCCGTATCTCGATCGATTCTGCCATCACAGCGGTGGAGTCCGGCTTCGGCGAAGAAATCGTCGCCGCCGAAATTCGGGTAGCATTGGATAGCCTTGGGACGATCGTCGGCACTGTGTACGCCGACGACATTCTGGATGTTGTCTTCGGCAAGTTCTGCATCGGGAAGTAGCGGTGGCACAGGCTTCCATCGCTGGAAGTCTATGCCGCCTTTGTCGCTATGCCACCTTTAGCTGGCTTCGTATTCGACCAGTTCGTCGATTTCTAATAGCTCTTCGATCCAGATGCGGAGATCCTGATCGTAATCGCTGGCGAGATCGGCTTTGATCAATTGGCGATGGAAGGCCGAGGCCCCATGTTCATCCAGATACTCGGCCGCTTCGGCGCTTTGGAACCGAGCACTCGGGTCGGGGTCGGTGAGTCCGCGACAAAGCCCCATCAATAGTTCATTTTCCCAGACGTCGGGAGGTAATAGTTCCGGCAGCCACTCCCAAATCGTTTTTTTAGATTCAATCAGCGCTTCAAGGCTGCGGAATCGCGGAAACAAACGGCGTCCCGCGATCAGTTCCAGCAGCACGTATCCCACACTGGCCAAATCCGAAAGGGGTGACGTGGTTCCGCCTTCCAGCACTTCGGTGGCCGCGTAGGCGGGGGTGCATGTCTTGCGGGTCAGCGGGTTGGAGGTCTCAAAGGCCGAACCCATATCAATCATTTTCGCGTGACCGCTGCGCTTGAGCATAATGTTGGCGGGTTTAACGTCGCCGTGAACCAAGCCATGGCGATGCATCACGGCAAGCCCTTCGAGGCATTCGCGTACGATCGCAACGGCGACTCCCGGTCGGAAACGCGGTTGCTCTTCACCGATCGTGATCAACACATCGTTGACGTAGTTCCATCGCTTTTCACTGAATCGTCGTTTGACAATCCCAAACATCTTGGGCGTCATCAGACGTCGCAAGTCAAAACCTTCGACCCACTCCATGACCATCATGCGAATGCGGTCTCGATCCAAAAAGTTATAAACCTGCAATAGGTTTTCATGCTGGAGCCTCGCGACCTGAGACGCCACAGTCGCCATCCGGCCCATGTCGGCGTCATATTCTTCAGGGGAGGGATAGCGTTCGGGGGAAAAGACCTTGAGGGCGACCGGAAGGGTGAAACCGTCAGCACCACGACGTTGGGTCATGTAAACAATCCCCTGCCCTCCCCTGCCCAGTTCTCGGATCATCCGAAGATGCGTCGTCCAGCTGTGCCGCTTTTGGGAGACCAAGTCCTGATACAGTCCCATCAGTTCTTCATTTTGAAAAACCGGTTCCGAGAGTGGCAGAGACGCAGTTTCGTTGAGGCCGTCGTTTTTCTTGCTACGAAAGTACAAGGAAGTTAAAAAATCGTCATCGGAAGACATGGGGACGCGGGGTTCATCGGGAAGGGAGTGGTGTCGTGCATTGTACATAGACCCTTAGCGACATCGACAGTGCAAATAGGTTCAGTCGGTAGAGTAAACAGGGTATATTTCGGATCCGAATGAGACAGTTGAGAGAGGCGTGAAGCCGGTCTGGAGGACCCAGTTCGGCTCCAAGTGCCTCGACACAGATACGACGGTTGTCGGGGTGTTTTCGGCGGTTTTCAGTGTTGGATGCGGGAAACCGGGAGAATTGGCGACTTGGCGAACAAGTCTTTGCTCCATGATCGGGTTTTGGTTGAAAGTTCTGGACCTCTTTCCCCTAGATTGCCACGCGGTTTTTAATCGTGGGATGGTTTCCCGCGATCCTCAAATCCAGAAACTGAAATAGGTGTAGATTCCAATCACGAGCACCAACACAATCGCCGTGGTGACGACGTCCAAGCCGTTCCAACTCTTGCGTATTGTGTTTTTGTCGATGGAATGCCACGTCAGACCGGTCACTTTCTCTGGGGGCGGCGGTGAAGTGATCAACGAAACCAAAGCAATCAACAAGACGGTGATGGCAAACAGCACTCCCGACGCGTAGAGAAAATTGAAATCTGCGATTTGGTTTAAGAGCGTTATCGGTTCGGTACTGTCGGCCTCCCGCTTGCAAAGCACCTGAATCGTCAATTTGCCCATCCCCAGCAAGAATCCACCGACCAGCCCGATCAGAGCGCCGGCTTGGTTGGTCCGGTTCCAAAACAGGCCCAGTAAAAACACCGCCGTGATGGATGGGCTCAAGTAACCCTGTACGTTCTGTAGGTACTTGTACAATCCTGACTCTTCGGACAACGATCGCAGGATCGGGATCCAGATGATGCCCAAGATGACGACCACAGCGGTCGCGATTCGGCCGATTCTGACCAGGTCGCGATCCGCTGCTTTGGGTTTGAGTTTTTGATAGATGTCGATCGTGAACAGCGTCGCACAAGAGTTGAACAGCGACGAAAGCGAGCTCATGAGGGCAGCCAACAGTCCGCCAATGACCAATCCTTTGAGTCCCGGCGGCAGCAGTTCGGTGACCATCGTCGCAAACACTTTGTCGCCATTGATGCCTCCACCCTCACTCAGCGGAAGGCTGATCAATTCTTTGTCATGCATCGCCGCGGCGATCAGGCCGGGAACTAAGAAAATCAAAATTGGCCAGACTTTCAGGAAGGCGCCCCAGATGGTTCCGCGTCGCGCGGTCTGCAGGTTCTTGGCCGCCAAGGTTCGCTGCACGATGTATTGATCGGTGCACCAGTACCAGATCCCGACAATGGGTGAGGCGATTACCATCCCCAGCCACGGATAATCCGGATGACTTAACGGTCGCCACAGTGAAAACTCAACGACGTTGGTCGCGGCAAAACTCTTCAGTTCAGTCCAGCCGCCCAGTTGGTCCAGCCCGATCCACGTAATCAACGCCGAACCGATCAGCAAAATGAAGGCTTGGGCGGTATCGGTGAACAGTACGGCGCGGAACCCACCAAAGATGGTGTAGATTCCGGTCATGACCACGGTGGTCAACGCTCCGATCCAAAACGCGGCTTCGGGGGATCCAAACGTATCGTGCAATAACGTTTCAAACACAATCGCGCCGGCGTAGACGTTGACGGATACTTTCGTCAGCACGTAGGCGGCCAGCGAGACTACTGAAAGCACCCAGCGCGTCGTCGCGCCAAATCGCTTTTCCAGAAACTCTGGCATCGTGGAGACGCCCGAAGAGTAATAAAACGGGACAAACACCCATCCCAGCATCAGCAGGATCCACGCGTGCAGCTCCCAGTGGGCCTCCGCCAGTCCCTTCGTTGCTCCCGAACCCGCCAGTCCGACAATGTGCTCGCTACCCACGTTGGAGGCAAACAGGGAGCAACCAATCACGAACCAGCCGACGTTTCGCCCGGCAAGGAAGTAATCGTCTGCCGTTTGCTGTTTCCGCGAGCTGTACCAAACGATTCCGATCAGCAACAGAAAATAGCCCAGAACAATCAGCCAGTCGAAACCAAGCACGTTGTCGCCTTGTGGTGAAGGAGTGGAGGAGGTGCCGTAGCATCATAGCGTGTTTGCGTTCCCGTTTGCGGTATGGGTTGGGTGATGCCACAAAAAAAGCGACAGGAAAAATCCTGTCGCTTGTTTAACTCTGATTCACTCAGGTTTACTCTTCAGCTGTTGGGGGCTTGATCAGTGGACCACTGTCGCCCAAGCCGCCTTTGAGTTCCGAAGCCGGAACGCTGCCAGCCAGAGAAACATCAGCCATGCCTTGGCCATCTTTCTCAGCTTGGGCTTCCTGCTCTGGAGACCATTGAACGCGACGCTTGGACAGTCCAATCTTGCGTTCCTCGGTGTCGACTCGCAGAACTTTGACTTCCACTTCTTCGCCGACCTTCACAAGGTCTTCCGGATTTTCGATCTTTTCATCGGAAAGCTCGGAGATGTGAAGCAGTCCCTCGAGACCGTCTTCGAGTCCAACAAAGACACCAAAGTTGGTGATCTTGGTGATCTTGCCTTTGATGATCTGGCCAGGCTGGTAACGATCTGGAATGTCGGTTGACCATGGATCGTCGTTCATCTGCTTGAGGCCCAGAGCGATACGACGTCGTTCGATGTCGACCGCAAGGATCTTGCAGGAAAGCTCTTCGCCTTTCTCCAGAACTTCGTTCGGATGGCTGATCTTGCGAGTCCAAGACATGTCCGAGACGTGCAACAGGCCATCGATTCCCTCTTCCAACTCGATGAAGGCACCGTAGTTGGTCAGGTTGCGAACCTTTCCTTTGATCTCTTTTCCGATCGGGTAGTTCGATTCGACTTTGTCCCAAGGATTGTCTTGAGTCTGCTTCATGCCCAACGACATTTGCTCGCCACCACGATCAATCTTGAGGACCGAGACTTTGATCTCGTCGCCGATGTTCACCAACTCGTTAGGATGGTTAACACGCTTGACCCAAGACATCTCGCTGATGTGAACCAGACCTTCGATGCCGGGCTCCAGTTTGACGAACGCACCGTAAGGCAGCACGTTGACAACTTCGCCGGTTTGGACGGTGCCCACTGGGTACTTCTCTTCGACGTTGTCCCATGGGTTGGGCAGCAATTGCTTGAGACCCAAGGCGATTTTGACCTTTTCGCGGTCGATGTTGAGGATCATCACTTCGATCTCTTCGTCCATCT
>CAZDZX010000039.1:0-3273 GCA_964510005.1 uncultured Pirellulaceae bacterium
ACATTAGTTTTACGTCATACATCCATCACCCCTTCCATCGTCCCTTCGTTCTTGAGATTCCGGACAACTTCTCCAACGGTTCGTTTTCCAATGTGCCTGTGGACGACTTGATCCAAATCGTCGACGGCGCTTTGGATCAGGGTTACAGCTTGATGTGGGATGGCGATGTCAGTGAAGCCGGTTTTTCAGCGAAAAAGGGTATGGCGATCTTGCCGGTCGAAAAGAAAGAGGACGAAGCCGATGACAAGGATGACGAAAAGGAGAAAGAGATCGTATTCGATTCTCCGGTTGAGCAAATGAAAGTCACTCAAGAGCTTCGCCAAAAAAGGTTTCTGTCCTACGCCACCACCGATGATCACTTGATGCACCTGGTCGGTCGAGTCGTCGATCAGAATGGGACTCGATACTACATGATCAAAAATTCATGGGGTGAAATCGGTGTGAACAAGGGCTACCTCTACATGTCCGAAGCCTATGTTCGGCTTCACACGCTGGCGATTACCCTGAACAAAGAGTGCGTTGAGAATCAGTATCTAAAGTAGGAATTACTCACGAGAAAGGTTCGTAGTACCGGCTTCAGCCTTGCTTGAGCAGTATTGGCCTAAAGGCGGCGCTACGAACATTTGACTACTTGCCTGCAGTCGGATCGCTACTTGATTTGGCTTTGTGAAAACCCTGCGGGCGAATTCCTTCGCCTTTTTTGCCCGTCAAGCGATCGCCCAACTCAACACGGCAGAGGTTGGCGGCTTTCTTAAGCCGCTCAACGACTTCGGGATGCTGGGCTTGGACGTCCTTCGTTTCGCCAACATCGTTCTGTAAATCGTAAAGCGAAACAGAGATCTGGCCTTGAGCGTACCTGACCGGAATCCCATCTTTCCCGCCAGCCCGATCCCCCAACGTGCGATATTTGTGATTGAAATGAAGTTTCCAGCGCTGGTCGCGGACGGCGTGTAGTTCGCCGCCGCCAATGTAATGAAAGAAGTACCTGCGATCGGTTTCGGCGGTGGGATCCTTTAATACTGCCAGCATGTCGACGCCATCGATCTTGCGGTCCGGCAGTTCGACTCCGATCCGTTTGGCAATGGTCGGATAAAGATCAATCGAAGAAAGCAACTGATCGCATTGAGAACCCGCAGGAATCGTGTCGGGCCATTTCATCAGCGTTGGCACCCGACATCCGCCCTCGAACATCGTGCCTTTGCCTTCACGGAGTGGTTTGGCCTGTCCGGCATGGTCTCCGTAGTTCAGCCACGGCCCATTGTCGCTGGTGAACACGACCATGGTGTTTTCCGCGACGCCACAGGCCTCTAGCGTCTTGTTAATCTCGCCGACAGACCAATCCAGCTCCATCACGACGTCACCGTACAGACCGCGTTGGCTTTTGCCTTTGAATTTGTCGGAAACATACAATGGCACGTGAACCATCGAATGTGGCAGGTAAAGAAGAAACGGCTGATCCTTGTTTCGCTTGATGAAGTCAACCGCTTTTTCGGTGTACTGGGTCGTCAACTGAGCCTGATCTTCACCTTTAAGATTGTCGTTGATGACGTTCCCGTTTTCATACAGCGGCAGGTTGGGAAATTTTCGTTTATGGACTCTGAGGTTGGGGTCATTGGCGCCCGGATTGTTGGGCCACATGTCGTTCGAGTAAGGCAAGCCGAAGAATTCATCAAATCCTTGACGGTTGGGCATGAATTCCGGATAGTGCCCCAAATGCCACTTTCCGAAACAGGCCGTCGCATATCCTTTTCGTTTGCACAGCTCGGCGATGGTGACTTCGTCGGGATGAAGACCGCGAATCTGTTCGGGCATGATGGCGCCATCGACGCTAATTCGTTTGTGATAACAACCGGTCAGCAAGGCCGCCCGTGAAGCGGAACAGACCGCCGATGAGACCTGAAAGTCGGTGAACTTCATGCCCTGTTGGGCCATCTTGTTCAGGTTGGGCGTCTCAATCCCTTCACTGCCAAACGGTTCGATATCGCTGTAGCCCATATCGTCAATGAAAATGATGACGAAGTTAGGCAGGCGATCGTCCGTCGTTTCAGCCGCCGAGGCCGGCAGCGAAAAAACGGCAACGATCGATAGAACGATCGCACAAATTGTAGAGCGAAGTTTCATCAAAGGTGCTTGGTTACAACAGCGTTCTCAGACGAGCCTCATTGTACCAAGCCAACACCGTTGATGTACAGCGGACCCGAGTTTACTGACCAGGCGTCAGGATGTTTTTCAGGGTGTCCTGAAGGTTGTCGGGCAGTGCCATGTCGCCGGTCACCGATTGCATCTCTTGCGCTTGTAGTTCTTTGGCTTTGAGAGAGGCTTGATTGATTGCCGCGGGCAGCAGATCGAGAATCATCTCCAGATCGTTTTTCTCAGCCAGCGTCGGATCAATTTCAACTCGCTGAACCGTGCCTTGGCCATCGGCGTGGACTTTGACCATGCCACCGCCAGCGGCGCCTTCGACCGATTGCTCTTTGAGTTTCTCTTGAGCCGCTTGCATTTTCGGGCCCATTTCCTGAGCCTGTTTGATCATGCCGGCGAGGTTGCCAAGATTTCCAAGTCCTTTAAACATCTTATGTCTCCGTATTTTTAACTGGGCTAACCCTTGGTGAATCCAAGGAAGGCCCGAATGTGTCTCGGAAAAATCTATCAATTCGGCCCCTTGGGGTCAAAAAAGCCAGCGACTTCGCCGCCAAAGATATCGATGGTTTCCTTCACAAATCCAACGTCCAGCAGCTGCCGGATCTGCTGGGTCCGGGAAAGCCTCGGAGCTCGAGGTTGCGAATTGGCCGCATTTTCTGAAACTGTAAAATCAATCCGAATTTTGCGACCGGCCACGTTGGACAGTGCATTTTCTATCTTTGCTTTTCGGTCAGGCCTGCTGCACAAGTTGCGGCTGTAAGCGTCGTTTAGAGCAACCTCGATGTGATCCGGTGCTTTCGTTTCGATTTTTCCGAAATTTTCGGCCATGTCGGCCGTCATATCGTCCATATCGCCAATGGCTTTTCGGTAAAGAGCCACCATGTCGGTGGGCTGGCCGGCCGAGTTCTCGACGTTGGCCGGTGCTGACGTAGCAGCCTCTACGATGCCAGCTGCCCCGATGGCCGCGCCGGCAGCAGCAACGACTGGCGGTGGGCTGGCCGGTTTCGCGGGAGCAGGGACCGATGGGGTCGGAGTCGTAGGAGCAGTCGCCGAGGAAGAAGGTGTTGTCGGAGCAGTTGGGGGAGCCGGAGGCTTCGAATTCGAACTCTCGGGCGCCGCCGCAACCGGAGC
>CAZDZX010000039.1:3373-17981 GCA_964510005.1 uncultured Pirellulaceae bacterium
TTGGGGGAGCCGGAGGCTTCGAATTCGAACTCTCGGGCGCCGCCGCAACCGGAGCTGGGGTTGGAGCAGGAGCAGGAGTGGCGGGTTTGACTTCCGTCGCTACGACGGGTTCAGCGTTTTTTTTTACCGGGCTGGCAGTGGCAGCAACGGTTAGCTTCTTTGGCCCTCCGGAAAGCGCACCGATCAAGTGACTGATGGATTCCAGATGCTCAAGGTTACAAATTCGAACCGCCGCGGCTTCGAGTAGAACACGTGAATGCAAACTAAATTGCATTCTGACAACCGCCGCATCGAGAATCTGGATGACGGTAAGAATCGTTTGCAGCCCCAGTTGCTCTCCCACCGCACGCAGGCCTTCGACATCGCTGGCGGAGCAAGATTGCAGGACTTCATCGCCACAACCCACGTGGGTGGTCATCATGTCACGAAAGTAGCCCAACAGTTGGCCAGTCAATTGCCCGGCATCAACGCCGCCGGCAACGCTTTGGTGAATCAGATTCAAAGTCGTCTTCGTATCGTGGGCGGTCATCGCGGCCCCGATTTCCGCGATACGACTGATGTCCGTTGTCCCCAACAGCTGGTGGACTTCGTCGATCGAAATATCGTCGCCGCAGAACGAGAAAAGTTGCTCCAACAGAGACTGGCTATCTCGCATCGAACCGTTGGCTCGTCGAGCCAGCAGTTGGAGTGCTTCGTCGGAGGCCTTTACGCCTTCGCTTTCCGCGATCTCGCGCAGGCGGTTGGTGATCTCGTTGGGTTGAACGGGACTGAAGTCGTATCGCTGACAGCGAGACAGAACTGTGATCGGAATCTTCTGCGGATCGGTGGTGCAGAAAATGAATTTGACATGCGTCGGGGGCTCTTCCAGCGTTTTCAGCAGCGCATTGAACGCCGCCGTGGTCAGCATGTGAACTTCGTCGATAATGTAAATCTTGAATCGGCCGCGGCCTGGGCGAATGGCAGCGTTGGCCCGCAACTGACGAATCTCGTCGATACCGCGGTTACTGGCACCGTCAATTTCCAGCACGTCAACGTCTTCACCGACGGATACCGATTTGCAAATCTCGCATTCGTTGCACGGTTCGGGGGCCGGCCCCGATTTGCAATTCAAGCACTTGGCGAAAATTCGAGCGCTGGAAGTCTTTCCGACTCCGCGGGCACCGGTGAACAGGTAAGCATGTCCGACGCGGTTGGATTCGATCGCGTTGGAAAGCGCTTGGGCAACGTGGCCTTGGCCAACCAGATCCGAAAAGGCTTGCGGGCGATACCTGAGGGCAACGACCTGGTATTCGCCAGTGGAGCTGGAAGTTGCGGGATCTTCTGAAGGACTCATGCGGCTTCTATTTTGGGGGCTGAATCACGATACTGTTTCAATCCAACGAGCGGCAAGGCGCTAGCCGCCGGTCCCCGAGACGGAACGAACCGACGGCTAACGCCTTGTCGCTCACAAAAACAGAAATTTCTAAATCAGAAAACTCTGTATCTCGTTTGGATAGTA
This sequence comes from uncultured Pirellulaceae bacterium, assembly GCA_964510005.1. Taxonomy (GTDB): domain Bacteria; phylum Planctomycetota; class Planctomycetia; order Pirellulales; family Pirellulaceae; genus Mariniblastus. The sequence continues at coordinate 4,872 of CAZDZX010000039.1, forward strand.
TGGGCTGAATCAGCCAGAATTTTAGCCGAGATTCGGTGTCACGGCACCCGCTAAGAAAACCTCAATCCAAAAGAAAATCCCTGCCCGTAAGCGGACTCCGCACAAGAGTACCCCGATTATGGCTGCTCCGGTTAAGGCCTGACCAGGTTCACGGCTCCCCCTCGCGGAGCCCACTTTCGGGCAGGGAATGTTCAGGTTTTAGACGAATCAACCCAGCAGGTCAAACGGTGGACAATCTGAGGTGAGACGATTGGCAGAATTCTATTCTTCTGGGGGATCAAAAACGTCTTCGTGAGCCGTCTGTGATGGCAGGTCGCTGTCGTAAGCACTTTCGATCTGAGCCGGGATCTTTTTGACATCGTCCAACTCGCGGTCGATCTCATTTTTGATCGAAGATTGAATGTCGCTCAAGCCACGGCGAAATTGAGCGTAAGAGCTACCGACGTTTCTGGCAACTTCGGGGAGTTTGCTGCCGAACAGAATCACGGCAAGGCCAGCGATGATCATCAATTCGGTGGGAGCGATCCCTCCGATACCTAAAAACGCAACCATCATTTGGATTTCGACTTTGACAGACTGAGAAAAACAACCAATGCGACTATTGCACCTACTCCTAGCGTGAAAAGCCCAAGCACAACAAGGAGGATGACTGATTCAGCGCCACCGAATCCCATGAGCTTTCCCTCGAAAATTACTGCTCAAGATTTTCCGGAGGAGTTGGCTCGTCTTCCAAGCTTCCTGGCTTGTCTGTCATGCCGGCCTTGAATTCATTCACACTGCGGCCCATGTTTCGCATCAACTGAGGAAGTTTTGCACTTCCAAACAGCAACACGAAAACACCAGCGACCAACAGCATTTCTTGCCAGCCAAAGCCGATTGCCACGATTGGAGCAAACGCTACCTGTGGAACGTCGAGATCTAAAATTTCTTGACAGCCGAACATTGTGAGTGTTGGGGTTAATCTTTTTACCTAAAACAGCACGCACTTAAAGTGTAGAAGCACGCCCTATACTGGTCAAACCCCGATTTGGCGGCCCTGTTTTGTAAGAACGAAATGTCGCACACGTTTTTTCGTACTTTGGGGGTTTTACGGATCATTTGAGCCCCATTCGAGTGACTTGGCTGTGTTTTCAGCCACCGTCCGGCGTATTTCTGCTCAAAGGACGACCGATCGCCGCAATCAATACTCATCGCTTTCGCGAATCCAGCAGTAGCTCTCGTAGCGACGTGCATCCAGTTTACCATCCGCCACCGCCCACTTTACGGCACATTCTTCTTCGTGGGTGTGCTCGCAATTGGGAAACTTGCAATCGTTAATAAAAGGCCGAATATCTCGGAACAGACCGGCCACCTCTTCGGGAATGATGTCCCATAGCTCCATCGAACGAATCCCCGGCGTATCCACCAAGTGCCCGTTGGCGCCCGAGGATCCACTGATGGGAACCAGTTGAGCGGTCGTGGTCGTGTGTCGGCCTTTCTGATTTTCAGAACTGACTTTGCTGACCCGAAGTTCCAAGCCCGGTTCGATGGCGTTCAGAATCGAGCTCTTCCCGACACCACTCTGCCCGGTCACAACGCAGTCTTTGCCGCGGACCAGATCGTGAATCTCATTGATGCCCTGTCCCGTCAACGTCGAAGTCAAAATCACACGGTATCCCAGTTGGCTCCACACGCCGACGACGGGCTGCAAATCCGCGGGATCGACCAAATCCACTTTGTTGATAATCACCACCGGCGTAATTTCTGCCTGTTCGGCACTGACCAGAAATCGGTCGATCAGATTGGGTTTAAGCCCCGGTTGCGCGGCGCTGGCAACGATCAGTGCCAGATCCACATTGGCCACCAGAATCTGTTGACGCTTGCGGCTGGTTCGGCTGATCTGATTTCGCCGTGGTTCAACGCGGACAATCACGCCTTGATCTTCGTCGCCATGGTCGACTTTTTCGATCATCACAAAATCGCCAGCGACGACCACGTGTTGCAGATCGGTGGACAGCGATTTCAGAATGCCGCGAACGGTGCACTGATAGACGCGGTCGTCGTCTCCCTGCACGAAACTGTTCAATCCGTGAACGCGAAGGACTCGACCCGAAAGGCTGCCCGTTTCGCTTACATCCAATTCGACTTCAAAGCCAGCGTCGGGTGTGTCGGCGTTGCTGCCGATAATCGTCCGCTTTCGCGTCAACGCACCTTTGCCCGAAACCCGCTCGCCGGTCTGCTCGTTTTCCAGCTTTTGCGCGTCGTCGGCGAACTCGCGGGTGTAATCCGTTTTACGGACGCGAGTGTTTTGCCGTTTGCGAAAACTGGCTCGGACCTTTTGTTTGCCTTTTCGTTTTTTGGCCATACGGTTTCTGATCAGGGGAGAACGTTGAATCATCTTGGCAGGTTTGAGCCAGATCGTCACCTCGAATCGGCTCAGACCACCTAAAATGCATTCCGATTTCTGATATAAAGCTCGAAAACTGCCGTCACTGACCCCAATTTATTGCCTTCGCCAACCGTGAACCTCGAACTGGAAAACAGAATCGCTGTCGTTACCGGTTCGTCCACGGGCATCGGAAATGCCATCGCGATGGAGTTGGCGTCGCAGCGTTGCCACATTGTGGTGCATGGTCGGGAGCCGTCAGAACACATCGATCAGACGCTGGCCAGACTGAAAGATCGCGGTGTCGAAGCGACCGCTATTTTTGGCGACTTCAGTCAGGGAACGGATTGGAATGAATTCGTGGCCTCGGCATGGGGCTGGAAAGGCCGCGTTGATATCTGGGTAAATAACGCTGGCGGCGATGTGCTGACGGGGCCTTGGGCCGATCGCACGTTGGCCGAAAAACTGGCCTACCTGATTCAGACGGATGTCACCTCATCGCTGATGTTGTCACGGGCGGTCGGTGCGATGATGGTGGCGGAAAACGTTCTGGGTTCGATCATCAACATCGGCTGGGACCAAGCCATGCAGGGCATGGCGGGTGACAGTGGCGAATTGTTTGCCACCACCAAGGGCGCCGTGATGGCGATGACCCGCAGTCTGGCTCAATCGCTGGCTCCGCAAGTTCGCGTCAACTGTGTGGCTCCCGGTTGGATCAAAACCCAATGGGGCGAACAGGCCAGCGACGATTGGCAGCGCCGTGCCGTTGCGGATTCCTTGATGCGACGCTGGGGGCGCCCCGAAGACGTCGCATCGGCGGTTGCTTTTTTAGCCAGTTCCAAATCAAACTTTATCACCGGGCATACGATTCCGGTCAACGGTGGCTTTCGCCACGACAAATCCCCTTTGAAAGATCATTGATGAAACAGGAAAAGATTAAGATTGGCCAATTGGATGTCCAAGTCGTACCCGCCAAAGGCGCGGCCAAGGGTGCCGCGATCCTCTGTCACGGATTCGGTGCACCGGGAGATGACCTTGTTTCTCTGGCTCAAGCGATCCGCGAAAAGAATTCCGCTTTCGAGGACATCAGCTTTTACTTTCCGGCGGCACCGATCGCGTTGGAGATCTATCCCGAGTTCGAATCGCGGGCTTGGTGGATGATCGACGTTGAGAAGATTCAACAGTTGGCCGACAGCGGTAAGTTCCGGGAATTGAAAAACAGCCATCCTGAGGAATTGGACGGATGTCGCGAGATGATCGAGGAAGTCATCGAACATGTGGCTCAGACTTTGGAGCTTGAGCATGCAAAGATTGTTGTGGGCGGATTCTCGCAAGGCGCCATGTTGACGACCGAAGTGGCTTTGAATCACAAAGTCCCGTTGGGCGGATTGGTGATCTGGTCGGGGACGCTGATCTGCGAAAGCAAATGGCGAGCCATCGCGGGCGACCGAAAGTTCCCCGTTTATCAATCTCATGGAACTTTGGATCCAGTTCTGCCGTTCGACAACGCGACCGCGCTGTGCACTCTATTGGCTGACGCCGGGCTGGATGTTGAGTTCACCGAATTTGAAGGCCCGCACACGATTCCCACCAACGCCATCGCTGGCACCGCCAAATTGCTGAAAAAGATGATGGTTTGATACGCTTTCCGCCGCTGCGGTCCGTTAGGGGGGTATTTTCCAAGGCTCGTCGCTAGAGCCGCGACTGGGGCGGAAACTGTGCGTTTTGTAAGGTTTAATCGATCGACTGGAACTTCCCCTTGGCGTTCCCTATAATCCGCGATTCCCAATTTTGAAACGCTAATAAAAAAGGGCATAACGGTGTCTGTTTCTCTGATGGATGACAAAACCACACCGACGTCAACTTCCGACCAGCGAGTCCTCGTTCTGGACTTTGGCTCGCAGTTCGCACAGTTGATCGCTCGCCGGGTTCGCGAACAGAACGTTTACTGTGAAATTGTCCGGCACGACATATCGCCGGAAAACCTTCGCAAGCACAATCCGAAAGGACTGATCCTTTCGGGAGGCCCCAACAGTGTCTACGAAGACGGTGCCCCTAAGTGCGATCCGGGAATCTTTGAGCTGGGCATTCCAGTGCTTGGGATTTGCTACGGCATGCAGTTGGTTTGCGATCAGCTGGGCGGAAAAGTCGAAAGCTGCTCGACCAGCGAGTACGGTCGGGCGATCTGCGAAGTCAGTCAAGCCGACGATCTGTTCGAAGATTTTCCAGCCGAAGACCAAGTCTGGATGAGTCACGGCGATCAAGTTCGCCAAGTCAGCGACGATTTTGTGCCGCTGGCGAAAACCAGCACTTGCCCGCTGGCCGCCGTCAAACACAAAACGCTACCCGTTTACGGTTTGCAGTTTCATCCTGAAGTCACTCACACTCCCAACGGTTCGGTACTGCTGCGGAACTTCCTGATGAAGATCTGCCAGTGCACCGGCACGTGGAAGCTGAAAGATTTTGCCGACGAGATGATTACATCGATTCGTGAGCAAGTCGGCGATTCACGCGTGATCTGCGGTCTGTCCGGAGGCGTCGATTCGTCCGTGGTGGCGGCCCTACTATACAAAGCCATCGGGCCTCAGTTGAGCTGCATCTTGGTCGACAACGGTTTGCTTCGGAAAAACGAAGCCGACATTGTTGTCGAGCAATTTACGAATCACTTTAAAACTGACCTGCACGTTGTGTCGGCCGGCGACAAGTTCCTTGGCCAGTTGGCGGGCATTACTGATCCTCAAGAAAAACGGCGTCGGATCGGACACACCTTTATCGATTGTTTTAAAGAAGAATCCGATTCCATCGAAAACGTTCGATTCTTGGCCCAAGGCACGCTCTACCCCGACGTGATCGAAAGCGGGGCTGCAGTCGATGGACCTGCTGCAACGATTAAACTGCACCACAACGTTGGCGGTTTGCCGGAAGAGTTGGGATTCGAGCTAATTGAACCCCTACGGGATCTTTTCAAAGATGAGGTCCGCGCGCTAGGTGTCGAACTGGGATTGCCCGAACATCTGGTCTGGCGACATCCCTTCCCCGGTCCCGGCCTAGCGGTCCGTTGCTTGGGCGAGGTCTCCGAAGACAAATTGGTCGTCCTCCGCGAAGCCGATGCGATCGTGATTGAGGAAATCGAAAAAGCTGGCCTGTACCGCGAAACCTCTCAGCTGTTCGCCGTGCTGCTGCCGGTGCAAAGCGTAGGCGTGATGGGCGATGCCCGGACCTACGATAATGCCTTGGTGATCCGCTGTGTGAATACGGACGATTTCATGACTGCGGATTGGTCGCATTTGCCCTACGAGGTGCTGGCGTCAATGTCCACGCGGATCATCAACGAAGTCAACGGCGTGAATCGGGTTTGCTACGACATCAGCTCCAAGCCACCGGCCACCATCGAGTGGGAATAAGTTGGGACTGTTTGCAAAGAACAATCCAGCCGTTTTGGCGCTAGCCACGGTTTTTTAAACGGATAATTATCACCTGCGGCAAACCGAGGCTAGCGCCTAAACGGCTTATTTTTGACACAAAGAGAATAGTCCCGGAGAGACAAAAGCAATCCGAGCAGGCGGGCTTGGAATCGATCGTCAGGCGAATCACCCCGCATTCGACCTGAAGGCGTACTACAAACATTAAGCAGGGCAGCAGATTTTTTAACAATCGCTACAATAGCGACCTTTCCGCCAGCCGGCGAACCGAATTTCCATCCCCAACTCCCAACCTCTCAAGTTCTAAATATGTCTGAAAAATCTCCAGCGATGGCCGTAGTATTAGCGGCCGGCAAAGGCACACGCATGAAGTCGGATTTGCCGAAAGTCCTTTGCGAGGCAGCAGGCCGCTCTCTGGTGTCGTACGTGATTGATGCATTGCGAGACGCAGGGGTTGGCAAAATGGTGGCGGTCGTTGGCTATCGAGCTGACCTTGTCAAGGAAAGCTTGAGCGGCGATTCGGAAATCGATTTTGCGTTGCAGGAAGAACAACTGGGCACCGGCCATGCCGTGATGATGTGCCGTGAGCAATTGAAGGATTACGATGGGCCCGTCGTGGTCGTGGCAGGCGATTCACCGATGCTGCAAAGCGATTCGATTGCCGCGTTGTTGAAGGAATTTGAGAACTCCAATCCTGCCTGCGTGCTGGGGACGCTGATCCACGAGGATCCCACGGGACTTGGCCGCATCGTTCGCGATGAGAACAACAAGTTTGTCGGCATTGTCGAAGAAAAAGACGCCAACGAGCAGCAAAAGGCGATCAACGAAGTGAACATGAGCACCTACGTGTTCGATTGTCAGAAAATGCTGGGTGCCTTTGACCGTTTGACCGATGACAACCAGCAGAATGAATATTACATTACTGATGTGCCCGGCATTTTGTTGAAAGACGACGAGGACGTGCGGGCACTGCCAGTCCTCAAGCCTATCGAAGCGCTCAGCGTCAATACCGTTGAGCACTTGGCGGCCGTCGAACAAGCACTGACGTCCCGCTAATCTACCGCGCATTCCCGGATTTCGCTTGCTGTCCCGAAAACGACAGTCAATCAAGATGACCAGAGAACTACAGGTTTTTAGCGGACGCGCTAATCCCGCGTTGGCCCAAGAGATTTGTGCCAACATCAACATCGACCAAGGCGACTGTCGTTTTTCGACGTTTCCCGATGGCGAATTTCACTGCAAAATCGAAGACGTCCGCGGCCGCGACGTGTTCATCGTCCAGCCGACTTGCCCGTCGGTGAACGATAACCTGATGGAGCTGTTGATCATGATCGACACCTGCCTGCGGGCCAGTGCCGAACGGATCACCGCCGTCGTGCCTTACTACGGCTACGCGCGTCAGGACCGAAAGGATGAAGGTCGTGTTCCGATTACGGCGAAACTGGTTGCCAACATGATCACCCGCGCCGGAGCCGATCGCGTGTTGGCGATGGATTTACACGCAGCCCAGATTCAAGGGTTCTTTGACGTTCCCGTGGACCACCTGTATGCCGGTTCGGTACTCAACGAGCACTTTTTGTCGCTGGAGATTCCGCAGGAAGATATCGTAATCGTCTCTCCCGATGAAGGCTCGATTAAACGCGCCGTTGGTCACGCCAAACGACTTGGCGGCGAATTGGCGATTTTGGACAAACGTCGCATCTCTGCCAACACCGTCGTGCAAGAAAACATCATCGGTGGACCGGTCGAAGGAAAAGTCGCATTGATGTTTGACGACATGATCAGCACTGCGGGTTCCATTTGCTCCGCCGCAAAACTTGTCAAAAGCAAGGGTGCGCGTGAGATCCATGTGGCGGCATCGCATGGAGTGTTTGCGGGCAAGGCCATCGAGCGACTGAAGGAGGCCCCGGTGGATTCCATCGTGGTGACCAACAGCATTCCGGTTTCGCCTGAGAAAGCAAAGCAATTGCCGAACCTGAAAGTTCTGTCGATTGCCCCGATGTTGGGGGAAGCGATTCGCCGCATCCATCAACACCGATCAATCAGCGAAATTTTCTCTGAAGTGTAGAGTGACAAAGAGGCGTAGAAATGTCGCAAGACTTCAGAGTTCATTGGAATACGCAGGGGTCCAAGCCATCGATTTTTGAACGGTTGCCGGTCCTGCTGCCAATTCTCACAGCCGCTCAAAGACACAAGCATTGCGAGTATTGCGGGACCGCTCGCCCCGAGTGATGATTGGCCGGTGGGAACCGGCCCTACAAACAACTGACCGAAAGATCGGTGCGGCGCTACTTTTTGCCGGTGTAGAACTTGATGTTGTTGAAAGTCACCGACATTTTCCCGGACCCGCTATTGAGTCGATAGGCACCGATCTTGTAGTAGGATTCTTTATCCCCGCCGCCTTTGATGACGTTGTCGTAAATTTTCTTCCCCTCCAAAAGCAATTGAGCTCGCTCGAAACTGTTAGTCTTTCCTTGGGTGTTGGTTCGCAGTTTCAGCTTGTACCACTGGTCCAGCTTGATTTCGACCGGTTTGAATTTGCGGTACTGATTTTGGGCCTCCGTCGTGTCGCCTTGAACGCCAAAAAAGTATTTGCCTCTTGATTTTCGAATCTGGTAAATCGAAAAAACACCCTCGCTGCCGGTTTGGTCATCGTGACATTGAACGATGCCAACTTGATCGAAAGCCTTGTGCGTGCTGTTGATGCGGAATTTCAACTCCATCCCCGTGTACCCCTGACGACGCTCATACTTCCATTCTTGACGCTGCTTTCCGCCCTTGGTGGTCGTGATCTCGAACGTGTATTCGCCTTGGTTGTTGGTCGCATCTTTAGTGCTGGGATTTTTGCCGCTCCCCATTTTGTCTTGTTTGGGCGTATTGTCTTCGTCCCGTTTCCATTTCACGCCGCTAAAATCCTGCGCAACCAAGACAGCCGGTGACAACAGCGCCAACTGGAATAGCAACACAGAAAGAACATTTCTTAGATTCATGTTTTTTAAGATGTTTCGTGCAGAGCGAATCGGCTGACAATCAGATTGCCGATTCAAGAGCATGGACCCAATCGAATGACTTTCGATCCAACGAAATGTCCCGACGGACAAAGATCCGGACCTGTTTAACGTAGTCATCGAACTGGGTTCGAGCAAGGGTTTCGACCACCGGTGAAACCTCGCCCAAAGAGCACCATGACTGATCACGAGTGTCTTGCACATCGACATTAAACTGGACTTCCAGTTTTACTGGCGGCGCGTCGATCAAAATGTCATCAGGCCCCAAAGAACCTGACATCTGAGACGCCAGCTTTTCACCGATCTCTACTAGCGAAGTATAAGGTTGGTGAGCTAGGGCACGGTAGAGCGTTTCGTTTTCGGTAAAACTGAAACTCGCAGCTCGCTTGTACAGCCGCCGCGTCGGGCCAAAGAGACCTTCAAGGATCTGGCTAACCGATTCGTCTCCGGCGGACGAAGCCCGCTGCCGCCACGCCGCCACAAATTCCGATTCGCCTTTGCGAAATTCTGGCATCCAATCGATCGACGCGCCGGACACATGACTTCGATAGAACGCCCGTTGCAGCATCGCAGTCGCGCCGCGAACCGCATGATGCCAGTAAACTTCGCTGAACATTACGTAGCGGGCAAACACCATCAGCTCCGCCGCCGTGCGTCCTTTGCGATCGATGGCCAGTCTGTCACCGTTCTTGTTCAAGCACAGGCTGCGGATCAAACGAAGCGTATCGAAGTTCTGGCCATAGGGCACACCTGCATGCAGGCTGTCGCGATAGAGGTAGTCGAGTTTATCGATATCGATCGGCCCTGACAAAATCGAAGCCAACAATTGGTCCGTTTTTGATTGGCCTTTTTTGTTGATGATTGAAACCACACGATCAACGGTCGTATCCCAGTCCTCTTCGATGCATTGCTGGACCGACGGATCGGCCAACCACTCTTTGGCCAGCGCCTCATGACGCGGCAAACCCTCCAATCCCATGTCCTCGATCGGATGGCAAAACGGCCAGTGTCCCACATCATGAAACAACGCGGCCAGCAGCAGTGTTTGCGCATCGGAATCACTGACGCTGGCTTGGAATCGCTCGTCCCACGACAGGTGCCGCAGGAACAACAAGCAGTTCCGATAGACTCCCAGCGAGTGTTCGAAGCGGGAGTGATTGGCCGCGGGGTAGACTTGCGAGACCAGCCCCAATTGGCTGATGTGTTTGAGTCGTTGAAAGACCGGCGTATCGATCAGTCGCAACACCCGCGACGTGACCGGGATGTCCATTTGGTTGGGGATCCGGATCAGCGAGGGGCTGTCGTCGAGTGCCCGGATCTCAGGGATGGCCAGAATCCGGTTCATCCCAATCCCAGCATCGCCATCAGAGGCGCAAGGCTGTCCCACCATTCCAGACTGGCCGCCGGCCCGGTATTGATTCCGGGTGAAGGGGTGGCTGCAGGTTGCTCAAGGCTACCGGGAAGCATCCCGATTCCAGCCAGAAAGCGTCCGATCAGACAGATCCCTAGATAGAGACCGTAGTGGACCAAACCGATAATGTAGTCAAAATCGAAGGCCAGCATTCCAATCGCTCCGCCACCGCCGAGCATAATGACGAGGGCGAGAATCCAGCTACCGGTTTCGTAGTTATCGCTAAAGGCGTAACTTCCCAGCGGCATGGCGAACCACAGTAACGCATACAGCACCGATGCGATCGCCACGCGATACCAGAGTTCCTTACCTAGAAACGACCCGAGCTCCTGATCCCGCAAGAACGTGTAAGCCCCGTAGGTGATTGGCGGTCCAATGACGATCGCTGAAATCCACAGCAGTACCGAGGGGAAACCGGATTTGTCCGGAAACATAAAATTCAAAACTACGGCACAGACCAGAAACGCAACGATCAGCGATGCGATGATGGTAATGTGAATCCCGGTCAGGACGGTTTCTGTTCGCTCAATGGGCTTGAGAACCGATTCGCCTTTGACGTTTTTCGGACCCGTGATTTCGGGCGCGTGGATTTTTACCTTTTCTGAGGCAGAGGGGATTTTGATTTTGGTTTTACACTTCGGGCAGGGACCCTCTTTCCCTGCGAATTTTTCGCTAACGTTAAACCGGGTGTGACAGCTCGCACACGTAACTCGAATTGCCATCGCCTGTTTCCTGAACGCGCTTTTTCAAAATCAAACCAAATCCTGAAGCTCATCCTCGGACAACGGCTTTAAACCATTGGATTCGAGAGTGACCTGGGCCTGATCAATGTTGTCGACCATGATCGCCACAACGGGGCAACCGTTATTCTGTACCATTAACGTATAGCTTTGCAGCAAATTCACTTCAGCTTGCAGCAACGCTGAACACAAGTCCAGCATGGGCTGATCGGTATCGGGCAGAGTGATGCCAATCAGATCGCTTTCAATCATCGCCAGCCCGGCTCGTTCGAGAATCTCTCGCCCTTTTTCGGGTTGGCTGAGAATGCAACGTAAAATGCTGCAATCGGCCGAATCATGAATATGCAAGGAAAGAATTCGAACCGACGAACCTCGGAACCGACGCAGAACTCCGCTCAATGCACCGACTCGGTTTTCGAGAAAAACGGTAAATTGGCGAATCGCAGGGTAATCTCGCCCTCTTGCGGTTTGATAATCTATTACTGCCCCAAAGTCGTCGTTTTGACTCCCGTTATTCATAGGCTGACCAGCTCAATTTTCTAATTGTCGTCCCGAGGTGCGAATCGTCTTCCAAACGAGGCCTTGACGGCCTGACCTCAATCCCGAACATTCAAGATTACCTTCATGGCTGGACGTCGAATAAATTAAGCCAAGGCGTGCATTCGGTCAACCAAAACTCTCAATTGTCACTGAAGTTCATGCCTGATTTATCGCAATCTCCCCTCATTCATACATTGGAACTTCGCGTCCGGTACCAAGAAACCGACGGACAGGGACATGTCCACCATTCCAACTATCTGAACTATTTTGAAGTCGCACGCACCGAAATGCTGCGGACTTGGGGCCATTCTTATCGGGAAATGGAAGAAAGCGGCATGATGCTGGTTATCGTTCACGCCGAATGTGACTATCAATCGGCTGCCAAATTTGACGATCTGCTCACCATCGAGACTCGACTGGAAAAAGCCAAAGGTGTCCGCATCACTCACCAATACAAAATTACTCGTGATGATCAAATCATCTGCACAGGCCACACGACCGTGGCCTGCGTCAATAAACACGGCAAGCCTCAGCGGCTTCCCGAATGGTTGCGCGTTAGCGACAAAGCCACCGCAATTTAACATGATTCCGGATGCCCAACTCCGACAAGATGAAGAAACTCTAACGAACAGGCGATGACAGGCAAATGGCAAGCAACTTCATGAAACTTCTGGTTACCAACGATGATGGCTACACGGCGCCCGGAATCCGGGCCTTGGTTGCCGAACTGAAAAAGCACGCGGACGTTTTCGTAGTGGCACCTGTTTCCCAACAAAGCGGGATCAGTAAAGCGATTACTTTTATGCGACCGCTGACTCCGCAAGCCATTTTCGACAACGACTCAGAAAACCCCGAAGGCTACACCGTCGATGGTACGCCGGCGGACTGTGTCAAACTGGGAATCCACAAACTGTGCCCGTTTAAGCCCGATGCTGTGATCAGTGGAATCAATGAAGGGCTGAACGTTGGCATCAACGTCTGTCACTCGGGAACCGTTGGCGGTGCGTTCACGGCGTCGATGTTTGATTTTAAATCGATCGCGGTCAGCGTTGAATCTAGCGACAATCCAGATTTCGACACCGCGGCAAATCTTGCGTGGCCGATTATCGAGCGTTTGATACAAACCAAATTTCCCAATCGCACGACCTTAAATCTGAATTTTCCCGATGCTGCCATTCGCGAAGCGCAACAGGGACGGGCTCCGGAAGTGGTCAGCGTTCCCGTCGAGTCCAATCCATTGGGTTACCATTTTCAAACAGGAACCGATCCGAAGAACAATAACTGGTTTTGGTCCACCAACGCGCCGGCACCCAAACCGTCTGATTGGTTCACCGATGTGCAAGCCGTCACCCAAGGCAAGGTTTCGCTGTCGGCGTTAACTTATGATCCCAATCATCTAGAAGCAGCCGCGATCCTCGACGAGGCCTTTGTTTCGCCCGCCGTAGATGGAACAAAGGGATAGCGCTTGATCACAGGCTGGAAGTGCCGGAAGCCTATGCCACCTTTTTTGCGCGCCAAGCCCCGAACAGGTGCAAAACATGTGCAAGCCGGAAGTCAGCCTGCTTTCGGGAATTGGCAACGCGTGACGCACCCGTCTGCATCTTGTATATTCTTTCCTGAGCGG
>CAZDZX010000039.1:18081-19565 GCA_964510005.1 uncultured Pirellulaceae bacterium
TGAGCGGCAAGGCGCTCACCAATCACGAACCGCCACCTCACCAATCACCCAACACCTCCACCGCGAACTCGTCACCACAAACAGCCACTGACAAAACCCATAGAGCACATTCTTGATGGTCGTAAAATTTGGAGTCATCACTGTTTCTGATCGCGCCTCGCGTGGCGAGTACGAAGATCGCGGCGGTCCCGCCGTCGTCAATTACCTCGACGATGTCGTGACCACGGCCCATTCCATCGAACAGCGTGTCGTCCCCGACGAAGTCCCCGCGATCTCCCAAGCCATCCAACAGTTGGCGGACAACGAAGAATGCTGTCTGATCGTAACCACCGGAGGCACCGGCCCGGCCCCGCGGGATGTGACTCCGGAAGCCACCGAAGCCATGTGCGAAAAAATGATGCCAGGGTTTGGCGAACAGATGCGTGCGGTATCGTTGCAATTCGTGCCGACGGCCATCCTCTCCCGTCAAACCGCTGGGATTCGCGGACGAAGCCTGATCGTAAACCTTCCCGGCAGCCCCAAAGCGATCGCCGAATGCCTCGATGCCGTCTTTGCCGCCGTCCCCTACTGCATCGATTTGATCGAAGGCCCGTTTATTGAAACCGATCCGGGCCGCATCAAAGCGTTTCGACCCAAGAAAAAATAGTCGGTTTATTTTGTCACTGTTTTAACAACTGGAAACTGAACCATGTTCGCACGTCTGATAAAGCTTGTTGCCGTATTTGCCGTTTTGTGGCTTCCCAAAATCGCGACCGCTGAAAAGCCCAACATACTCTGGCTGTCAGTCGAAGACATCGGTCCTCATGTCGGATGTTATGACGCTGCGACGGTCAAAACACCTTCCATCGACGGGTTAGCTGCTCGGTCGGTCACCTACAAACACGCGTGGTCCAATTATCCGGTTTGCGCGCCGGCGCGAACGACAATCATCACCGGCAGGTACGCCACGTCGCTGGGCGCGGGCAACATGCGCTGCAATGCCATCAAACCCGACAATGTCAAACTGTTGCCCGAACTGATGCGGGCTGCCGGTTACTATTGCACCAACGCTTCAAAAAAGGACTACAACTTTCAAAATGCCGGCAAGCCTTGGGACAAATCCAGCAAAAAAGCGCACTGGAAGAATCGCCCGGAAGGAAAGCCATTCTTTGCCGTCTTCAATAGCGGCACCACCCACGAAAGTAAAATCAGAAAGCGGCCTCACAAACAACAAATCGCCCCCGCTACCGTGACCTTGTTTCCTTACTGGCCTGACACCCCAGAGATCCGCAGGGACTGGGCCCAGTACTTGGACAACATTCAAACCGTGGACCAATGGGTGGCCAAGCATCTGGCCGATCTCGACAAAGCCGGTGTTGCCGCCGACACGATCGTTGTCTTTTTTGGAGACCACGGCTCAGGCATGCCCCGTCACAAACGCTACGCGGGCGATTCCGGGATGCGCGTTCCCATGATTGTTCATGTCCCCGAAAAGTGGCAACATC
>CAZDZX010000040.1:0-4183 GCA_964510005.1 uncultured Pirellulaceae bacterium
GGGCGTAGTCCCCTGCCCTGTCTAGCGATTCCTCCCAAACGACAGTTTCCAGTCGCAGGTTGTGGGCTGCGAAGGCGGGCACGAGTTTTTCGATCTGCTCATCGAATTCGAAAGCGTCTTTCCGCCGACCCTCTGAATCGGGAAGCAGATTGGTGGAAAGCAAAAGTGCAACGTTGTCCACGGGTGGTTTCTCCCTAGGCCTTGGGGGTGAATGTCAGGCCCAGCCAGCGGTCGACGGGCAGCAAAAACCAAGCCACCAGAATCGCGTTGAAGTGAAACCCAAAATCGACAAAGGTCGTCAGGACGCCAAAGTAAAACCCGATCAAGGCCAGACCGATGGCATACCGAAACCAGCCCCCCAGCACGCAGACGATGCTCAGGCATTCGACAAACAAAGCCCCCGTTTGCAGGATCGCAGTCAGGCCGGTATCCCACAGGAAAACTTGGGCAAAGGGAGATGCTTTGGTTCCGAACAGTTCCGTCCACAGCTGCATCGAGACTCCGGTTCCCCATCCCCAACCGCTGGTTGAAATTTTGGTGATCCCGGCCAGCGAATGAAACCAACCCAGATAAAAAAGGCACAGCCAGAAAACCCACCGCGGGTAGAGTCGCGTTTCGAAAAAATCCTTGCGAGCCAGCGAGGCCGCAATCTCGCGGTGTCGAAAATGAAACCACATGGCGTGGATGATCAGCAACCAGTTCGTCACATTAAAAATGTGCGATCCATTGGATAGATTTTCCATTCGCAGCGACCACATCAACGTGAACGCAAGCACTGTCATCCAACAGCTGTACGGTAGAAACTTCCGAGCCGCCCACAACAGTGCCGACACGCACAGCAGCACACGGGCCGCCAAAAAGAAAATCGGGCTGGCAAGGATCTGGCTGGGCATCCAAGCGAAAATGGTTGCCGGTTGCGCTCGCCGCGGACCGATATCGGCTTCGAAGGGAAGCAGCGACACGATCACGGCAAATAGCAACAGCAGCCACACAGAAAGCTGGCCGAATCGCGGTGTCGCTTCATCGAACAGCCACTGACAGAACCGACTGATCCGGCTGGCTTTGCGCTCGGGTTGGGGGCTCTCGTTCTGGCTCACGGGGCTGTTTCCAGCAGTTCGATCGTCGATTCAAACTGGCAGCGGACTGGACACCCGTCCTCGCAGCAAACCACCGTTTGGACGACCTTCACGGAATTGAATTGAGCAGAATTGAGCTTTGCCGCGGCCGCACGAATGTGATTTTCAACTTGCTCCATGGTTGGGACTTCGCCAAATCCGTGCATGGTCGGTTTGGCCTCGATCCCCATCCCTAGGCCCACCGGATTGCCATCGTAAACCAGATGCAAACCCAGTTGCTCGGGATCCAGTTCGTTGCCCTGCTGATCGAAAATCTGATAGGTGCAATACTGATTCGGCTGGTCACAAAACATTGGCGAAATGGTAACGGGATACATTTCACCGACCACAAAAGGAGCGGCAACGTTCAAAATGACGAAACCAATGATGGCAGCCAGTTCCAGTTTTCTAGAAACTGAACTGTTTTTCGACGAATGGGTTGGATCGGCCATCAAAACGCACCATGAGGATCCCGGATACCAGCGATGATTAATGTTCTACATTGTCGGGCGGTGGCGTCAATTGACTGCGACAACGGGGCAACAATTTGCGTTAGACTTTGTAGGGCGAGCGATTTCTTTAGGAGATATGAATGAGACATTCGGTGGGTTTGAAAATCGTACTCCTGTTTCAAATTTTCATGTGGCTGATCCCAGCGGAGGCACGCTCCCAAGATCGCATCACGGGGAAGTCGTTTGCGACACGCAGTGAAGTGATCGCCAAAAACGGCATGGCCGCAACCAGCCAACCGCTGGCCACCCAAGTCGCATTGGATATCCTCAAATCGGGAGGAAGTGCTGTCGATGCAGCGATTGCTGCCAATGCGACGTTGGGGCTGATGGAGCCCACGGGCAACGGGATCGGTGGTGATCTATTTGCGATTGTCTGGATTGATTCTGAAAAGAAGCTTTACGGACTCAACGCAAGCGGTCGCTCGCCCCAAAGCCTGACGTTGGAAAAACTCAAACAAGAGATTGGCGATCGCAAAAAGATTCCGTCGCTGGGGCCATTGCCGATCTCGGTACCGGGTTGCGTCGACGGATGGTTCGAGCTGCACGGAAAATTTGGCAAACTTTCAATGGCGGAAAATCTTGCCCCTGCGATCAACTACGCAAACGAAGGTTTTCCGGTTTCTGAGTTGATCGCTTATTATTGGGATCGAAGTTCATCGCTGCGTCGATATCCCGGATTCGCAGATACATTTTTGCCCGACGGCAAAGCGCCCGGCAAAGGAGAGATCTTTCGCAACCCAAAACTGGCCAGCACGTTGCAAAAGCTCGCCGATGGCGGGCGTGACGAGTTTTACAAAGGCGACATCGCCAAAACGATCGGTGCGTTTGTGAAAAAACATGGCGGCTACCTGTCCTACGACGATCTGGCGGCTCACAAAAGCGAGTGGGTTGAACCGGTTTCGGTTAACTATCGTGGCTACGACGTCTGGGAGCTGCCTCCCAATGGCCAAGGCATCGCCGCGCTGCAGATGCTCAAGGTGTTGGAAGGGTATGACTTTTCTAAAATCCGATACGGCAGCACCGAGCATATCCACGCTTTCGTGGAAGCCAAAAAGCTGGCTTTTGAAGACCGTGCTAGGCTCTACGCCGATCCGGATTTTTTCCAGACACCTATCCAGCAGTTGTTGTCTGACGAATACGCCGACCAGCGGCGGAAGCTGATCACGAAAAAGTCAGCCGATCGATATGACGTCGGAATTACCCAAGGCGATACGATTTATCTGACGGTAGCCGATAAAGATCGAAACATGGTCTCGCTGATCCAGAGCAACTACCGTGGCATGGGATCGGGGATGTGCCCCGATGGATTGGGTTTTTGCCTACAGGATCGTGGCGAGCTATTTGACCTGACTCCGGGCCGGCCAAACTCCTACGCTCCCGGCAAACGACCTTTCCACACGATTATTCCGGCCTTTGTGACGAGGGATGGAAAGCCGTTCCTTAGTTTTGGCGTTATGGGCGGGGCCACCCAGCCCCAGGGGCACGTCCAAATCGTCATGAATATCGTGGATTTTGGGATGAACTTCCAGGAAGCCGGGGATGCGCCGCGGATTCTGCATACCGGATCCTCCCAGCCCACGGGCGAGGAAATGAGCAATGGAGGCGGTGTTTCGCTGGAAAAAGGCTTTCGCAGGTCCGTAATTGAAAACCTGCAAGCACGAGAGCATCGGTTTTTTAGCCGCAAAGGCGCATTTGGAGGATATCAAGGCATCGGATACGACGTCAAAAACGATGTCTGGCTGGGCGCTTCGGAATCAAGAAAAGATGGTCATGCGGCAGGATACTAGCGCTTCCGCTGGTGCGAATTCTATTTTGTCGTGATAAACTAATGAACATTAGTTGTGTGTCCAGGTCACTCAAAGAAAACCGGACTCAAAAGAATCCTAGGATCATCCCATGATCGATATTTCTATTGTTGCGCGTGACCTGAACCTTCCCCCGGAACAGGTGAAGAAAACTATTCAGTTGCTAGATGAGGGAAACACCATTCCTTTCATCACGCGGTTTCGCAAAGACGAAACAGGCGGTCTCAACGAAGAACAGATCTTGGCTGTCAAACAGCGGACTGCTTCGCTGCGCGTGCTCGAAGATCGCAAGGCCTTCGTGCTGAAGTCAGTCGAGTCCCAAGGCAAGTTGACCGACGCGCTGAAAGCTTCGATTGAAAAAGCCAGCACCAGTCGGCAGCTAGAAGACACCTACCTGCCCTTCAAGCCGCGTAAAAAATCCCGCGCTCAGGACGCCCGACAAAAAGGGCTGGGTCCTCTCGCTGAAGATATTTTCGAAGGCAAATCTCCCGATGTGGATCTGGCCACACGCGCCACCGATTACGTGCGGGTCGACAAAGGTTTAACTTCCGTCGACGAAGTTATCAAAGGCGTTAGCGATCTGTTGGCGGAGCGTTTTGCGGACGACATCGAACTGCGTCAAAAGCTGCGCAAGATTTTGTTGGACAGTGGCAAGCTGACGGCGCTCAGCACCGCCAGACCCGAAGAGGTGAAAACGGAAGAGAAACCTGCGGCTGCAGAAAAGAAAGACGAAACTAAAAAGGCGGATGAA
>CAZDZX010000040.1:4283-19487 GCA_964510005.1 uncultured Pirellulaceae bacterium
GTCAAAACAGAAGCTGCCGAATCCGACGCCCAGCCAAAAACCGAAACTGACAAACCGGAGGCAGAAGCCACACCAGCGGCGACCGTTGAAACTGTCTCTAAAAGCATGCCTCAAGCTCCGGCTGAAAACGCGCCCGCCGAAAAAGAGCCTCTCAAGCCGGTGGCTGCCGAAAAACCAGCCAGCGCTGAAACAGAGACACCCGCAGCTGAGACTCCCGCAGCAGGGACTGAAGCGAAAACGGAATCCTCTGCCCCAGCAGCAGCAACTCCGCCAGCCGATGCTTCTTCTGCCGCAGCGAAAGCGACTGCCGAAACCCCGGCCAAACCGAAAAAGAAGAAAAAGAAAAAGAAGAAGCCAGTCGACGATCCCTACAGCGACTATCACAACTTCAAACAGCCCGTCAAAAAGTTTCCTCACCACCGCATCCTTGCCATTAACCGTGGTGAGCGTGCCGGGAAACTGAAAATCAAAATCGAGTGTGACGAAAAACGGATTGCTCAGACCGCTGAAAAGCAGTGCATCGCTGACGAACATCCGTTTAAAGACCATCTCAAGACCTGTCTTCAGGACGCCCTGTCTCGACTGGTCATCCCCAGCTTGGAGCGGGAAATTCGCCGTGAAATGACGGAGACCGCAGAGTCTCACGCGGTGGAAGTTTTCGCCAGCAATCTGAAGCACCTTTTGTTGCAACCGCCGATTCGGAACCGCCGTGTTTTGGCCATCGACCCCGGATACAAACGCGGATGTTCCGTTGTCGTTTTAGATGCTAACGGAAGCATGCTCCACACGGATCATGTTTTCGTTGTCGGTAACCAAACGCGTCGCGACGAAGGCAAACAGAAGATCGCTCAGTTGGTGACCGAACACAAAGTCGACATCATTGCGATTGGCAACGGTGCGGCTTGCCGCGAAGCCGAGCAGATGGTTTCAGATTGCATCGCAACTCACTTGGGTGAAAACCAAGCGATTCGCTACGTGATGGTTAATGAAGCCGGAGCCAGTATTTACTCGACCAGTGAAGTCGGTCGTGAAGAGTTGCCCGAGGCCAGTCCGGCGATTCGCAGCGCCGTGTCGATTGGACGCCGTTTGCAGGATCCCATGTCGGAGCTTGTCAAAATTAGCCCGGCGAACATCGGTGTTGGAATGTACCAGCACGACGTCAAAGCCAAACATCTTGCCGAATCGCTTGACGATGTCGTTCAGTTTTGTGTCAACCGAGTTGGCGTGAACGTCAACATGGCCAGTCCATCGTTGCTTCGCTACGTCAGCGGACTCAATGCCCTGACGGCGCGACGGTTGGTCGAGCACCGCAAAGAAAACGGCTCCTTTAAAACACGTCAGCAGCTCCGCGAAGTCAGCGGTTTTGGCGATGCGACTTTTGTTCAGGCCGCGGGTTTCCTTCGCATCGTTGACGGAGACACGCCACTAGACGCGACATCGATTCACCCCGAAAGCTACGAAGTTGCCGAAAAGATTATTTCGATGGCCGGTTCGGATCCGAAATCGCTCTTTCCTCCAGTGGCACCGCAAGAGCCTGTAGCCCCTGCTCCGGCACCAGCCACACCAGAGGCCGCCAGTAGCGACGCTGCTGCTAAGCCAGAAGAAGCCAAGTCAGAAGAAGCCAAGCCGGAGACAGCGGAAGCGGAAGCTGCTCCCCCTGCGGCTGTCGAAACCCCCGCGGTTGCAGAAGCACCTGCGGTTGCAGAAGCACCTGCGGCCGCTGAACCAGAGAAGGCTGCGGATACTCCAGCAGTTGAACCGGCAGCCATCCCGACAGCTTCAGCCGAAGCGAATGCGGAAAGCAAACCGGAACCAGCCCTGAAAGCGGAAGCCCCGCCCCTGCCCGGCAGGCTGTCCCCATCGGCATGGCACGAGGCGCGTCAAAAGCGTCGTGAAGTCGCCGAGAAGATCAAAGAGATCGATCTGGAAAAGCTCGGCACTGAAATGTCTGTGGGAAGCATGCTGATCAGTGATATCGTGCGGGCCATCAAACGCCCGGATTGGGATCCTCGCGAGAAAGCACGCAAGCCCGTGTTCCGCCGTGGGATGCTGAAAACCGAAGAGCTCAAAGAAGGCCAGCAGTTGGACGCCCAAGTCGTCAATGTGGTTGACTTCGGTGTCTTCGTCGACATTGGACTGGGCGAAAGTTGCTTGGTGCATGTCAGCCATTTGTCCAATCGCTTCATCAAGGACCCGCAAACCGTATACTCCGTGGGCGATGTGATTCGCACGTGGGTGACAGAGATCGATACGGCCAAGCGTCGTGTCAAACTGACGGCGATCAAACCGGGCACCGAACGAACCGGCGGCGGTGGAAAGAGACGCTCTGGCCGCGGCAAAGATAGCCGAAGCAAAGACGGCCGAAGCAGGGATCAAAGTGGACCGCGGTCACAATCGCGTGGTACACGTGGGGACCCGAAGCACGGTCGACGTCCTCAGAAAGGCAAACGTCCACAGCGAACTCAAAAGCCTCGCAAGCCGAAGCCTGTGACCCCGATTACCGACCAAATGTTGAAGGGTGACGAACCGATGCGATCTTTTTCGGATTTGATGCAGTTTCACAAAAAGAAACCCGAAAAAGATTCTGACGACAAATAGGCCCGTTTAAAATTGATAGGTATTGGAACTCTCTGTAGACATGCGTCTCCAATCCAAAAATAGATCGACATGGACTTTGAAAAACAACTTGAGCAGGCCATCGAACGAGGCCAGCAGCGGAACACCAAACGTGAGCAGGATCGTGAGGCCAAGGATCGCAGTGCGGATGATTTGAAGCGCCGTCACAACGATTTTCGTTTGCACCTTTCGGAGCATATCGAGAAAGGCCTCAAGAGTCTTGCCGAGCGGTTTCCCGGATATGAGTACGACATCATTTACGGCTCCAAGGGTTGGGGCGGCGCGATTTATCGCACCGATCTCAAAGCGGGACCGGATGGAAAATTCGGATCGTTTTTCAGTCGTCTGGAACTGACCGTCCGAGCTTTGAACGACTACAACGTCGTCAACATCGCCGGCAAAGGCACGATTTCCGACCGGGAGTTGTTCAGCTGGAACCATTTCGAGGACATCGAAGACGCCGCCATGGAAGCGTTTGAGGTCAAACTGAATTCGTGGATGATTCAGTTCGCCGAGCAGTTCGCTTCGCGGTAGCAAGTTCGTCTGTTTGTACCTTAGGCGGAATGCGGGGGCGTTCGTCTGCAAGTTCGATTCCGGCTGCAGGGCGATCAGTAGCAATATCCATAGCTTCGATCGAACAGGCAGAGTCATTCGCTTCGTTCGGGCCGCGGAGCGTCCCGTCCACGAAGTTCGCAACAACCCGCTCTAAGCCAACCGTTCCTCTAACGGAAAATCATCCGGGACTTCGACTTCCATAAACAGGATCCCCAGCCCGTGGGTCTTTCCCTGAGCATCGGTCTTGAGAGTCTGGCTTCCGCCGCCACCAAGCGAATCGTGCAAAATGAAATTCAACGCCAACAGGTTGGGCGCCTCATAGCGAATCACGTCTCCAAAACAGATCTCGCTAAAATGTTCTTTAACGCGATCGATGGTCAGTTGTTGACGAAGGATCTCATAGCCCGCGGGGCTGTAGGCCAACACGCCGACGTTACTTCCGTCTCCCTTGTCACCACTGCGGGCGTAAGCGATTTTTGATAAAGCGACTTTCATGATCCTGCCTCCGAAACGTCCACACTGCACTGAACCAACTCTCGCGGAATCAAGGTCGGCCAATAGCCCAGAATTTCTGTGGCCTTAGGACGTCCTCCCGCGTATCCGGTCACCCCCGGTGGGCCGCTGGTCACCAACGGGACAATCTCCATCGCAAACCGGTTGAGCTTGCTGCGATCATCCGATCGTGCCCCGATTCGCAGCACGATTTCCCCCGGTTGTTCCGGCGGTGAAAGAATCCCCGCGTGGCAAACATTGTTGCCCAGCAGTTCGACGAATTTATCCTCTTCCGGGAAAGTGATCCCGTCCATGGCGGCTCGTTCGAAAACGATTTTGGCACACAAGTTTGCCTTGTCGACGGCGTCGGGACCGGCAATCGTCAATTGCCCAAGGACTTTGTAGCCGCCATCGTAGGCGATTGAGACCTTTAGCGAATCGGTAGGCGGTTTGCCTTTGGCGCCGGAGACTTTGACTCGATTGGCCCCGTCTTGTTTCAGACGAACGCTCGTGAAATCGGCCACGCAATCGGCGCTGATGTAATTGTCCGGGTCGCCCATTTCGTAAATCAGCTGGCTGGAAACGGTTTCCACGTTCACCAACCCCCCCGTTCCGTCGTGTTTGGTCACGACAAAAGAACCATCCGGTGCGGCTTCGATGATCGGGTAGCCCATGCGAGCCATGTCCGGCACATCGCGCCAGTGCGTATAATTGCCGCCGGTGCACTGCGTTCCACATTCAACGATGTGGCCGGCGATCGTCGCCGATGCCAGCAAGTCCATGTCCTCCATCGACCAGTCGAACTCATAGGCCAGCGGGCCCAGCACCATGGCGGGGTCGGTGACGCGTCCGGTGATCACAATGTCGGCGCCTTTAGATAGGGCTTCCACGATTGGTCCGGCGCCCACGTACACGTTCGCGGTTTTGACTTTGTCGAGCATCGAATCGAGCGGCTCGCCGGTATCCAAGTTTTTCAGTTCGTGCCCTTGCTTAATCAGCTCCGGTAGATCGGCGGTCAGATCATCGCCGGTCACGACGGCGACTTTGATTCCGGACAGTCCCAGCTCGCGGATGACTTCGAAGATGGCTTCGCGGCAGCCTTCGGGGTTAACGCCCCCGGCATTGCTGATGATGCGAATGCCTTTTTCTTGGCAGGTTGGCAATATGCGTTTGCACAACCGAACGAAGTCTTGGGCAAAGCCGCTCTTGGGGTCGCGATCGTAGAGCTTCTGCATGATGCTCATCGATACTTCAGCCAGATAGTCCAATGTCAGGTAGTCCAGTGGACCTTCATTGCACAGTCGAACCGGCCCGAGGATGCTGTCACCCCAGAACCCTTGGCCGTTGGCAATAAGAACTTTGTCCTTGTTGGGCATAAATTAAATTCCAGAGACTTGAATGGTGGATAAGTCGGATTGTCGTCGATAGCAGGCATGAGCCGCAAGACGCCGCTTGTGTTTCGAACCAAAAGCGTATTCCAGCAGAATCGGTTGATCGAGGCCCCTTCTGGAGGTTCAACCCGAAGCATCCTGCAGTGGCCTTAAATCCGGTAAAAATGTTCTGAGAAATTTTCCAATAACAATCCACCGATGGCGAATTCATGGCATCTTTGTAAAACAAGATCTTGGATGATATCTCATTTCAGCGAGTTCAAAGGCAATGCCGTCGGAAGCAGAATCGAAACCTGAAAGCACCGTTTCCAACGAACCTCGGAACCGGTTCATGGTCTGGGTCGACGGTGTCGGGGGCTATCTGGTCTGTGCCGATAAGCTCAATTCGATTGGCCAATCGACCGAGCGGAACGATGTTTCGATCCCGATTTGCGGTGATATTCATCAGCTCCATGCGAATATTGAATCCAGTGATTCGGGGCATCTGATCCACCCGATGGGTCCCGTTTCGATCAGAAATGAACCCGTGGTCGATTCCCGGCTGTTGATCCACAACGGGACTTTTGAGATGGGGGATTCGGTGTCGCTGCGATATGCCAAACCCCATCCGTGGAGCGTCACGGCGGTGATCAGTTTTGAATCCCATAACCGGACGCATCCGTGGTCCGATGGCGTTTTGATTGCGGGCGATACGATTATCCTTGGGCCGGCCAATCAATCCCACATTCGCTGCAATGGCTGGGAACACGAGGTGATCTTGCTGCGGCGGGATGGTGGCTGGCGATGTCGTTCCTTTGCCGATTTTCAGATCGATGGGCAGGCGGTTGATCTGGAAGGTAAGCTCGAACTCAATTCGCGAGTCGAGGGAAGGGATTTTTCTTTTAGCTTGGAAGCGATTTAGAAGCCTGAGTGTGGGCGATTTGCCAAATATTCGGCAATGGTTAACTAAATTTCAGAGATGTGAGGCCTCACCCGATGACAAATGGGGTTAAGATTAGACAGATCCCATGTTTGTTCATTTTGAGCCCATGATTTCCAAGAATTCTGCAGCTGTATTTAGTCTGTTGCTCCTGTCGGCGTTTTCCCTTGCTGGCCCGGTTTCCGCACAAGAGACCTTTGAAACGATCTCTGGCACGACGGTGAAGGGGCAATTGGATTCCATCGACGAAAATGGCGCGTTGACCGGCAAGGGGTTGGAAAACCTGACGATCAGCCAGATCCTGTCCATAAAATTCAATACGAAACCTGTCGCCAAAACCGCTGGTGCGAAAATCGCTCTGGTCGATGGCGGATCGATGATGGTGAAAAACCTGACCATCGATGGGGAGTCGATTTCTTTTGATCCCGTCGCGGGGATCCGTCAGATTTCCATGCAGTCGATTCGCTCGATTCTGCTATTGGACAGCGTTGAAGTCCCTGAATCGGTCATGGCTGCCGCCAGCGATAGGGATCAGGTCATCATTGAGTCTGCCAAATCCAAGGGCAAGCTGACCAAGGTTTCCGGGGTGCTAGAATCGCTTTCCAACGGCGAATTGAGTTTGAACTTTAAAGGCAAATCTCAGACGATCAATCTTGAAAAAGTGAAGGTTGTTGGAATCGTGATTGCCGATCTGGGGACGCAGAAAGTCAAAGGAACGGCCGCGGAAGTGAGTCTTGATAACGCCGACTTTATCAAAGGCGCACTCAAGGAAGTTTCCAAATCTGAAATCACGCTTGAGTTGACCGGTCAGAAAACGCTTCGCATCGACCGGAATCATGTTTCCGAAATCAAAATCGAATCTGAAAACATCGTGTGGCTGTCGTCGTTGGAGCCCGTGGAAGCATCGGTCCGACCCGAATTCACCGTTCAACGTCCTTGGCAGCGAAACCGAAGCGTGCTGGGTAATCCCATGCGGTTGATGGTTGCCGTGGACTCGGCTGATCCCGTGGCAACGACCTTCAACAGTGGCATTGGTACTCAGTCATGGTCTCGGATCGTGTTTTCAAACGATAGAGAACACAATCGTTTTAAAGCCACCGTTGGGGTTGATATGGAAACCCGTGGCCGAGGCGATTGTGTCATGAGTGTCAAAGGCGATGGGATTCAGTTGTGGCGTGGGCGAGTTCAAGGTGGCAAACCTGCGGTCGACATTGACGTCGACATCAAGGGGATTCAGCGGGTTGAACTCATTGTGGAACCCGGTGAGCAGTTAGATTTGGCCGACCATGCGAACTGGGCCAAAGCTCGATTTTTGAAAACGGAGTAGGCGACAATGAGAATGTTTCAAAAAATTGCGGTCGTCGCTGTGGTAGCGCTGGCTATTCTCAGCAATGGCTTTTCTCTGCTGGGCGATGATGGCCTTACCGACGCTCAAAAAGCTGCCGTCCGCAAAATGGAAGAACAGCGGATTGCTGCGATCAAGCGCGTGGTCAATTCCGTGGTTGCTGTTTATGGTGACGATCGGGCCGGCGGCGGATCGGGTGTGATCATTCATCCGTCGGGACTCGCGTTGACGAACCATCACGTGATCGCCGGTGCGGGCGTGGAAGGATT
Source organism: uncultured Pirellulaceae bacterium (assembly GCA_964510005.1). Lineage (GTDB taxonomy): Bacteria > Planctomycetota > Planctomycetia > Pirellulales > Pirellulaceae > Mariniblastus. The sequence continues at coordinate 11,871 of CAZDZX010000040.1, forward strand.
TGGCGGAATCGCCGATGGGAAACTCTATCGCTGGAAGCTGATTGGAACGGATCCCGGAGGCGATGTTTCTCTGATCCAGATGCAGGGTCGCGACGATTTCCCGTGGGCTCCCTTGGGGGATTCGGATACCGTGGAAGTCGGAGATTGGGCCCTCGCGATGGGCAACCCGTTTGTGTTGACCGAAGACGAAGTCCCCACGGTGACCCTTGGGATCGTCAACGGAGTCAACCGTTACCAACCCGGTTCGGGTCAGAATCAGCTGGAGTATGGCAACTGCATTCAAGTCGATAGCGCGATCAATCCGGGGAACTCGGGCGGCCCGCTGTTCAACTTTCAAGGCGAAGTCATCGGGATCAATGGCCGGGGTAGCTTCAATGATCGCGGCCGCGTGAATGTGGGTTTGGGGTATGCAATTTCCTCCAATCAGATTCGTAACTTCATTCCGGAATTGTTGGCCACGAAACTGGTCGAGCACGCGACCTTGGATGCGGGCTTCACTCAGCGGAGCGGGAAAGTCATTTGTTCTTCGTTGATTTCGGATTCTCCTGCGGCCCAAGCCGGATTGAAGCTTAAAGACGAATTGCTGGAATTCGAAGGCGTTCCGATCAAGACCGCCAACCAGTTTACGAATTTGATTTGCACGATTCCCGAAAATTGGCCGGTGTCGTTGAAGGTCCGCTCTGAGGATGGCGTAGAAAAAAGCATTGTTGTGCGAGCGTTTGGATTGCCCTATCCCAAACCGCAGCAGCCACGCGGCAGACAGCGGCAGCCCGATGGAGATCCGTCCGAAGAAGAAAAGGCTCAGCTGCGAAAGCAACAGGAGATGATCAAGCTCTTGTCGGCGGACCCTGGCACCGTCAGGCACAAAAAAATTAATCGTGGTTACACGAAGATGCTGATGGAGGAATGGCGAACCGCAAGCATCACCGATGTCGAAAACAAAGCGGACGGAGGCTGGTCAATGATCTGTGCCGTTATGAAAACCATCAAAGGCGAACTGCAAAAACGCGGTGAGCTGGAAATGACGTTACGAGCCGATGGGAAATTCTGGCTCAATTTCAATCTGGTCAAAGGGGCTCAGCAATATGTTTTTGACGGCGAGTCTTTCTTTCGCTTGGACGCCGAAGGTGCCGCGGAGAAAATGACTGCACAGGAGGCTCGCACGACCTTGCCCGTATTGCTGGGCTATGGCGTGGCGTCGCCTTTGTTGGAAAAGGCTTTTGGAGCCTTTGGGAAACCGCTGCTCGATGGCAGCGATCGGGTTGCCGGAGATGATTCCTGTCGCATCAAGTTCGCCGGCAAAAAGAAGGGTTCCATGTATGTGTGGATTGATCTTCATTGCCAACAATGGGAATCGAAAATCGGTGGGCTGTTGCGAAAAATGGCAACGAAGATGGATGGTGATGAAGATGGCGGGGTCTTGTTTTTAGGCCATCAATCCGAACACGGGCTGCAAGTCCCGATGGAGTTTCGCTTCGTTTCGGGACTGACGGAGAAAGCCGAATTGGTGCTCAATCGTAAAACGTTTGAGTTGCTCGACGCTGAATCAAAACAACTAAAGAAACTCGATGAGCTCCTTGAAGAGATTGGAGAATAACTTTGAGATCACAAATTGGTTTTAGAAATTCGCTTGGCAACGTTTTCGTTTTGCGAACGCTCGCGCTGGTTGCGATTTTATGCTTGTGTGTGCCTGGGGTTTTCGCCCAAGAAGAAAAGCCCGCTGGCGAACAGAAAAAGCCGGCCAGCGTCTTTAAGGAACTGCTGACCAAGGCAAACCCGAAGATGGTCAAAGTATTTGGTGCCGGTGCCGGACGGGTCGATGGTTTTGCGACCGGAATCATTGTCAGTGACGACGGTTTGATCTTAACAGCCCAGGGCGTGTTTTTGGATGGCAGCAATGTCCGCGTGGTCACCAGCGATGGGGTCAGCCACCCGGCTTCGATCGTGCAAAAGAATCGTGTTTCTCGGTTGGCAACGCTTCGAATCGATCGGGGGACGCCTGATTATTTTGAATTGTCCGACAAGCCTGTGGGCAAGCAGGGAGATTTTGTGATTGCGTTGACCAACGCCTTCAAAGTCGCCGATCGCGAAGAGCCACTGTCGGCATCGGCAGGCATTATTTCGCTTCGTTCATCGATTGAAGCTCGCTATAACCCGCGCGACATCGCTTACGCCGGTGACCTTGTGCTGATCGACGCCATTACCAGCAACCCCGGTGCGGCGGGCGGAGCTGTGATCGATCTGCAAGGCAATCTTGTTGGCATGGTGGGCAAAATCATCAACAGTACCGACACCAACACACGGCTCAACTATGCCGTGCCCAGCCATACGCTCAAAAAATTCGTCGAGGGCAAGCTGGTCGAGGAAGCCCAGAAATTGGCGATTCAACCGAACGCCAAAGCGGACTTGGGAATCGCTCTGTTCAAGCTCGGTGGGCGGAACGATCCCCCCTATGTCGATCGTGTCCGACGCGGTTCGCCGGCGCGTGAAGTCGGATTGAAGCCCGACGATTTGATTGTTTCACTGGGTGAGAAAAAAACGGCCACGGTGAAGGACTATGATGAAGCCCTCAAAAGTCTTCGTCCCGGAGAGGAGACGATCGTCATTGTCCTGCGCGGTAAATCAGTTTATCGAATTCCAATCACACCGATCGAGGTGAAAAAGAAATGAGCCAGTCGAAAATTCATTTTACGGTTTTGGTTTCGCTGCTGTTGATTGGCGGTAACGTTGCCATCGGGCAGGAGGCGACAGAGAAACCCGCGGCCCAGCCCGTTGTCGAATCAACCAACGCGATGGAATCGCTGCTGCTGACGTCGAAAGCGATTCGCGCGGCCACCACCAAGATTCGGCCTTTTCTGGTCACGATCGAATCGTTCGTCGGTTCGACGTCAAAGAAAGGGCGAATCGGAGGTATTCGAAAACGCGGCGAAGGGAACACGACTGGACTGCTGGTATCGTCGGATGGATTTGTCGTGACCAGTACGTTCAATTTTATCGACAACCCGCGAGTGATTACTGTGGTTACTCATGATGGTAAACGGCGAAACGCTCGGTTGAGAGGTCGAGACGACATTCGAAAAATCTGTTTGTTAAAGATCGAAGATGTTTCCGACCTCGACGTTCCTGAATTCGCAAAAGCAGACTCGGTTCGGGTTGGGCAGTGGGCGGTCTCTGTGGGTGTCGGTTACGGTGACACCACGCCGGCGATTTCCAGCGGGATTATCAGTGCCAAAAATCGCGTCGGCGGCCGAGCGATTCAAACCGATGCCAATATTAGTCCAGCCAACTACGGTGGCCCGCTGATCGATATCGAAGGCAATGTGTTGGGGATTTGTGTTCCGCTGAATCCTCAGTCTCAAGCCGTTGGTGCGGGGGTGGAGTGGTACGACTCGGGGATCGGTTTTGCGATTCCGATTGCTCCGGATTCCAAAGTCATCACCCGGCTGAGAGACGAAAATTTCAAAGCGACGCCACCGTTCATGGGAATAAAAATGAACAAGGTTCCTGAACACAAGGGGCTTTGGATCGAAGCTGTGGTGCAGGATTCTCCGGCCGACAAAATTGGCCTCAAACGTGAAGACGTCATCAAGAAGATTGATGGCGTGGTGGTCAACGACGTGCTGGAACTGCGCAAGGTGCTCAATCGTCACGAAGGCGGTGAGGAGATCGAACTGACCGTTTGGTTTGAAGAGAAAGAAGAAACCAAAACGGTGACAATGGTTTTAGGTTCTCCGCCCAAGCCTCAGGAAGACGGGCCTGTGTTGGAGCGCCCGAAAATCAAATAGCTCACTCAACGGGAAATAGCTTGTCGCTTATTCCTCGGCTTCGCCCGGTTGGACTTTGATTTTTGCTTTGAATTTTCCTGTCCAGTGGTAGCTTGAGTTTTGCTTGGCGTAATTGTCGTTCATGGCCACGCCCAGATGCAGAATCCCGGCCTTGTCGGCGACAAACTTTTTATCCGCTCCGATTCCATGGAGTTTTCCGTTGGTCCCGATGCGGGCCGTCAGTGACCCGTTGCTAAGTCCATTCCATTTGCCTTGGCTGGAAAGCCCCTCGGGACCTGATGATTTGCTCCAATTGACCCACTGGATGATGCCGGAAGCACTGATGGAAATCTGGTCGCCTTTGGAGACACGGATTTTTGTGCTGACAGGGCTTCGCTGAAAGAAGGCTTCTGCAGCAACGTCGACTGTTTTACGAATTTTTCCGTCACTCACAGGTTCACCGCGGTCTGCCTCTTTGATGTCGGCTAGCAGGATTCGCAGGTCTCCAATTTTGCTTTTGACTTCGAATCGGTCTTGCTGAATTTTTCCAACGATGGAGAAATCTGGTGTGATGATCTGATCTCCGGCTGTCAACGCAACTGCCGCGTCCTCGCCTTCGTCTTCGGCCTGTTCGACCAATTCATCAATCTCTTTTCTGATTTCGGTAAGGTGCTTTTTGCGTTCCGCGCTGCCACCATCGTCGAAGTCTTGAATCAGTTTCACGATCAGCAAGCCCATGCCCACTAGGTCGCGATGGGCATTTTCACGTTCGCGAAATTCCCGGCTGCCCAATTGCTCCACCAGGTTGCCGACTTTTTCCTTCATTTCCGGAAGGCTGTCAGTTCCAGGCTGAATTTTGATGATTCGTTCAATCGGAATTCTGAGAGCACCAAATTCAGTATCCACATCGATGGCTTCGATACTGACCGTTCCGCTGACGACGGTGCCGTCCCACATCTGGATCCGCAAGAATTGAGACGGGATACTATCCTTGGATTCTTGCTGAGACGACTTCGCGGTCTCTTGCGTTGTTTGCTCTTCCTCCTGAAGTGCAAAAACACCGGATTGCGATAGGAGAAAAAGACAGAGAACAAGAACAGCTTTTACAGGCATCATCGGCATGACAAAATCCAATAGGTGTTGGGACCGACTCATTATTACTGAAAATTTCGTCAGATGGGATCGGAAGTCGATCGGTGGGCCCATTTGGCCGTTTGCGGGACTGTTCCAATCGGGGCGATTGCGCGGGTCGTGTAGGTGGGAAATCGGCTCATTGTTGCCGAAAATGCTCACCTTCGCTTGCCCGTGATCTAGGGTTCAAAAATTGTGCTTCTGCATAAAGAACTTTACGGCTTGGTTATGTACGACCCGACAACAATTGATACCGCTCATCAGCCCGGGAATCCCGGGGGTGGTTTCGGTGAAAATGTCGCCAAGCTGCTGCAGATCCACCCGGTTGCGCTTGGATCAGGGTTGGTCTCACTGACCCCCGGCGAGTTTGTCATCGGTCGCGATGTTGGCTGCAGTTTGCAGATCCCTGAATCGGCTGTTTCTCGAAAACATGCTTCGATCGAAAAAACAGAAGACGGCGATTACATGATCCGAGACCTCGATTCCACCAACGGCACATGGGTCAACCGTACGTCGGTCCAAGCAAAAGCACTCAAAACCGGCGATAAACTTCGAATCGGAAATCGGGTGTTCAAATTTATCCCCGCCCAGGGAGTCGAGGCCGATTACTTCGACGCTGTGTATTCGATGATGACCAAGGATGGACTAACGGGAGCCCTCAATCGAAGTATGTTCCTTGACATGTTCGAAGGCGAGCTCAAGCGACGTCGACGAAGTGGGGCGAGCATGTGCCTGTTGATGATCGATGTGGACAAGTTCAAATCCATCAATGACACCTACGGTCACCCTGCTGGCGATGAAGTGCTGGTGGAAATGGTGCGGCGGTTGCAAAGCCAAAGCCGCGACGAAGATCTATTGGCTCGTTTTGGCGGTGAAGAGTTCGCCGCGATCTTAAGCAGCACCAGTAAGAAGCAAGGGATCCAAGTCGCCGAACGATGGCGCGCGGTGGTCAGCCAAGAACCCATTCAAACTAAAGCTGGCTCCATCGAGTGTTCGATCAGCATCGGAATCGCTGCGGTGCAAGAGAATCAGAGCAACGTCAATGCAGAAGAATTGCTAAAGATTGCCGACCGAAAGCTCTACGAGGCCAAACGGTCAGGTCGCAACGTCGTCGTCTGGTAGTCCCGTCGTGGCATAAAAAAGGCGGGCACAAGGCCCGCCAGAAATTTCTTGCTTCACGATCAACATGAGCCTGCTACTTATTTGACGTGTCGATCAAGGAAACGCTTGGCCGCATCTCGTCCACCCCAGCCAAATGAGATGGCCAAGGCAACGCCCAGTCCGCCCAGCAAGGCAATGAAGGCAGTGTTGACGATCGTTGATGAAACGCCGATATGCTGCAGTGCGAAACCACCTGCGAAAAACAAGATGGTGCATTTGGTGACCATGGCCATCAGGTCCGCGTTGCCAACGCCAGAAGCTTTGACCTGTTTGGCGGCGAGTGTTGCCAAGAACATCCCCAGCCCGAAAATGACCAAGCCGACAACCAGTCGCACAGCAAATACGGAGAACGTATCCACATGGCTGGCGAGCGGCCCCAATTCCATCAACGGCAGTGCTTGACTCAAGCCCATCAGAATAATTCCACCCATCACGGCTTTGCCGCCCAATTCGGAAGGAGTCTGACCGGTGCTAGAAAGGTTCAATCCAATTTTCTCAGGTGCAGAGTCGAAGCCCACTCCTGATAGAAATTCCTGAGCCAGTTTGGCGATGAAGCGACCCACGAAGACGGCGACGGCGATCGTAATGGCGGCTCCGATGAATCCGGGCAGCAGCGAAGACACACGGTCGATAATGTTTCGTGCAGGAACGGAAATCGCTTCAATATCCAGCGTATCAAGAGCGGCAACTGAGATCGGCATCAGGATGGTGACAAAGCTGACCAGACCCAACAGGTCGGAAACTTGCGTGCCACCGGATTTAGCCAAACCAATTTTCCCAGCCAGTTTGTTGACGCCAAACGCTGCCGTCAAATTGCTGACGATCTGACGCACGAGCTTTGCGATAAAGAAACCAATGGCCCCAATCACGACGGCACCGATAATGTTTGGCAAAAAGTCCAAGGCCTTGGTGAACATTGCCTCGATAGGCTCTTTCAGCCCGGGGATTTGTAGCACTCCAATGATGCCTGGCAAAAAGATGGCAAACACCAACCAGTAAACTGCTTCGGACAGTGAAGAACTCAGCTGAGGTGAGTCGGCATCCACGGTAGCCACAGCCGAAACAGAATCATCACCAAAACTAAATTCCTCGTTTTCGGTATCCAGAAGATCATCTTCTGCTCCAGCGACGCGATCCAAGGCGTTGTTGGCTGCCGAAGTTACCGCTTTGGCGCCTTGACCGATATTTGCGATTCGACCATCCAAATCGATTGCATCCAGTCCCGTACGAGTGAACTGTTTAAGCACGCGGGCCAACACGTAGGCCACCACGCCCAAGCCCAAGGCGCTCAGGAGACGGGGGGCGTACTCAAAGACTTGCTCCAAGAACGCGTTGAGTGGTTTAGAAACGACTTCCAGATCAAGCACGCTGAAGAACGTAATCAGGACGAACAGCATCAAGATGTAGAAGACGATTTTGGCAACGACTTTAGAGGCATTGATTTTGCCGTCGGGAGAAACCATTTGGCTGAGTTTCGGTCCCAAGCCTGATTTGCGAAGCCCTTTGCCGACCAACCAGGAAACGATTTTGGCGACAATCCAGCCGATCACCAGAACCGCGA
>CAZDZX010000041.1:0-19453 GCA_964510005.1 uncultured Pirellulaceae bacterium
GGAGCGTGGGAATGTCGAATGCTTGCGGACGCGATCCATCGACTTTGTATGTGAAAACATCGTCTGTAAAAATCCGACGAAGTTTGATTTCAGCCGTTCCTTGAACGACCAGAAAACGTTCGACTTTGCGAAAGTGGAAATGTTCCCCGCGCGTGATTCCCGGGTGACTGGTCGACAGGAAAACCTGCCCCTTCCCGTCCGCCCGAGCGGCTTCGAACAGGTCGCCACGATTGTCTTCATGCAGTGTCAGATCAATGGCCCGTTTCTCATGGGGTAAATAAGAACGCCATGTATTGAACAGCTGCCAGTCGATTTTCTCGTTGAACTGCGGAATGACGCCGCCTAGATAGCGACCGGTCATCGTTTCCAATCGCGTCGCAAGTTCCTGAACGGACATTGGCGATCCGTCGGGCCGCTGCTCCCCGGTGATACCGCCGTCGATGATTTCCGTCACCAGCAGAGCCACATCGTGCGTGTGAAACAGATTCACCTGCCCATCTCCATTGACTTGGAGCGATTCACCGTTGGCCAGTTGATGGCAAAAAGTCGAAACGGCTGAATTGTAGAACGGCTTGCCATGCTCGCCGAAAACGTGCGGCAGCACCATATTGCAGAACTTGCCACCAGCCCGCTGAGCCCATTGCTCAAGAATTTCGCCTGCGATCTTCTTAGACGCCCCGTAGCGGGAGGGACCATCAATATGCGTCGACGAACTGTAGATAACGTGAGGCTTGGATTCGGTTTGCTCGCAAAACGAAACGATCCGCTGAGCCAGATCTCGGTTCGTGTTGTAGATCTCCTCTTCGTCGCCACGGTTCATCCCCGCCAGATGCACAATCACGTCGGCGCTAGAGACCGCGGTTTTCAGATAGTCGTCATCATTGAACTGCTGACGATTGCAAGCGATGACCTCGAACCGCTCCGCCAACGTATAAAGCCATGCTCGCAGATGCCAGCCAATCAAACCATCGCTGCCAGTGACGAGGATTTTACGTAGATTCTCAGGTGAGTTCGTCATGATGCAATCGGGGATTCGAGTCCTGCTACGGGGAGGGATGACGGATCATGGGTTTGTTCGATGAGGCCCAACCACGACAGTTGATGGGACTCACGAACGTTTTGAAGATCAGACTTTACCTTTCAATTCGGCAAGATCTCTTTGGATCTCGGGAAGCGACAGCAACAACTCCTTAAGCTCATCCAGAGTCAACTGTCGCGTGTTGTGGGAATCGTAATCGTGGGCCTTGGATATGCGCTTATCACCCTCGGTGAAAAAGCCGCTGTAGTTCAAATCACGCTCGTCCATGGAAATTCGCATGAAGTCCCCCATGTCTTCGCTGCGCTGCATTTCGGCGACACTGGCCAACGCTTCGAACATCTTTTCGCCGTGACGAATTCCGATGGTCTTCATTTCGACATCGGATTCGAATAATTCGATCAATGCCTTGCCCAACATTCCAATCGTGCACGCGGGTGCTTTCTTGATGAAGATATCTCCCTGCTTGGCGTGGTTGAACGCGAACTCAACAAGGGCCACCGAATCTCGCAGCGGAAGCATGAACCGCGACATGGTCGGTTCAGTGACGGTAATCGGTTTGCCTTCCCGGATCTGCCGGATGAACAGAGGAATCACGCTTCCTCGTGAATACATCACGTTGCCGTATCGAACACTGCAGATACGAGTATCTTCTTCGCGACGCGCAATCGACTGGGCGACTTTTTCCATGACGGCTTTGGTCATGCCCATCGCGTTGACAGGATAGACGGCTTTGTCGGTGCCCAACACAACAACGCATTCAACCTTGTTGGCCACTGCCGATTCGAGCACATTGTTAGAACCGACAATGTTCGTTTCAACGGCTTGCATTGGGAAAAATTCGCAGGACGGAACTTGCTTCAATGCAGCAGCGTGAAACACAAGATCCACACCCTTCATCGCCGCGTCCACGCTGGCTCGGTTGCGAACATCGCCGATGTAAAATTTCAACCGCGGCTCGGCCATGCGAACCCGCATGTCTTCCTGCTTCCACTCGTCGCGGCTGAAAATTCGAATCTGTTCGTAGCCCTGATCCAACAGATGTTGAACCATGGTCTTTCCAAAGGAACCGGTTCCGCCGGTGATCAATACTGTCTTGGCGCGGTCAGAGTCGTTCTGAGTCATGTTTAATATCTAAAGCAGTGGGTGGGCGTGGGCCGTTGAGGAATCAATTCCAAGAACGTACCGAATGATGAGGTAGCTAAAACGAAGTCAACTTAGGGCTTCCAGCAGGCCAGTAACCTAAGCGATCTTTGCGTTTTGGGGAACGGTATCCCCCGTATCGACTAGAGGTTCCTGTATCTCCTCTCCTCGAAAAATTCGGGACCATTGCTCAAGGATATAAGGCCTTCCGAAGCGAGATCTTCCGATATTTTGCACCTTCTGGCGGTCATACTGCGAATGGCTCCAAAGCTCAAACTCCTTGCTAACAGCCTCAGCCACCTGATCTGCGTCCGCTTCGCAGGTTTCCCCAATTTTGTCAGTTTGAACCATCCGGGACAGCGAAGAGTCCGTTTCGAGGACACAAAGCAGCTTACAGCCCGCTTCGAGGTAACTCATCGTTTTACTTGGATAAGCACTTTGAATCACTCCGGGTGACAGCGAAACGATCCCCAAATGAGACTCGTGGATCACCCGCATCACTTGCTGAATGGGCAGATAAGGATGAAAGAATATTGTCTGGCCCAGCAATTCGCCGGCCTGCTCCTTGAGCGAATCGACAGCGACTCCGGTACCGACAAACCAAAACTCAAGCCGTTCATCGAACCCGATAATCTTTGCCGCTTCGACGATCGTATCGAGACTTTGGAAGCGGCCGATGTTACCAGCGAATAGAACCCTAAATTTATCAGGCGGCAGAGTGATGGTCTCTGGAAGTTCAATGTTTGGATCGACATCGTCAATCACAAAGTTATTCAGCACTTTGACGTTCGACGTCCCGATACCTCGCTGGCCAAGTGTATCGAGCATGTCTTGGGACAGCACCACGACAGAGTCCGCTTTTTCGCAGTTTCGCTTGTCCAGCCATGCGGCCAGCTTCATGGCCATGCTTTTCTTTTTCACCATGCCACTGGCGAGGGCGATCTCCGGATAGAGGTCCATGCAGTGGTAGATGTAATTCGTTTTTCGAAACAGACCGATCATCCGCGCAACGGTTGCCATCAGCGTGGGAGGAAACGTCGTCACCGTCATGCAGTCATAGGCTTTGAAGCGAAAAACGGCATGGAAGAAAACTCGCATCGCAAACCAGAAAAAGTTCACCGCGCGGATCAGTGGCTTTTTGGATTTACTTTCTTTCAGCAACGGAATCCGGATCACGGTCATGCCGTCAACCTGTTGCCGCACTGGCAGCGGCTCTCCGTCGTAGACATCGTTGTATCCCGGTTGGGCAGAGAAAATGGTGACATCATGTCCTTCAGCAGCGAAATGCTGTCCCATGATGTACAGCATGTGGGCATAGCCCGGCGTGTCAGGTCGAATGAAGCGGTGAACGAGAAGCAGTTTCACGATTGAACTCCCGTTGAATCAACAGATTCGTTTGGAATCGAAGGGGACGATTCGCCAGCAGACACTTCCCGCGAAGCCGAAGAATCATCTCCTCCGACGGGATCTCCGAATCCTCCTCCCAACACAGTTTTGAGAACGATTTTTACATCCAACAGGATCGCTCGGAGCGCCGCGTAACGGTGATCATGAATCGCCAACCGATTGGGTTCGCTCATGTCCACACCCGACACCTGCCCGTAACCGGTGATTCCAGGTCGCGTGGCAAACACGTCATACCGCTGCCGCTGCCGAGTCAATTCGGTCTGTTTTTCCAAACCGGGACGGGGGCCGACAAGATTAATCTGGCATTTGAGGATGTTCCAAGTTTGCGGAAGCTCATCAATTTTTGACTTTCTCAAAAAGGCTCCGACTTGGGTCACATGACTCTTCCCGACCTCATGCGTTCCGGCAACGGGAGCACCCGTAAACATCGTGCGAAACTTGCACAATGGAAACAACCCTTGGCCCTGCCCCAACCGATCCTGAATGAAAAAGACTCCGCCACGCGACGTCAACGCGATCGCCACCCCGGCAATCAGACAGGGGATTCCCATGATCAAGGGAACCGCGACCGCGAAGGCTAGATTCAAAAAGAAAACAAACAATCCGTAAACCGACAACTTGCTCAACGGGTCGGACAGACAAACTTCCTCCAGCGGATCGGTGGACTCAAGGAGATCGCCAATCCCAACGGCAACGCGTTCCGTCGAAACGATGGGCACCAGCGAACGAACCAGCCACAACGCCAGCTTTCCTAACCCCAGCGGAAGATTTTGCAGCAGCCGGATCTTTCCTCGAGTCTCTTTCCCATAGACGGGGCAGAGTCGAGCGACCGAGACACGAAAGTCGGAATCGTTCAAGTCGGCCAACTTCCGTTCGGCCATGGCTTTGCTGCGTCCGTAGTGGCCGCCTTTATCGGTGAGAGCCTTGGTCGTGGAAACGAAAACAAATCGGCCGACTCCCGCTTGTTTGGCCGCGGCAGCGACTTTCAGCGAAAGGTCGACGTTGTCACGCTGAAAGCCCTCCCATTCGCCCGTCAAATCGTTGTTGCGAGAGGCCATATGAACCACCGCGTCGGCACCGGCAAGGACTTCATCCATTTGCTCATAGGTGCCCGTCTTGACCTCTGCCGGAAGCCAGTCGCTCAAGACATTCGGATCGCGAGACAGCACTCGCAGGGCAACGCCTTTCCGCTGCAACTCCTTGACCAGTTGGCGACCTACGACACCGCCAACGCCTGTCAGGACCACGGCATCGCCTTGTTTCAGCGGATTCACCGGCGGCTGTGTTTCGTTCTTATTCATATCCGTGTTCCGCATTCTTTTCAGAGACGATGACCCGGACGCTTTCTTCGTGTTCTCCCAACAGGCTGGCTCGGCTTCCCGGTTCGCGGTGTCGTACTTCTTCGATCCACTTTTTGATCAACGCTTCGGGTGCATCGACTTCCAAATAATCGAAAACTCGATTGAGCTCGGTTTCCGGATCGCAGGTCACATTTTCATAACGGACCCGCAACAGCGGCGATGTAAACTCAGAATCGTTCAAAAAACGATCGGTCAGCTCCATGTGACGCACCCACTGATGAGCTGACACCACATGGATCGGGCTCGTTTGCACCAGCTCCTTCATCCCTTCGAACTTGGGGCCCCACGCTCGCACGGATCGCTTACCGGGTCGAAACAAGCCGCCATGATTCCAGAGTGCGCGAGCAAAATAATACGGGATGTCTCCCGGCGGCATCGACATAATTCGCAAGTACTCATGCGCCGGCGGCGTCGATTCGGATCGCTTGACCGTCGACGGCACCACATCCATTCCATGTCTGATCAGATAGATATATTTGGCTTCGGGCAAAACGGCTGCAACAAAATCGGGACGCAGGCAGTTGTGACAAGTTTTGTCCAAAACGAATCGGCTACCGCTCTTTTTACCAAGCTTAATAAAAGAGTTCCGAACGTAGCGAGCGGTTTTTTCGGTCAGTTTGTCGAGGGGCAATTCGTCGGTGGGATAATCGCGATTCCCATATCGCCACATGTACGTCATTTCGTTAAAAGGCCACGTCGAGATTTCCGGATGTCCGCAAATCATGTCACGGTACATTTGAGTGCCCGACCGGGGCGCACCAAGCAAAATGACGGGCTGAAACTCGCCTCGCGAGATTTCATCGTCGAAAGTCATGATAGGTAGAGTGGTTGAGGCTGGGGAAGGGTTTGACATGATACCCGAATTCAAACAGAAACAGGATCCGAGGGGTTCTCAAGGTACGGCAAGGGCATACCGTCGGTCATTGATTCAATGTACTGTCGGTCCGACTCCGAGAATTTTGTGGCGTCGGAAACACTGCCACCGATAGTCGCAAAGCTCTTGTCGAAGCGTTCTGGGTCAGGGATACCTTGCTTTTCTGCTTTTTTCATATTCTCAAGGTTGGCCAATTCAACCGCTCTGGCGACCTTCGGTAACAGGTCGTCGCAACCCATTGCCTTCAAAACGCGGGAAACCTCGACGACGGTATTGTCCCGCATCTGGTTGTAATCCAACGTCACGGTGGCCAGCGGTTTCCAGTCCAAGTAATGCTTCTTCCACGCCGGCATCCCCAGCTTGCTATCCCGAATCAGCGAGGACAGATCCGAGGTTTGGAAATTGCGATTGGCACTGTAGTAGCGAAAGCACGATTTCATCACCCCGACCGGTTCCCGCCAGAGCTGGAGAATCTGCTTTGGCCGAAACGGTTTGATTTCACCGGGCAAGCGATGGGTTTTGATCAAACGCGGTTGATAAAATTTTGGCCCGCCGCGACCAAGATCGGAATAGCCCAATACTGGCATTCGATCGGCGAGGTCGATCAATTGCGTGTTGGCATCCTGACCGTCTTTGAGATTCAGACAGTTCGCGATGATGGTTCGAAACCAAGTGCTTCCCGAACGGGGGAAGGACGCCAATACGACATCGTCACGCCCCATCGACCAGCAGCCCCGAAAATGCCGGAAGCCCTGAGTCACAGTTTTGGATAAGGAAGTGATTCGTTTTACTTTCACGCTGTTGATCCTTTTTTTCTAGATGAAGCATCGCGAACATTCGCGGGCCACAAAAGAAACCGGGTATGAATCAAAGTAACCACCAAGCCGACTGCAAACGCCACAGTCAGAGCAATTCCAGCGCCGACCAATTCGAATTGGGCGATCAGAACCCAAGAAGCAATTGCCGACGACAAGAAGATGATCACATCGAACACTGTATAAGCCAGATAGCTACCACAGGCCTGCGTGGCGCGGCCAGCAATCCGCTGCGATCCGGTCAAGCAACTGGCCACCAGCAGAGTCATGAGCAGGATAGGCTGATTGAATTGAGCCCCAAAAACAAGGCCCAATAGCCAAGGCAAGATCAATGTTCCGCCCACAACCGCCAAACTACCGACGCCGAAACTGGTCACTAACATGCGACTAAATAGCCGCCAGAATTGCTCCCGTTTTTCTTCTTCTCTGAGCTTCGCCAGCACCGAGACACCTGTGTGTCCAATCGCCCCCACAAAGATCTGAATCGAATAAGCCAGTTTCATCAGGATTCCAAAAACGCCGACCGTCGCGGTCCCAAATGTCGCTTCGATGAAGTAGACCGGCATGTTCAAGGCCAGTGAACTAACACAGGCATCAAACCCAAGCGGCAGGGCTCGTTTGGCGATCCGAACATTGGCTTTCACATCTGTCATCGCCGAGACAATTTTCCCAGCAGAAATCGACGTTTCCGGATTGCCAATCCGCCACGCGCGGGGAAGATCGAAAAACAGAGAAAACGAAATCGAAACCGCTGCCATCGTGAATCCAACCATCACCGCCGATCCACTCGACAGAAACGCTACCAGCGAAATCAACACGATAGAAATCGGCCCTTTGAAGGAAAGAGACTTGCCCACCCGATCGCTTTGTTGAGCCCGCTGAAATTCTCCAAAACATAGATTGCTCAGCGACTCACTGACCCGAAAACCCATGATGGCAATAAAGATCCCAAACCGATGGGGGTACCAAATACCGCACAGGGCTACACAGATTACGGTCGCGATCAGCAAACAACAAATTCGCAAACCAAGATACGAAAGAAAGACTTCGTCGTGACTCTGGTCCGTGGAACGGACGACTCGCAGATTCAAATCAAAAAACAGATAAAGCGGTGCAGTGGTTGCAAGCGCCAGCACATAAATTCCTGACTGCTCTTTCCCAGCCTGTTCGTCGCTACCGAATGCCACCAACAGCAACAGGACGGCAATCTGAGAAGCTGCAAACAGAACCTGTCCTTGGAACAGAAATGCGACCTGCCGAGCAAATTTCTTACCTCCTAGTGGCACTACTGGGCTCCCTCTAAGTAGGTGCGAATTTCATTTGCAATCCATTTCGAAAACGCCATCGCCGATTCTGAATGCAGATGGCTACCGTCGTAAGTTTGGAATTGCGACGGGTCGACATCGATCCAGACACCGCCAGCACTTTCAAACTGTTTGACGAATGTTTCGTAGTCAAACCCTGATTTTTCGCTCTCCAATTCCGTCATCTCCGTGGAAACCGGTGGCTTGAATCCAAACACGCGAACGCCATCGCGAACCGACTGAGCAATCGACTCACAGGCTTTGTCGACCAAATCCGATTTCGCCATGTTGCCATTGAAGCGCACCTTGTAGAACCGCAACGCTAATTTCTGGTTAGGTTTCTTGTGAGACGTCTCGATCCAGCCATTCGCATGCCAAGTCTCCTGCAGCGGATTTCGCTTTCGGGTCACTAGCCGCTTGGCATCGGCCAATGTGATCGGTCGAAACTTCTGCTCAATCTGTCTCCACAGAACCGGTGCCTCCCACGAGCTTTTAAAATCGTCGCGTTTCTGAGAGAAGCCACTGGTACTGACGGCATTCTTTGTGAATCCATTCGGCGTGATCCCCAGCACCAAAATTCGCTTCCCATCGTCGGAGAGGCAGTCGCTGGCCGCCGAAATGTACTCGGGGCTGGATGGTGAGCCGCGAAAACCAAAATTGAAACCCTGCCCCAACCCGGCTTCTTCGAGTTGCTGCATGTCCAAACCATGCAACACGCGAGAATCGCCAGCCGCCACAATGTCGAACTGCGACGCTACACGAAATTTGTTATTCCAAAACTGAGTCATCGGAACGCCTTGACTATTTTCCGGGCGCAGCGCAACGATCACGGCCAGTAAAACACAGGCCAACACCAGCGTCAGGATCAGTTTAGTTTTCTCAGATTTAAACATTAGAACTGAAAGTAAACAAACGTTGCTCCGGGGCCACGAAACATAATGGAAATGGCGATCACGGCTGCAAGGAAAACGACGCGGGCATTTTCGAAACCGTCCTTTTTAAACAAGGACCATTGATGCAAACCCAGTGCGAAAAACAGTTCTCTGACAATGATCGCACCCAACCAGACGAATTGCAGCATGCCAATTTTTTGCATCGCATAGTTTGGATTCAATTGGCTGACGTTCACCAACTGAACCACAATGGCATTTGCTTGCTCAAACGTTTCGGCGCGGAAATAAACCCACGCCAGACAGGCCAACAGAAACGTCAACAAAATGTTCAACGTCACGCCCACGAATCCAAACGTAGCCAACTTCTTAGGCCATTGAGTCGTTCTTTCGAGACTGAGGAAGGCCGCATGCAGAGCTCCCCAGACCACGAACGTCCACGAAGCACCGTGCCAGAACCCTGAAACCAACATCGTGACCCACATATTGAAATGGGCCCGCGGTTGCGAGACTCGGCTTCCGCCCATCGGCAGGTAAACGTAATCCCGAAACCATGTCGACAACGAAATGTGCCAACGTGACCAGAAATCGCGAAACCCCTGAGCGACGTATGGATGATTGAAGTTCTCTGGAAAATCAAATCCCATCCACTTGCCCAACCCGCGAGCGATATCGCTGTAGCCGCTGAAATCGCAATAAATTTGAAATGCAAACATCACCACGACCAGCCACCAGTAGGTCGTCGATGGCGCCACGGATCCGGATTCAAATGCCGACGCAATCACCGGTGCGAACGAATCGGCGATTACCATTTTCTTGAAATAGCCGTGCACGATCCAGCGAAATCCGATCCACAAGTCGCCCTGCTTGAGATCCTGTTGCGTCTCCAGAGCCGGAATCAGATCGCGGGCTCGGACGATCGGACCGGCGACCAACTGGGGGAACATCGACAGGTAGGCAAAGAAGTGACTCATATTTCGAGTCGGCTTCATTTCGCCTTTGTAGACATCGATGGTGTAGCTCATCGACTGGAACGTGTAGAAACTGATTCCCACCGGCAGAATCAATTCTGCCAACGGAATATTCAGCGGCGCTGAAAACATCTCGCTGCCGGTGTTCACATTGGCAATGAAGAAATCGAGGTACTTAAATAGCGCCAGCGAGCCAACATTGGCGCAGATTGATAGCCAGAGAAATAGTTTTTTCAGTCGCGGATACTGATCGATTCCAAGGGCGCAGAAAAAATCGATCAAACCACTGGCGATGATCAGAAACAAAAATCGCCAGTCCCACCAACCATAAAAGACGAACGACGCGATCACAATAAAAGTGGATCGCGTGATCAGTTGGTGGCGGATGCGCGGCCAGATTGCGAAAAAAATCGCCGCGAAAACCAGAAATACGAGTGAATTGAAAAGCATCTGGGGAGCGCTTTCCTGTTGCGGTTATTTCAGGGGAACAGAACCGGTTGTGGCGAGAGTATCTAGTTCAGTTCGTAGCAAACCAGTCGGGCGGGCACTTGCGGATGCCGAGGATGAAGCCACTGAACGGTTTGGCGGAATGGACGGCTAAACGGAGGTTTCGACAGGTCGACGCCAGATTCAAACAAGTGCCGCGTGTAGGGACCGGCCGTTTCAAGATCGTGATTCGGTTTGAATTCATCTGCAGGGACGTCTTCAAAAACGATGATCTTTTCAGGCTTCATGACATCAAGCTGATCCAAGATCGCACTGATCATATCGTTAGTCAGATGCTGCAAAACCTGGCGAATAATGACCACATCGACTTGGGGAAGCGCATCCAAGGTGGCATCGACTTGCATGAAAGTCACACCGGACATATCGGCGTAGCGCTCTTTATTTTGACCGATGATCTTTCCCGACACATCACCCGCGGTGTAGTGATCTGCCAAACTCGCGATTTGGCTGCCAAAACTAAAATCACCGCAACCAATCTCCAACGCCCGACGGTTCTCAAGGAACCCTTGCTCAGAGATGTATTTGATCGACTCATCCAACCACAATCCGTCGGATCCGTCTCCGGATGGACTTTTGCTGTCGGTACCCTGTTGCCAAACTAAATCCGAATAGACTTTGTCAAAAATCGCTTCGTTGTTCTCCATGTTCTTGTAGTTATTGATGTCGGATTTGAGCAGCATGCGCCGCACCTTTCCGACGGCTGAACGCGGGATCAATGATTTGATCGTAGATTTAACGTTGTTTGCGAGGCTCATGATTTCGTTTCTTTAAAAGTCAAACTGTTGGAAGTTAACAGGTCGTAAAACCCAAGCAATGTTTTGTGGAAACCGTTGGGCAGCGGTTTCAATTGGCGACTGTTTGAAATACCTGGCGGTAAATCGCAGCCGCTTTTTCCCAAGTGAATCGTCGTGAGTATTCTTTACCGTTGGTAGACATCGTTTCGGCAGACGGCTTCGATTCGATGACAGTCCGCAAATGAGCGGTGGCCGCTTCAATATTGTCCATTTCAAAGTAGAGCGAATCCGGACCTCCGACTTCCCGGAGTACGGGAATGTCCGTCGCGACCACGGGCGTACCAAAAACAGTGGCTTCCAAAACAGGCAAGCCAAAGCCTTCGATCCGCGATGGAAAAAACAGAGCCGAGGCCGAACGATATTGATCGTTGAGCTCCTCGATACTGACCTTTCCTACCTGAACGATGTTCTTCTGGTTGGCCGAAGTGGAAACCTTGCCGATGACTTTGAAGGTAACTTCGGGCATCGCTTGGGCGACCTGCTCTAATGTTTTCAATCCCTTGTGGGGCAGTGATCCGCTGGTGACGGCCAATACTTCGAACTGGCCCGAGTAACTCCACCCTTTTTCAGCGGCTGCTGTTTTCATAGCCGTATTGATCCCGTTGGGAGCGCCATAAACTGGAGTTTTCCCGCCCCCCAACGCCGCTTGCAACTCATCGACATTAGAGTCGGACACGGTCACCACAGCGCCGGCCTGGCGACCAATCCTCATCGAGTTCTTCCAACGCAACCCAAACGCAAACCGTCGTTTGAAACTTGGCGGGTACCCGGATTGTTTCTTTGTATAGTGCAGCGGAATCAGGTCGTGGATCGTTAAAACTTCTTTGGCTTTATCCAAGCCACCGACGCCTTGATTCAAGGGCGACCAAACAATGTCCCCGCTCCGCGAAAATGAACGCAGCGTTCGAGTCGCAAAAAAGCGATTCATAACGCCGGGCGAATCGGCGCCCATTTCCTCAAATCCGACTCCGTCTCCTAAAAAGGAATTCATCCACTGCCGGGTGGCGGCCGAACCACACACGGTGACCGAAACGTCATCGAACTTTTCCATCTGCGGCAGCAGGCCTTCGAGGAAAACCTGAGCTCCCCCGGTTCGTCCCGGAACGAATCCGCACAGATTGCAATGAACAGAAATCACTTCGCCAACACCGTACCCACCGTGCGCCGGATGCGGTCGACGGTTCGAATCCACGCGCGGCGGCAGGCAATCGCAACCTGATTCTGGTCCACATTGACCGAATTCCGGAGGGCTTCCACATTCACACCGTGGGGTCGGTCAAAGATATCGCTGCCATCGAGAAGCCGAACTTCATTCACGTTTCCAACAGCGGTGTCACGCTCGGGAACGGACAGCGAAACGCTTTTGATCAACTCAAGCGATTCTGGATCAAGCACGTTCACCCAACCGCGACTGCGGACTCGTTCGGCGCGACTGGCGCAGTCTGACATGCCAGCGAACAAATACTCTCCATCCGAACAAAGCCCTTTGGTGTGGGCCTCAAAGCCGGTTCGTTTTACTTCCTTCAAAGTCCGCAAGTCGATTTTCACGATGGACTGATCGGAGGACGCATTGATGTACAGCCAGTGATCGATGATACCAATATTGTGACAGCAATAGTCTTTCAGCGAAAACCTACCCAATTCAGTCAGCGAAGATCCAGAATCTTCCAGCAGAACGATTTGGCTTTCCAGCTTTCTGAAATTGTGAAGCATTACGGCTACCAGATCATCCACCGGCAGCACCGAGTTGATGTGATTGATGTCAGTTTGATAGTCGTTAATGTGAATTCGATCTAGGAAACCTTTTTTGGTGTCCCAGCGATCAATCGAATTCAAGTGGGAATTGGTAATCAACATCCCGTTGCGGCCATGACCCGAGATTTGATGGATATCCGCTGCGTTTTCATGGAGGGGGATTTTCTCACCCATTTCCATCGACGAGCCATCGAAATTCCAAACATGAATCTCTCGCGGCAGCACATTCTGTCGCCCAGGCCCGCCTCGATAAGAGAAAACCGCGGCCGAATCTGAATCCTGATCGGCATCAACCGACAGACCGTAATGGTAGCCTTCGTCCAGCAAGCGGCCGTTTTCAATTTCGAAATCGCCGTTGAGAGAGAACTGGTAAAGTCCTCCATGAGTTCCTACAACGAAATTTCTTACGCGTTTTGTTTCAAGCCTAATCATGGAATCGGTGAAGGGTATTTGCGGAGGGGAGGCAGATTTTCGTAACCGTGATTTGCATTCCTCAAGTTTCTCAGGAAGAAATTCATGAAGAAGAAACACAGATACGTCGCAACAAACGCCCATGTGAACGTGGCGTAAAAGAGAATCTCATTTACAAACCCGTGCAACAACTGGCAAACATACAGCAGCACCAAAACGTTCAGCAACATTTTGTCGTCGCGCCTCAATCGGGCTTTCAAGCCTACGGTAACCGCAGCAACCAGTCCGGCGCCGTAGGCGATCGCGTAGGGGATGGCCAAAACCAGTCCACCTAGGCAAAGAATACTGACGTAGGCGTTGTGAGGATTAACGTCTTTGGCGATCGCGTTCTCATTGGAAATGCCCAGCAAACCCACATAGGGGCTTTCCAAAAATTGTTGAACGCCTTCCATCCAATAGGCGGTTCGGCGACCATGGCCCTCCGTCTCAAAAAGATGCCCGAACGAGTGGCTTTCAAATTTGGGCAGCATGACCAGCGCCATGGCGACCAGCAGTAGCACCAACCCGATCAAGCGGGCGGGCTTGCGACTGGTTCGCATCAGAATCGGCAAGCTGGGAATAAACGCCAGCAAGATGGCCGCCCGACTGACGGTCAGGATGATGGCGATTCCACCCAATCCGGCCACCACTGCGAAAAAAGTTGACTCCAGTAGGTTTTTACCAGTCACCGAGCGATAGAATCCGTAGATGAACGTAAATGCAAACACGGTTGAGATTTGATTCGGATTTGCCGCGTAAGGATAAAGCCGTCCCGTCCAACCACCGCTGCCAACCACGATCGATGTCAGAGCAATCACTGTGATCACGGCCATGCCCCAGAAGATATAGCTCAAGATCTTAACGGCTTTTGCGGGCGTGTCGGCTACCGATGCCACCCCCACCGCCGCGACCACCAGCATCAGCCACAACAGGCGAATCGGAATCGCAAGTTGCTTGTCGAGCGATACAAAGACGCACAAAATCCCCCACACCGCTGCCCCAATAAGCACAAAGGACAACGGATTGCCTGTCTGCCCTGGTTCTCGAATCATGAGGCAGCTAACGATGATCAGAGCCAGCGCAGGGAAGGCAAGGAATTTTCCAAACGTCGCCACGGCTCCGAAATCTTGAAACTGCCCAATGCCTTGGCAAACGGTCAAGCCAAACAGGGACATTGCCAAGCGTTCCATCGGCGGCAATCTCAAAAACATAATCAGGAAGCCCAAAAATGCTATCGCTGCAATCGCGATAAAAATCTGGACATCCCCAACATGCTCGAGGTGTTGAAGAAGTCGATCCATCTGAATTCTAGTTTTGCGTGGGAGTCAAATTACGCAGGCCCTTCATGGCGCTCGCGTCGATCATTTTGGGGACCATCGTGCTCTTATGAGTCCCGCCGAATTCGGGAACAAAGCGCTGCAACATGCTCTTGATTTCATCGGGTTTGCCGTAAGCGGCTTCCACCAATGAACGAACCTGCTCCTTCACTTCCTCATAGTTGCAGACACGACTGTGGGCTGACAGAATTTTACTGTGGGTCGTCGGCAATGGCTTTTCGTCGCCGTAGTAAAGCTCCTCGTAGAGTTTCTCGCCGGGACGCAAACCACAGACCTCGATATCGATCGAGCCCGGAGAGTGCCCCGCCAATCGAATCAAGTCACGGGCCAAATCAATAATCTTTACGGGCTCGCCCATTTCCAGCACGAATATCTCGCCGCCACAACCCATCGAACTCGCCTGCAACACCAATTGAGATGCTTCAGGGATCGTCATGAAGTAACGGGTCATGCGTTCGTCGGTAATCGTGATCGGACCGCCTTTCCCAATTTGCTCTTGGAAAAGTGGCACGACGCTACCCGCTGAACCCAACACGTTTCCGAATCGAGTTGAAATAAAGTCCGTCGAAGACGTCTCACCCAGCGATTGGCAATAACGCTCCGCCATGTGCTTGGTGCACCCCATCACGCTGGTCGGATTGACCGCTTTGTCAGTGGACACCATCACAAACCGTTCGGCTTTGTACTTGTGAGCCATGTCGGCGACCACACGAGTGCCTAACACGTTGTTGACGATACTCTCGCCAACGTTTTCTTCGACCAGCGGAACGTGCTTGTGAGCAGCCGCGTGGAAGACCAACTGCGGCTGGTACTTCGCAAAAATCTCTTCGATTCGAGGCTCGTCGGTGATGTTGGCGATGACTTTCGAAAACTTGATGTCGCCAATTTCTCTTAGCTCGCGTGCGATCTGATAGATACGATTCTCGCCACGACCAAGGAAAATCATGTGTTCTGGCTGAAACTTCGCCAATTGCCGGCAAAGCTCGGATCCGATCGAACCGCCGGCTCCGGTGATCAATACAGTTTTGCCATCGATGATCTTTCCGATTTCATCCAGATCCAGACTCACTGGCTTGCGACGAAGCAAGTCGTCGTAGGACACGTTTCGAATGGGAACACGATCAAGGCCACGAAGCTGGTCTTCCAGCGAAGGCAAAATCTTGATGCGAAAACCAACTTGGGAACCGCTCTCAAGCAACGCTCTCAAGTCCTTTCCCTGCAGGGTACCGGTGGTCACGAACAGCGTTTTGGCCCGATGGGCACGCATCAACTCTTCAAGATTTTGCAGCGTACCGACAACTCGCAAGTCGCTAAAACGACGGCCTTTGGCTTTGGGATGCGGAGAAACGAGACCGACCACACGCGTACGCAGTCCAGATTGGCCATTCATCAAGTGAGCCATCCGAGCGGCGTTGTAGTTATCGCCCACCATCAACGCTCGTTTGTTTTCACGGTTTCTATCAAGAGGAGCAATTCGCTCGTCCCAGATTCGGAAGCAGGATCGCAATCCACCAATGACAACAATCGTCAAAAAGAAATCGTTCGCCAGCACAGCCAGTGGAACCCGGATCGACCATAGCTGGAATACAAAATAGTCCAGCAACAGGATCACAGCCGTGGCCACGACTGAACTTTTTACCAGCGAAAGGAAGTCAGAAAAATTAACATGCCGCCACCAGCCGTGAAAACTTCTCAGGCTGAAGAACACCGCGATCTTGATCAGAATCACCCATGGGAGACCCTGCATGAAAACATCAACGTACCGTTGCGGTACGCCGAACAAACTTCCCGCCGCGCTGTCAGCACTGTCGACTTCGCCGCGAAGGCTGAAGCGGATTAGAAAAGCAAAACCGTAGATAAACGCGAAGAAGCAGATGTGGGCAACAACCAAAACCGGCAGCCGATGACGCGCCAGAAAGTCGCGACCTCGTAGCAAGAGCGATCTTTGCTTAGGCTTCGGCAAGCCTGCAGCTTCAGGCTTCTCGGGTTCGGGAACGGCTGAATTGGTGTGCGGGTCAGTCATAAGGGAAGGCGTAGTGGGAAGGTCTAATGGGAGAGGACGTCAAATTTACTGCATAGCCTGCGGTTCATGATGGACTCCGTCCCCCTAGGTGACACCTAGTGGGCACCTTTTTTAGAGGAAACAGCGTTATCATGTCGATTTGGTAGTGGTAATTTGGTAGTGGTAATTTGGCAAGAAGCTGAAACAAATCAACTCTTTGTATTGTCATTACTATAACTGGACACCAGTTCACCCATTCATAAAACAGCGTTTTATGATGAAAACGACGTCCACCGCCATCAATCGCCATCTTTGGAAACTTCAATGCCGTTAGGCTCGGGACGCCCAAGTGTCAAAATCGGGGTCTTCGAAATTATCTGCCCCGCCAGATTGATCGGACATCCATCTTTTGAGTCTTCATCGCCGACTCGATTTCGCGGAAAAACCGCTTTGCGTCGACTGGGTAACCCTTAGTAGGTCTAAGGGGGAAAGAAACTTTTGTGGCCCAGAACCGATTCCAACCCAACATAAAAATTTCTCGAAGATACTTGGCAAACATCGATGCTAAGGCAATCGATAGCCAAGATTCACCTCTCGCTGCGAAACTAATTTCAACGTTACAATCAGGAATCTGATAGCAACTCAAAGGCCGACCTTCTTCCAAAATCACTGGATAACTTTCGCAGATATCCAAATTCTCATGCAAGAGCCCAGCATAACGACTTCGGCCGCCATGCTTGTCACAGCGCACGTCCAATCTCTGGAAATCCTCAGGCAGGTACTGATCATGCAGCTGGTTGATCAATCCGAGCGTCTCCGACGACAACACAGAAGCCTTGTTGCCCACACGATCGCACTGGTCATTGAACTCGCCGGCAAACATCGCCCGACACTTCACGCCAACCAAACGCGTCGAGGTCCCAGCGACCAGTTCAGAACCCAGACGCTCAATCAAATCGACGTCCGCTGCCAGCGGCAGTGCCAGCTCTCGCATCGCAGCTTCGCTACCAAAACCCGGTTGATCAAAGACGGAATCCGGTAACCCCACCCATTTAGCAAGCTCCTCCAGCGAACGCGGCACGGTCCCCGCGACCGCATAGAGGTAACAGAGAACACCGCGTTCCAGCAATTCGATTTTGCCGGATTGGTAAACCTGTTTGGAATCGGCAACTAGCACATGCTGCTGTTTTTCTGCCTTTGAAAGTTGCCCCCAGGCTTGACGATCACGAATCAACACTCTCGGTTGCCGCTTGGCATCTTCCCGCTGCCACACCGTACCGGCGATCAACAACGGGCCAAGGTTTGGGCCATATCCCGCTTCGTCAGTTCCAATTGAAAACGGGGCTGGTTTCATAACGCTACATCATCACTCGCGACGCGACCTTTGTTTCGTTCCATTCAACGCCCAGCATCGTGCAGTTGATCCCCGATCCAATCCCCAGCAAACCGACTTTGTCGCCACTATTTATAAATTCTCGCTCACAGGCCAATGCCAATGCGGATGGCAATGCCGCCGACCCCGTGTTTCCCAACCATGAAAAAGTCTCGTAATCAATCGCCGGATCAACGCCCAGCGATTCCAGCATCATTTTCTGGTGAGCCACGCCGACTTGGTGGCAAACCGTCTTATTGAGATCGCCAATCGACCAACCCACAGCTTCTAAAAACGGTTCGCGAGTTGCCACGCCAGTCGCAACACCGCCTTTTAACAAGGCTTCAGAATCCGTTTCCATCAGTGGTTGCATGCCGGCACCCACCTGATCTTCGTGACTTTGACACAGCTCATGGTGCACCGTATTGGCTCGAACCGCACCTCCCAAAAACTGGGATCCCGATCGAGTGATCGAGCGATGTGTCAGCAGAACCGCGCAACTGGCCGACCCTATCGTCAGGCTGGCAATTGCGTTTTTAATACTTTTTCGCGTCAACGACGTGTCCTCGTTGAGCGTCCGGATCGTATTTTCGACCAACTGCCGACCGCCTTCGCTGCCGACGACCAAGCCCGCTTTGATTTGTCCGAGTTCAATCATGTTTGCCACCTGAATCATTCCCGAGAGAATCCCCAGACAGGCATTGGACACATCATAGATGAAACATTCCGCCGGCAGGCCAACGCGATGATGCACCGAACAAGCCGTCGCGGGCTCCAAGAAATCGCGGCAGACCGAACCGTGGATCAAACATCCCACATCGCCCGGCGATATCTCACTGGCTTGCAGCGCCAGTTTGCAGCTTTCGATACTCAACTGCCCGGGAGATATCCCCGGCTTCCAAAATCGCCGCTCCCGGATCCCGGTCATCAATTCCAGACGACCCTCGGGAAGCCCGAGTCGCTCATAGAGCGGACCCAACTTCCGTTCAACATCGTCAGTACTCCAGATCTCTTCCGGCAGTACGTACCCAAGGCTCTCTAGAAAGACATTTTCAAAACGCATAAATCGCCACAACCCAAACCGTCCTTACAACCAGCATGACCATAACGATTTAGACACGATCGCAAAAGGACTTGTCTGATTTGGCACCCTCAAGTTCCGAAAATCGCCGGGTTTCAGACCTGGCTTCTAATTCAAACCTAAGCTTCATTCAGATTCAGATTTTGGCCTGCGGACTCGAAAATTCGCCCTTTTGAAACCGCTCACCGAACCATTTCAACCTACGTCCCGCTGGGTTGATCCAGTCATCTACAAACGAACCCTCAGCTGACAATTTTCCAGACCCGTACCTGATGATCCAAACTGACTCACTTTTCAAAACCTACGAAAACGCTAACGCGGTTTGTGACCTCAGTTTTTCGGTCCAACCAGGCC
>CAZDZX010000042.1:0-19308 GCA_964510005.1 uncultured Pirellulaceae bacterium
TGTGGTTGTTTGGATTGTTTTAAGTTTCGTGCGTGGGCAAGCAGAGATCACGTGTTTCCAAGCCAGAGGGGAGGCATCACGATCGTTGGGTTCTTCGATTTTGTGACGTTCTTCTGTTCGTTTGATGAGAACCCACCCTGAGATTCGCTTGTAAGGTTCTTTCACCTAAGGCGCAACGGCCTCTCAACTTACTCCGCAGAAATGGAGCCTCAATTGTTGCCATGGGCGCTGCCTGATTTTTTCAATCGGTCAACCGCAAGGGTGAAAACTGGGCAGTGTATAGTAGAGGCCCGTTGTTCCTATGACCTCTTCGGATCATTGCCATGCAGGAAAATCCCTACGTTCTTTCTGCCGATGCCGCCAAGGAGCCTCCGAAATCACTGCGTGAGATGATCCGCTACTTGGGACCGGGTTTGATCTTGTCGGCTTCGATTGTCGGTTCGGGGGAGTTGATCGCGACGACCGCACTGGGTGCCAAAGCTGGCTTTGTGACGCTGTGGGTCATTCTGGTCAGTTGTCTGGTCAAGGTGGCGATTCAATTGGAGTTTGGACGGCACTCGATCACGACTGGCGAAACCACGATGCTCGCGCTGAACCGTTTGCCGGGACCACGATTGGGGAAAGCCAATTGGTCAGTTTGGGTTTGGCTGCTGTTGATGATCGTCAAAAACCTGCAGCTTGGCGGAATCATTGGCACCGTGGCACTTGTGTTGTTGATGCTGTTTCCGGGCGCGTCCATCGGCTGGATTTTGTTTTTTTTGGCGGTGTCGGTTTCCCTGTTGGTCTCATTGGGCTACTACCGACTGATTGAGGGCGTGTCGATCGTGATGATCGGATTGTTCACGCTGTTGACGTTGGCCTCGTTGTTGATGCTGCAGTTTACGGACAACGCGATCACGTGGGAGAACTTGCAAGAAGGTTTGTCGTTCCATCTACCTCAGGCGGCTCTGTATGTGGCCATCGGTGCGTTTGGAATCACGGGCGTGGGGGGCGACGAGATCATGGTTTACAACTACTGGCTGATCGAAAAAGGATACGCGCGGCACGCTGGCCCGGACGACGGAACCGATGCTTGGGCGAATCGAGCCCGGGGTTGGATTCGGATTATGTATTTCGACGCGCTGTTGTCGATGGTGGTCTACACCGTGGTTACGGCCGTGTTTTATTTGCTGGGCGCGGCGATTTTGCACGCGAAGGGGCTGAATCCGGAGGGCGCCGAAATCGTCCAAACGCTCTCATTGCTGTACACCGAAACGCTTGGCGAATCCGCCCGCTACGTCTTTTTGCTGGGGGCGTTTGTGGTTTTGTATTCGACGCTGTTTGCGGCCCTGGCGGCGTGGAGTCGATTGTTTGGAGACGCATTGAGTCAAATCGGATTGTATGACTTTCAGAACCCCACGCATCGTCGCCGAGCCATTGCTGCGTTTGCTTGGTGTTTTCCAGCGATCTGGTGTGCGCTCTATGTCGCATTCACGGCGCCCGCGTTTATGGTGATCGTGGGCGGAATCATCACGACGGTGATTTTGTTGCTGGTCGTGTATGCGGCGATCTATTTTCGCTTTCGCCGGAGGAATCCAAAACTGAAAACGGGCTGGTTTTACGAGGTCGCGTTTTGGATCAGTGTGCTGTCGATCGTGATGGCGGCCGTCAAAGCACTGGGAATTGTTTGAGTCCGGGGGGCGAAGTTCCGATCGGCATATCAGCCACGCAGCACCCGTTTCAATACTTGTTGCCGCCGTTGAAACCGGCGATGAAATGGTTGAAGCCATGAGCGAGCAATGAGAACGCCGAGCTAAGGAAGCCACGGAGTGCCAAACCCACCACTAATAAAAGCAATCCCAACACCAGCATCACCAAGCCTTCGGCCATCAAATGGAAATCGATACGCAGCAAACGACCTATGCTCTTTCGTTTTTTGGAGGCTTTGGCAGTCGCAAATTTCTTAGCCTTTTTCGATTTCCCTTTTTGTGCAGGTTCTGGTTGCGACCATGGTTTAGACACGCACGCTTCATCTTCTTTTTTGTGTGATGGTTGAAGTTGCATGAGAGGCAGAGAATCAGCGCAAAAAAAACAGCTGCAGGAGCGTGAACTCCTGCAGCTGAACCAATCGCCCTCAGAGACGACAACACTCTTGCGAGTGTTGGATCGAGATTCCCCTAGTTTCTAGGGGATGAATGATAGTCCGGTCGTCACCAAAGCTTGGCGGCGAATTCCTTCTCGTGAAAATGGAATCGGATCGATCAGCCATGGAGCACAATTTCCGGGTCGGTAGTAACCCAACGCGTACTGGCACTCGTTGGGCGGATTGATGGCCGTCCGATAAGGCAGGAACACAAGGCTGCGGAAAAAGTGAAAGGTTGACTGAACGGGTTGCAAGAAGGGGCCTCGTGAGTGACCGTATCGCTCCAGTTGAATGTTCTCAAAGTACAGCGGCTTGTGACACAGTCCCGATGCATTCCAGCTGACGGTTTGTGGCGTCCAGTTTCTGGCAACAGTGCCTCGGCTTCCGATCGAACAAGACGATGGCAGCAACCAGTACTCGGCAATGGCAGCCCAGTCCGATTCCGAAAGTTTCGCATAGGGTAACTTTTGGCCTGAGTCGAGGATGACGTATCCGCGTCTCATATCAACCATGGTGCCGGATCCCAGTACGTTTCCAGAGCCATCTTTCCAGTTGCGGAACACTCCGGGTTGTTCTTGGCTGCGATAAGTGCCTCGTGGGCTGATATCCAGTGAGATGTCGCGGATCGAACTGCTTAGCAGCTCGTTACGAAATTCCTGGCAACTGCGGTCATCAAATACCGGTGGTGGTTCGTTGGGATCTTCGTCTTCGATATCATCGATGTCCGAATCGTCGTCTTCCAGTGCGTCCAATCGCGATTCGAGATCGCTGCGAGCGCGGCGGGCTTCGGCTTCGGATTCTCGATTCTGATCGTCGTCCAACAACGAACGTCGTTCGTCATCGCGATCTGGCAATTCGCTTTCGTTTCGTGAACTGCTGCCTTTCTTATTGCTTCCTTGAATTAAATCGTCTTTAGCCGATTTCGTGTTAGGAAGATCCTTGGAACCGCTGCCTTGCAATTCCTGACGCCTTGAGGCCGGACGGGTTCTCGTTCTGGACCGGCGTGGTTCGGGCGAATCGAGGATCGAGATGTCTTGGCGGCTGGCCAGTCGTCGCGGTCGTTGACGCAGCGGAGCAGAGCGTGTGTCTGCAGGTGGTTCTGGAGGGGCAACGTATTGCACTCCTGTACCGACGACTTCCTGTTTGGCGGCCAGCAAGATTTCGCTGTCGTTGAAAGTGGGTTCGGAGTCATCAATCGAACCAAAATCAAACGAGGGAAGGTCGGCTTCAATCTTTTCTGCGTTATCGACAAAGCTGGGGACGATGGCCGTTGTGCGATCGTTGTCGGAATCGACGGCATGGTCAACCAGTTCAACGTCTCGACTCTGGGGGAACGGGCGACGTGGAGCCGCAAGTTCTAGCGGTGCTTCAGGTTCGACGCTGGCGATCTGTTGACCGGACGCAAACACTTCTGCCGGTGCTGGATTGTTGGGTTGGTCGAAGAGCGAAGGAGCAAACCGACGCTTTTTCGATGCCGCACTGGCGGTCCGCCGCGATTTCGTCGAGCGATTGGATTTGGCAACTTGCTTCCGAAGTTCGGCGACTTGTTGCTGAAGTTCCACAACTTGCTGTTGGGATTCGTCGACGATGGGCTGGACGGGTTTCGGTGCCTCAATGGTTGGCTGTTTCTGACTCGCAACGGTCGGCTGTTTGGCGGGCTTGTTAGGTTTGGCTCGTCTAAAGGTCGATGCCAACCGCTCTTGTAATCCCACAGGCTGAGCGCGCTGTCCCGCAGTAGGCTGACGCTGCTGCAGTGCGAGTCGCTGTTGTTCGATCAGTAGTCGCTGCTGAGCAATCTGTTGTTGCTGAGCGATGTACTGTTGATGTTGAGCCGCAAGTTGTTGCTGTTGTTGAGCGGTCAGTTGTTGCTGCGGCGCGGTGGGTTGTGGATAGCCTTGCTGACCCGCAGCGGCCTGCTGCTGATTGGTTTGAGCGACAATGGCGCGTCGACGTTCGTGTGCGGCGGCGACTTGAGCTTGCTCCCATGCCTTGACCGAATCGTTTTGGTGACGCATGTAGTTCGCCATCATGGCGATGCGTCCGGCTTTATCTAGCGGAACGGTAGAAGTCGGAGTCGCCGTTTTCGGAAGAGCTGGCTTGGCCGCTTGAGGAGCTTGTCCGGCAGGTTGCTCAAAAACAGAGTAGGCTTCCGGTTGGACATGGACTGGCGGGTTGTACTCAGCGGTCGGCGTTTGAGCAGAGAGACTGGACGAAAGCAGCGCGATGCCGATCCCGAGTGAAGCTCCCACGGCCTTCGATGTGCCGCCGGCAAAGGCTCTGGCACGGCCCCACAAGGCGTCGGCCTTATTAGATTTCGCTGCCACCGGAGTCGGTGCTGTAGTTTGGTGCTTCTTGTGTGATTGCAATGTCATGGGGGTGACTTTCCCTTACACTGGCCGAAGACACCTGGATAAACCTGGCATCCTTGCGCAGTTCCTCGATGGTCGCAGTCCCGCAATAACCCATGCCGGCCCGCAATCCACCAACCAATTGGTAAACAAAATCGCTCAGCGCCCCCTTAAATGGAACGCGACCTTCAACACCCTCGGGAACAAACTTACCTGTACCACTTCCTGATTGTCGGTAACGTTCGCTTGACCCCTTCGCCATCGCTCCCAGCGATCCCATGCCACGGTAAACCTTAAAGCTTCGGCCGTGATAAAGAATCAAATCTCCGGGGCTTTCAGTCAGTCCGGCAAACAGTCCGCCAATCATCGCACAGCTGGCTCCAGCTGCGATGGCTTTGGTGATGTCGCCCGAATAACGAATGCCTCCGTCAGCAATGATCGGAATGTCGTTCTTGTCAGCCACTTTGGCTGCCTCATATACAGCTGAAATTTGCGGAACACCGATTCCGCTGACCACACGAGTCGTGCAGATGCTGCCAGGACCGATCCCGACTTTCACGGCATCAACACCAGCGTCAATCAACGCCTGACAACCTTCGGCTGTGGCGACGTTGCCAGCAATGACATCAATGTCAAATTTCAACTTGATCTCACGAACCGTCTCGATGACGTTCTTCGAGTGACCATGGGCACTGTCAACAACCAGCACATCAACATCTTTCTCAATCAGAGCGGCAACCCTTTCGAGGTCGTACACTCCAACCGCCGCTCCCACACGCAGCCTGCCAAGGGAATCCTTGCAGGCGTTGGGAAACCGCCTCATCATGTCAATGTCCCTGATCGTAATCAGGCCCTTTAGTTTCCTTTCTTCGTCAATCAGTAAAAGCTTCTCCACCTTTTTTGCCGTTAAAATTTTCTCAGCTTCCTCAAGCGTTACATTTCCCGTAGCCGTTACCAACGGTTCTGCTGTCATCACCTCCGACACGGCAATCTCGGTAGTTTCGAGAAAGCGGAGATCCCGCCGGGTGAGGATTCCCGTCAATGTGCCATCAGCTAGCGTGATCGGGACTCCGGACACGTTGTGCTGCTGCATGATGCCTTTGGCGTGACCGACGGTGGCGTCGGGAGGCAGTGTCACGGGATCCTGAATGATGCCGTTGGCCGATCGCTTGACCTTGTAGACTTCTTCCGCCTGAACGGAGGCCGGCATGTTTTTGTGAATGATGCCTATCCCACCCATCTTCGCCAGTCCGATGGCCATGGCCGATTCGGTGACGGTATCCATGGGGCTGGAAAGCAGTGGGATATTGATGCCGATGTTTCGGGTCAGACGCGTAGAGACATCCACGTCGGCGGGCACGACATCGCTATAACGGGGCTCGATGAGAACATCGTCGAAAGTAATAGCCTGGTAGCGAATTTTGTCTTGCATCGGGTGCCTCAGTTTTCAGCAAATTGAAGCGCCAGATTATGGACCGCTCTGCCCGAATTGGCAAGGATTCAAGGGCCTTTGTTTGGCTCTATTTCGAACAAGCTTCCGCTGAGGTTGTGAATTTCAGCCCGGAGAGCGCCGAATGGCACTTACTTTAGAACGAACCGATTAAACCGGTGAGTGAGCAGCCGGGTTTTTAGCCCAGAGGACGGCACACCCATTGCCGTTGGTAAGCCAACGGTTTCGGGAAAGTCATCCCTCCAGCCCTGCGGGCGACCCGCTCTCGTGGTCTTTTGTGTCGCTGGACTAGAGTAAGTGCCATTGGGCGGGCGCTTTGCCGCATGAAGCGCGGATTGCTGCGTCTCGCAGTACAGCTCAAATGCCTCGGCCGTATGAAGGTCCGATCAAAAAGCGGCTCTTCCAACGAGCCCATCCGCCGATACTGCCTACTTCGTAGAGGCTGCGGCATAAAAAGTCGACGATCGGTGAACTTTTCTGGGGTTCATTCGTCCATCTGACAGCCAGCGAGATTTGCCCTGACCGAATGTGTCACAGCGGTCTCTTACGCTGGTTGAATAACAAAAGATGTCCGTTTTGAAATCGAGTCCAGTGGGCTCGCGTTTGTTGGGGCCGCAAGGCCATCGGTTGTGGGTTCGGGCCCGTTAATTTCCGAATCGACTGGACTGCATTTGCACAAGGATTCTCTGACGGGAGCGTTCGATGCAGTGTCCGGAATCCTTGAACCGTCGTGGATTCCTTCGGACCGTCTGGAGACAGGCGCCAAATACTGTGCGACCTGCAGACAAACGAATCAGAATCGAGTGGATCGGGTGTATTCGAATAGGTCTTCGGCGGACTTTAGGTCCTGGAGTCTATTCGTAAGTCATCTGTTGAAGCCCGTGTCGCTGAACCGGGAAAACAATGGACAAGTTTTTATGTCGGCCCGCCCGAGATGTTCTCAGGCGGGCCGTCCTTTTTTACCATCAATCAAAATCTGCCTTTTTAAGTTGCCTGTCCCCCTGCCCCGCCCCCGGCGGCGGCAAAGACTCTAAAATTTGGGTCGACCCGCAAAGAAAAGCCAAAACGTGGAACGATGAACGATCTGCTATTCTGGGAACAGTTGGCTTCCCTACCTGCCGACGATCCGAAACTAGGACAGCAGATCCTTGCCTTTGAAAAGGATCGGCAGCAGGGGCAACTCAAGCGTGACCGCTGGGTTTTCGTCGGCGATTTGCTGCGCGTCCTGCCTCGGCAATCCGCAGAGGTGCGGGCTGCGATCCTGCGAATCCTCGTTGGTCACCGTGGGAAACCGACCATCGAATCCTTCGTCGGCCGGATTCGCAAAGATTCACCTTCGATCGGCGTCGAGGCAATCAATAGCCTGTCGTTAAGCGGACCGGATCTGCAGTGGCAACTGGTTCACGCTTTCTTTTCCCCCGATCTGACTGTGCGGCGGGAGGCGCTGGCTAAGGTGAGCAGCGGACCGACAGTGCTGATGGCGTTGCATCTGATCGCGGATGCTGAGCTGCGCGACGAAGCCATTGAAGCCGTCTCCGGAAAGAAGTTGCCGGTGACTGCCATAGAAACCGTGTATCAGTTCTATCAACAGCGAACCCTTGATGCTCGGGAAGCCAAACGGCTGATTTCAGGGATCCACCCCCAACAACAGATCGACTGGATCAAGGAGAAGTCCTTCGACCACGAAGATGCTGAAAAATGGCTGTCGGATTTCTTTGAAGGCAAACCGCTCCAAGAGTTGACGCCGCTGGTGCAGTGGCTGTTCGATTTGAACTGCGATCCCGATCTGCGCGCTGTGGGCTCAGATCATCAAACGGATTTTCTCGATCAGCTGGGAAAGTGGCTGTTGTATTCCGATCAGCCAGAGCCCACGATGCTGTTGGCAATGTTGCTGTGGATGTCTGGATCCGAGACGTGGCCGCCGGAGATGTTGGAGCTTGCCATTTGGCTGGACCTGCGGGTGCTGAAGTCAGGCCGGGTGGCAGCAGAGCAAATTCGTGATGCCTTCGTTTCGCTTTGTGCGCGAATGCCCAAAGGTAATTATTTCAGTGAAGGGCTGGCCCAGCAATTGCTGCAAGACGCTAAATTTGCGCGCCGACCCACGGGGCAGTTGGATTTGGCTGTGCTGGGTGGATTGTTGAATTTTTTCAAATCCTCCGACGCGTTTTTCAAAGTCTACACGCAGGAGCAGGTCGTTGCAGCCTTTCTGGAATCGCCGGTGGATTCTTTGTCTTTTCTGTCATCAAACATTGGTGAAAAATCTGCCAAAGAAGTCATTGAGAAAATCTGGAAACAGGCCAACGGAAAAAAGAACAGAAATCGAATCTGCGTCCTGTTGGCGACTCGAGTCTCATTGGACCAACTGAAATTTCTGGATCTGTTCGCCGGTTTGGATTGGCAGGAATTTGTTTGCCAATTGGTGCCCGCCTTTGCCAGCCTCGATGTTAAGCCTGCGACCCGACGACGGGCGGAACTGCTGGTCTCGATGGTGGTTTCGAAATTGCCAAACGGACTGGAATCTGCCCAAGTTCTGTTTGAGACCGTGGGTTCCGAAACCAATCCTTTTTGCATCGCTTGGTTGGAAGCGTTGGGTAAGTCCACGCCTCCGCAGCAGTTCCTAGATTTCGCGATGGAGCTCCCGACGAAGTCGCTTCAGCAAATGTTGAAGCTAATCGAGCATGCGGCTGGGTTTTCCTATCTGATCGAAAGTACGCTGGTTTCTCAACTGACGGAACATCCGCAGCCCGCGATCGCTGACTGGGCGAGGCAGCGAATTGAATCCGTTACCTCAAGGGCCGCGCCTCGAAAAATTGCCACCGAAAAAGGTGATCAGATTCTTCCTCAAAAGTTGTCGGACAGGATTCAGGCCGCTGACGAAGCCGGATTGCCGGCCGCCATTGTGCCCTGTCTGGCAGCGCCCAAGAGCGGGCTGGTCGCGGTGTTGGCTGGTAGAAAATCCCCTCCCGAGAATCCGATGCCCTATGTTGTTGTCGCGCTGGTGGTGACCCAACCCGTTCCCCAAGCCGACCAACAGATTGCTATTTACGAAAGCCCCACTGCGGATGGCTTCGAACGTGTTTGTGAATTGATGGTCAAGTATTGGAACGGCAGCAAGCTGATTTCGCTGACCGGACACGCATTGCTTTGGCGGTGGGAGTTTCATCTTTTCCAAATCGACGAGAGCATCGATGCCCTGACCGAATTGACGTCTCTTGCTCTGGAACGCAAATCCAAAACCGTGGTGGGCGGGTTGTGGCGCGCCGCGTCTCGGTTGGCGGCGGTTCAGGCGGCCCGTGATCGAGCACGGTTTTCCAGGCTGGTTTCCGGTCAGTTGGTCGAGGATTGTCTGACGGCACTGGTTGGCGATCAAGGTGTTTCAGCTGCGGAAATTCTGGTGACTATCCATCGGACCCAACCTGATCTGGTCCACCCCTTCCGTGGGCGGGCGATCGAAGCGATTCCCTCGCTTAAAAAAGATGTCCGGCAGGCGCTCAGCCGTTGGGTTTCGGTGGAGGGGATTCGTGAGGGGGAATCGATTTCACGAGCCCATGTCGGAGGTCGCATCGACGATCAGACCATCGCAGAAATTTCCGCTTGCGATGACCTATCACAGTTGGCCAATCTCTGTCGTGATTCCAACTGGAAGGTGGTTGATCAAGCCTCCAGCCGGCTGTTGCAATTGGGCTCCGCCGGCATCGATGCGCTGGTCCAAGTCATCCTTGAGGTGCCTGTTGTCGAAAGGGTCGAGATCCTATGTGAGACGCTACCTTTCTGGGAAGTCGCTGGGCAGCAGGCAATGCACACATTGCGTGAGGCCGTTTGTCGTGGAGAGGTTGAATCGCCGTACCTTCGCTTTTTGATTTCAATGCAATTGTTGTTGGTCGATTCCTTCAATGAAGATGCCGATCTGGCCAGCGCGCTGATCGAATCCATTAATCAGCCAGTCGAAGTCAGCTGGTTCGTGGTGAGGGACTGGAACCGAGCCGTCTGCGCTGTGAAGAACATCATGGATGAACTCGAACTATCGATGGCGGTGGTTACGTCTGCACAAACTCATGCCTACCTGAAAGCGATTCATTTTCTGGTCAGCGGAGGACGTATCAGTCGTGATCATGTCCTAGCAGTCAAAGCTTTTTTGAGCTGCGGAACGGAACGAGCCTACGATAGTCGCGTCGCGGCAGCTCGCTGGCTGGCTAGAGAAGGAGAGTCGTTTGGGTTTCCGATACTGGCCGCTACGTTGGCGAAAGAGTCGGATTCGATTTGTCACGGAACGGTCGAGGAGCTTAGGCGAATTTCAAAATCTGTGATGGCCGTCGGTGATGCGACCTTGGAGGCCAACCTGATTCAGGGGGTGGCGGATTGCCAGATTCGGGATGACTTTGATCCATCCGATGCGCGCAAAGTGCTGGAGTGGGTGGTCGCCAAAACAGGTTCCGTGCGGATCGTTGAAATGGCTATCGGTAAAATGAATGCCGAATCCGAGCAGTCGAAACTTTCCAACGTCGCCAAAACGTTTAAATGGGGAATCGATCAAGGCTGGGAATTGCTGAACCAGAAGTTCAAAATTTCAATGTTGGCCGGCGAGGACCTTGGTTACACCCGGCTTAATGAGAACAAGGTTTTCGTAAACATCATGCCGATGATGGAAAACCAGCAGCATGGAAAGCAAGTTGTCGAAGGCTTGATTCTGCACGAGTTGGGGCATCATATTTATCACAAAGGGCCCAGCAAACAGAAAGTCTGGGAGCGAGCTCAGGAGGAGGGGCTGCATAAACTTTTGAATTTGGTTTCCGACGAGCACCTTGAGCGGAACCTCCGCGCCAAAGGCCGACAGTACGACATCAAACTCAAGCAACTGGCATCGCACGCGTTTTATCACACCAAGCGCTCCTACGATGTTGCGCGCTTGCTGGAACTGCTGGGCACGCAGGCGTTTGCCGCCTTGCAGGAGATTCGGCTGGCGGTGGCCGACCATCCCTTTCAAGTCGAAGTCGAAAGCGGTCGGCTGCTGAACCGACTGGAGAAAGTTGGCAGCAGTTTCTCTCGCTTCTTTCGATCGCTCAGAATGGGGTTGGGAAATCGGATGGGGGATCCCAAAGTCGAACAGGCATTGGCGCTGTTTGACCGGAAGTTTCGTGATTCATCGATGAAGCAGCTTTACCAGATCGCCAAACAGTTGCGGGAAATCTTCACGGACGATCCTTGCATGAATTATATGTTGTCCCAAGATGAAATGCTCAGCTCCGGCGAATTGGCGTCTGCCAAAAATGGCGGTGGTTTGACTGACGAAATGGTTCAGCGAGAAATCCATCGAATTACTTCCCGTGAAGAATTGGCCAAATCCAAATCGTCCGGAACGACTGGCGGTCGTTCCATCAACGTGATCGACGAAATTGAATTTGATCCGATTACCAATGTGGTCCGAATGCCGTTTGATGCGGTGGAGTCACGGAAGTTGAGAGTGACCGTTGCCCGGCAAGCGAAGATGCTGCGAAGTTTTCTTGTGGATCTGGGAGAGAAATATGTGCAACAGCGACGTCGGCTCAACGGCTATCGGTTGGACCGGTCTGCCGTCAAGCGGCTGATCACTCACGGCGATCCTCGTTTGATGGTGGCTCGCACTCGAGAGTTCAGAAACGATCTGTTCATTGGAATGGCGATCGATTGTAGTGGGTCGATGGCGTACAACGACAATATGGAGCTGGCCAAACGATTTGGGGCGCTGCTGTGTGAAGCCGTGCGCGATATCGACGGGATCGACTTGAATATTGTTGGTTTTACGGACGACGCGATTCTCGATGCTGGCGACAAACATCGAAACTCGATTTTTGCCCTCCACGCCGGCGGAGGCAACAACGACGCCGCTGCGCTGTGGCATATCGCCCAAAAGGCATCGTCCTCGCAGCGCAGTGCCAAATTGCTGATCATGATCAGTGATGGACTGCCGACGGAGTGTTCGGTCGATGCGCTACGAACCTTGGTCCGAAAATTGACTCTGGGCTTTGGAATCCACTGTGCTCAATTGGCGGTCGAAGACTTGGAAGAAGTCTGCTTCCCCAATTACGTGTTGGTAAAATCGCATTCCGAAGAAGGTGCGATTCGAAAGTTTGGGGCCTCGATCGCGAAACTGGTCCGTCAAGCGATCTCGTAAACCCTTTATTAGAATTCTTTTTTACAAAACCGTTTTTAGAATCTCGATTTTACAATGCCTGAAAAACTTGAAATTGATTCGATAACCGTTGGCAAAAAGTTTGAAACGACTTTTTGGGCCAATCCGCAACAGGATTCCGAGTTTCGGTTTCGCGCCACGCATTTGGATGGCAAGCGCGCCCCCAAAGTTGTGCTGTGCGACGATGCGCGGATTCAGCCGGGGAAATCCTGTTTGGTTTCGGTGGCCCGCGTTGGCAAACCGGACCGCACCGATCGTGGCGCCATCGAAGTCGCGTTTGAGAAGATGCTTGATTTTCGCATTGAGGGCATTTGGTTGGATCCGGTGGTGGCCCGCAAGCTGCAAATTCTACTGGACAGTGGTTTGAATATTCTGCTGGACGGTCCCCAAGGCTGCGGCAAAACCGTGCTGGCTCGTTCGATCGCCGAATCGCTGGGGCTTGAGTTTGTGTTCTTTAATTGCGGGGCGGTGATCGATCCGTCTGACTTTTTCGCCTCCATCCAGATTCGCGCGTCTGAGGCCGGTACGCCGGTGACGGATTTCGTGAAAACGGATGTGCTGGAGGCGTTGGAGCAAGCGATTGAGAAACCGCGGCAGCGTTTTCTAGTGTTTTTGGACGAGTTCAATCGATGTCCCGAATCGGCGCGGAATGCATTGATGCCCGCACTGGATTCGACGCGTCGCGTTTTTCATCCAATTAAAAACTGCTTTATGCAGATCTCCGACAATGTGCAGTTTATTGCCGCGGTCAATCGAGGAAATGAATTTTCGGCGACGTTCGGAATCGATGCGGCTCAGTTGGACCGTTTCGCGCCGCTGCAGATGGATTACTTGCCACCTCCGGAAGAAGTCAAATTGCTGCAACGTAAGCATCCTGAGTTGAGCAAGTCGCTGATTCAGCGGGTCGTCGAGATTGCCCACGAGCTTCGCGGCATGGACGAGTTGGCGTCCGGATTGTCGGTCCGCGCTACCGACGAGGCCTGTGTTTATCTGAAGCATCCGTTGATGGAAAATGAGCAGAAGCATCACCTTGCGGAGGTGCTCAAGTCATCCTTCTGCGGGCGTTTCTCGGGCCGGTCCTCAGATCTAGCGAGCGACGCGGGCGTCGCGTGGCAGAAGATCCGCAATATGTTGAAAAAGAAATAGCGTTATGTTTGTTTTCGATGCGAATTGAGAACGAGCATAGAAAAAGCCCGTGGCGATTGCCACGGGCTTAATCGATTTTTCAATTTGAAACGGACCGTAGCGGTTTAGTTTCGTCGGCGTCGTAGGAAGGCAACTCCTGCCAAGCCGCAAAGTAATGTTGCACTGCAAGGCTCTGGAACAGCAGTCGCTTGGGCAGTGATCTGACCCAGCAACGCGAACGAGCCGACAGGTCCCGTGTTGGAGATGTCGAGAC
Source organism: uncultured Pirellulaceae bacterium (assembly GCA_964510005.1). GTDB lineage: Bacteria > Planctomycetota > Planctomycetia > Pirellulales > Pirellulaceae > Mariniblastus. The sequence goes on from CAZDZX010000042.1 coordinate 13,489, forward strand.
GATCGACGCCATCGAAAGTAAAGCTGGAAAACGTGCCTTCCGAAAAGTTAAACACGCCCAGCGAATTGTTGCTCGCGTCAAACGCTTCGGCAGTTCCAATAGCTGACCCGAGGGCTACTCCTCCGGGCACTGTGACACTGGCGCCACCGGTGATTTCGCCGTTGGTGTCGCGCCCGCTGATTGAAATGTCAGCCAAGGTGTTGAACTGGATGCTGGAAGTGTTTCCGCCATCGACGACAAAAGCTCGATTTGAGCCAATATACAATGAGCCATCGTTGAAGAAACCAGCTTCGCCGGGGGCGCCAAAGGTTGCGCTGAAACCGGGATCGTTCGGATCGGTTAGTGTGAAATCGGCGTCGCCAATTGCGAAGAAGTTGAAATTTTCATTGATTTGTCCGAAGGCGGTCGTTGCCATCAAAAAGCAGACGGCCAAGGCTCCCAATAATTTTTTCATGTTGATTCTCGTTCGTGATGTTATGAGTCGGAAAATTTAGGCGAGTAGAAATTTAACATATAAACAGCGAGGGTCGAGGGTGCACGTTGATTCGGCCGGAATGATTTTGTTCGCAGCCTTTTCCCCCCAGAAATCGAGGGTAAACAACGCTTTTGAGCGAAGCTGGGGCGTCGTCGGACCCCTGCTTCGTAAAAAAGCACGTCAATGCTTCATCTTGGATGATCTACGTCGAATCGGGCTGATAGCCCGGTGAATGCACGATCAGGCCTTTGATTTTCTCGACGTCGATGGCGTCATCGTCGTAGACGACTTTCGCCAGTCGGACCAAATTGCGGATTTCTCGACCGTTGAGCGGCGTCTGCGAAAGTGACTCAATGTCTTGATCGCTGATTCCCTTTAGCGACGCAACCTCGAGCATCGTCGTCCAGATTTTTTGACGTGAAGCCGGTGATAGATCCGGATATTTTAGATTAAGCGTGACTCGACTGAGGACCGCATAGTCCAGCACTTCAGGTCGGTTGGTGGTCAAAAAGAGAATGCCTCGGTAGTAATCCAGCAGTCTCAAGAAGATGCCAACAATGGCCGAACGCTGGAGGTCATTTCCGCGTTTGGCCAAAAAGATCTCGCATTCATCGAACTGCAGTACGGCTTCCCATTGGGAGACGCGGGCAAAGATCCGATTTAGGTTTTCTTCGACATCGGAGGGCGAGGTGCCCAGTTCTCCCAGTTCCATCACGTACAGCGGTCGGCCCGTCAGTTCCGAATAGACTTCTGCGGACAGAGTCTTTCCGACTCCGGGGTTTCCCGATGCAAGAACGACCAAGCCGCCGTGCTTTCCAGCGACCAGATCTCCGAAGATCGCTTCCTGAGGCGCCGTGAAAACTCGAGTTAGGATCGAGAGAATGTCTTCCGGTAAATGCAGCCGCTCAATGGCCTGTGAATCGAAATCGTATTCGGTCAGGTCATCGACATCCGCATAAACGTACTGTTTCGTATCCAAGCTGAAAACGCGAACAAACGGCAGGCGGCTGGAGTTTTCGGAATGACCGTGACCAAAGTAGCCCCCAGAACGATCTCCGGATTCTAGTTCAGGTTCCACGATGACTTTGCGAGGGGTGTCGCTCGAGCCAAGATTTCGAGATGACAGCCGCTTCCACCATTCATAGCCATGGCTAATCAAGACGGATCCGCCGATCCACAGGCATTTGCCAGCTTCCCGGCTGAGCCGTTCTGCGTTGAGCAATTTGATGTTGTATTCTGAAGTGCTGAGAGTTACCGGGCGAATTCCCAACGCTTTCAGGACTTCACGAACCGTCGTCGTTTTCGATCCACCCAAACTGTCACGAAACAACTCCGCTCCAATCGGATGCCGAACTAACTCGGAGGAATCCCCAACCGAAAAACTTCCGCTCAAAGTGACTCGTGCGCGCATTCGAAATTCATCTTGGGTGCATTCGGTGCCAAGGCAGATCGGATACCAGCGTCCATTGATGAAGAACTCGCAATTGGGCGCCTCGATGCCCAAGGCTGAAAATGTGGCGGCAAACTCCATGGGGGATTCGACGACCGTATCGTAGACCCGTTGAAAATCAGCCGCGTTTCCCTTCATTCCATGAATGCGCATGGAAATCATTGCTCGCAAATTCGCATTGAGGTCCGGTTCATGGATCAGTTCGCCCAACATGGCGCGCGGCAAATCATCGACCAAAATCGAAACCTTGACGGTTTTCGCGCCATCGCCGACCAGCTTCAATATGTTCTCTCGATCTTCGGGGCCAAGGTTGGTCCGCTCCAGAGCGTCGCGGTACGCCTGCCGAGGTAGTTTGACGAGTGCCATTATTTTCTCTCCTGTGAAACGGGAGTCGGACTACGATTGAACTGAAAAGTTCGCGATAAATCGTTTTGTTTTTCTTCGTTTGGCTGCAAGCAAGGTGGAAACCCACACGGTCGTTTGTCCCTTCTCCCACAGGGGAAGGCGACCGGATGAGGGCGCGGCGGGAGAATCGCAGACTGATAATGTAGTCTGGGAATCAATCGATTGCTTTCTCGGACAGGAAGAGTCGCGTCGGAGCTTCCAGACTAAACCGGTGTCTGGGCGTGGTTGGGCGTGTACTCAGAAACAGGTGCATCGGAGACGTTGGGGTCGCCGCTTTTGGGGACCGTCAGGTTTCGGCGAAGACGCTGGATGGTTCGCGCCGGCGAACAGAGCGAAGAGTAGGCCAAACGGGCGTAACCGGAAAGCGGTTTTCCGCCGTGGATATCGGCGATGGCAACACGGTAGTTCGTCATCGCGTGAATGTGCATCCATTCGAGACTTCGCTGCCAAAACGGTCGCGACGCCATCAACTCAAGGAAGTCCTCGTAGCTGATTTGCTCCTGACCCTTTTGCCGATTTTTGGCTCGGTGAATCGCATAGGAAATGTGGCGATGCATCTTCAGCATGCTTTGACCGTTGAGACTTTCTTGATGCACGCGATACTCCAGCAGCACGTCAGGCAGATTCACCAGTTGGGCTTGTTCACCCACTCGCAGCATCATGTCCCAATCGTCAATCAGTGGGAACTGCCAATAGCCCCCCAGCTGTTTGAGGATCTCAGTGCGAATCATGATCACGCTGTGAGCCAATCCATGTCGGCCCTTGATCATCGCCGAGAAAATCTCTTCGTGTTTCAAAGGCAGGTTGAGACTCTTGCCGGTTCCTGATTTACCAATCGGTCGGACTTGAGCGCCCAGAATTCCGATTTCAGGATGCGCTTCCATATGATCCAACTGTCGTTGGAGTCGATTCGGATGCGCGATGTCGTCGGCATCCATCCGAGCGACATAAGTTGTATCGATTTCGCCCAAACCTAAATTGGCAGCCTTGGCGGTTCCGCCGTTGGGCTGACTGAGCACAGTGACTCGTTCGTCTTCAATGGAGGCAAGGAAATCTGCCGTTCCATCAACCGATCCATCATCGACAATCACAAAGCGAAAATCGCAGAGTGTTTGCGTAAGGACAGAATGCACTGCCTTTTCGAGGTGGGGCATTCCGTTGTAGACAGTCATCAGTACGGTGACTTTGGTCATCTAGCAACAAATGGTATGAAGAGCTTGAGAAAGAAATATCGATCAGCCAGTATATTTGAAATGTTCAACTTCTGCTGTTCAAAAACCGGTCCATTTCTCCGAATTTCCAATCATCAGGACAATTAAAAACCGTAGAACCCGACCTTGGAGGTGGACACAAAGTCACCTCTTATGGAGAGACACTCCCCAGTGTCGGCGCGCAAGGGAATTCAATTCTCAACAAAAAGAATGTCGGATCGGTGCGAGTTCTTATTCGCCACGCAGTTTCAGGCTGACTTGAGTCAGCTTTTCGCGGACTTCGGTCAAACTGGTGACCCCGAAGTTCTTACACTCCAGCAAATCGTCAGGCGATTTGCGGATCAGTTCGCCAATCGTGGCCAGTCCCAATCGTGTCATGCATTTACGTGCACGAACAGACAGGTTCAGATCCGAGATCGGACGGTCCAGCAAAGCCTGTTCGTCGGGAGAAAGATGACTCAGATCCATTGGCTCGTCGTCTTTTTCGGTCTGGTTGGAGAACTGACCGATCGAAAGGCCTTTGTTGGCCATCATCTCACGGATCTCAACCAGCGACGTTTCACCAAAGTTCTTACTGTTAAGCAACTCTGAATCGGTGACCTTGGTCAGGTCGCCCAACATCAGGATGCCCATCTTTTGCAGGCAGTTACGGCTACGAACTGAAAGTTCAAACTGAGCAATCGGAATGCTCATCACGCCAGCGATCTGCTGCTTCATCAGTTCCCGCTCGTGATCGTATTGCTCGTCCATCGATGCGATCGCATCGCGGCGATACAAACTGGCTCGATCGTGAGCCGGGTACGATTCGAGAATGCGATCGTAGCAGCGAGCTGCACGTTCGTACTGTTCGTGGTCTTCGTAGAGCATGCCCAGATTCAGCAATGCTCCGATGCTGGTCGGGAACACAGCGGCGGCGCGCTGGTACAGCTCAATGGCTTTTTCATCGTTACCGCGTCGGTCGTTTTCCAACGCCAAACCGAACAGAGCACCGGAGTGCTGTTCGTCAATCTCGACAGCTCGCTCGTAAAGTTTGCAGACTTCCAAGGGGTTGTCTGTGCGGGCAGCAACGGTCGCCCCGCGCTGATAAAGGTACTCAGCGGTCTGTTCGATGGGGCCGAACATGTTGTCCAGGATCGCCATTGCGCCGGGGATGTCTTTTTGGTGACGTTTGCATTCTGCCGTGGCCAACAGGCAAACGTCATTGTCGTAGCCAGCAGTCTTGGCGGCTTCGTAACATTGGATCGCGCGATCAAAGCTGTCCAAACCAAAATGGGCTTTGCCTTGGTAGAACTGAGCCAGTGCTCCGCCGTCGGCATTTTCGAGGGTGTTGATGGCGTCGGTGTAGCGACCCAGCAGGAATTGGCAAACGCCAAGGCGTACCGAACTGGCGGGAGTCCGTGCGGTTTGCGATTCAAGTTCCTGGGTGACTTCTTTGAGTTGTGGGAACTGTGAGAAATCGTTGCAGATTCGTTCGGCCACGAATTTGATTTCGCTGGGGCCAAAAGAACTGTTGGATAGCAAAACGTCTTTTAGTTGTGGTTGTACTTCGGGCATTTGAGCCATGAAGGAAACTCCGCGCAATTGGGAAACAACGATATCCGACACCACGAAGGTGAGCCGGGGGCGATGGTCGCCTGAAGATCGCCCGGTAAGAATGCCACATTCTGCATGAAACCCCGGTTTTTTTCAACCGCTGCTTTTCACGTGTTTTTTTAATTCAATTCTAATTTAAGCCCCTGTAAGTCCACATGTTGGGGCAAACTCGCCAATTCAGCCAATGGACCAGAATCCTTGACCAATTTGGAGGATTTTCGGCACGATCGCCGCTGATCATCCCGATTTGATTAGGTTTCAATTGCCAGGGAATTACACGGCAAGTTTTTCGTAGAGGAATCGTTGAAACTCAACAAAGAGTTTGCGAATGACGTCAATTCCACCGAGCTTGCTGGCTGCGTCAGCGATCGCATCGTATTTAAGCTCAAGTAACTCGGGCAACACGGATTGATCAAGGACATCGACTCCTGTTTCGATGTACCGATTCAAAACAAATTCGATGAACTCTCTTTGTTCATCGGTGAGATCGGTAAGAGCTTTTTCTTGCGCGATCGAAGCCCTGAATTCTCGAGTGACAGGATCGGCAGCATAGGCAACGTACTCCAGCACATCAAATAGGTCGCTGTTGTCGGCCGAAATCAACTGGCGTAGTGCGTTCAGTTCTGAGGAACCAAAGCCCGCTTCATCCAGTCGTTCCAGCAACGATGATCGTGTGGATGGCTCTG
>CAZDZX010000043.1:0-5368 GCA_964510005.1 uncultured Pirellulaceae bacterium
GGACGTAATGGAGCCGGGAAAACGACGACGCTGAAAACCATCGCGGGTTTGATTCCGGCAAGCAGCGGCAACGTCAAAATCGCCGGACATGATCTGGAAACGGAACTCCTAGAAGTCAAACGCCACTCTGCCTACGTTCCCGACGACCCAGAGCTATTCTCTGACTTGACCGTGGAACAGCACCTGCTGTTTACCGCCGGTGTCTATGGAATCGAAAATCCTTTCGAAGCGATGTGCGAACTGCTGGAAACATTCGAGCTTTCCGAAAAACGCCACACCGTCGCTTCGGGACTTTCCCGCGGCATGCGTCAAAAACTGGCGATTATCTGCGCCCATTTGCAGCAACCTGCCGCGCTACTGCTGGACGAACCAATGACGGGCCTCGACCCGCAAGGCATCCGTCGTCTCAAAGACACCATCACTCAACAAGCCAAATCTGGATCGGCGGTCATCATCTCATCCCACTTGCTGGCGATGGTTGAGGACATTTGCACGCATGTGTTGATTCTGGAAACAGGTAAGCGTCAGTTTTTCGGTTCACTTGATGAGCTGAAACAACAGTTTGCATCGACCACAAACGACGAAACCAAATCTCTCGAAGAAATTTACTTCGCGACCATAGGGATGAATGATTCTATGTCGAGTCTCGCTACAGATCACTCCGGTGACCCACAGCCTAACAAAGCCGGATGATCTGTCGCGGACTCGCCATGCACTTGAAAAAAATCCTCGGCCACTTCTTCCACCCTGCCCTGTGGAAACTGCTGCGCTTTCAAACCGCCGGAAAGATCCGGCGCCTGTCGGGCGCGTTTCGCTCGCGACGAAAACTCATGCTGGCCATCGTCGCGGTGGTACTGGGTTGCGTCTGGCTCGGCCAAACCGTGATTTCGATCCTACTTCGCCAGCCTGCCGATCCAGAACAGCTGAAGATCTGGTTGCCAGTCAGTTTGTTTCTGTACTGCGTTTTTCACTGCCTGAAAATCGGATCCCGCAAACCGGTCGAGCCCTTCGATTGGACCCCAGCAGAGAAACAACTGCTGCTGGGCGCCCCCATTCGACGCATGCATTTGGTCACCTATCGCTTCATCAGCTACCTCGGAGCAACGACTGCCAAAGCCGCCTGTTTCGCACTGATCATGACTCCTGATTTACCCAATCTGATGATGGGATTCTCCGGGATGTTCATGGGCCTATTGCTGATCGAACTGTTCCGAATGCTGCTCGAACAATTGGCTTGGGTCTCCTCACAAACCTCGAAAAAGCATTGGCTTGTGACACGACTGTGCATGCTGGTGCCGGCCGGCGGATTGGTGGCGTTTGCCTTCTTCCAGACCTTTTATGCAGAAGGCTTTAACGAAGCTGCTTCATCCAAAAATCCACTGAACCTGATCCAGTTTTTCCTCGCCAAAGTTGGTGAAATCTCCAGCATGCCGGTCATCTCGTGGCTGATGATTCCGTGGCACGCGACCATCGACGTCGTTCTTTCAACAGGCAGTTTCGTCGGCACCCTAGTAAAAATGACGTCCATCGAAACGGGAGTCATCTCGCTTTCCGCACTGGTCTACTTTATCGATCACCGGGGCCAAAAATGGCTGGAAAAACTACCCCGAAAACAATTCAACACACAGGCGGCCAACGGCACATCGGCAATTGAAAAAACAGAAAAACGACCCTCGAAAAACGCGACCGTCCCCACAGGTTTTGGAGGCGCAAAATCGATCGTTTGGTATCAGCTTATTGGAGCTTTTCATTATCGATCCGCGCTCGCATTTTCACTGGGCATCCCGGTGTTTCTGTGTTGCGTTCCGATGCTGGCCAACAATCAGCTTCTCAATTCAAGCTTTAACATTCTGGGCAGCATTGTCTTCTACTCGTTCATTCTGCTGCCCGCGGCGTTGTTGTTAGACTACCGCCGCGACGCGCGCAAGCTGATCCTTTGGAAAAGCATGCCGATCAACCCCATGTCGCTAACGATCGGGCATGTCTCCATCCCGGTTGCTCTGATGAGTTTGTTCCAGTTGGTAGTGCTTGTGTTGGCGACGACCCTAGGCGGATATTCGCCGATGCTGCTGTTGGCATGGCCGCTGTTTGTGCCCATGAACGTGTTCATCATCGGCATGGAAAACGCGATCTTCTTGATGCATCCCATTCGCCGCAATCAAGAAGGATTCGAAGTCTTCATTCGAACCATTTTGACTTTCACCGGAAAAGGGCTGCTGTTTGCGGTCGGTCTGGTAGGAGCCATCGGATGGGCGTTTACTTCGCTGTGGATCGCCAACTATCTCCCCTGGCGCAGCGTCACCGGGCCCGCGCTTTTCGGAATCGGGGTCTGGGTCGCGTTGAGCATCGTGGCCTGGCTGACTCTGAAATTCTGCACACGACTTTTCCAAAACATGGACGTCAGCCAGGACCTACCCGCGACGGTTTGAAGCCGAGATCAGGGGCCAAACCCGATCAAGTTCCGGTTTTGACAGTTTTGAGGAATTTCAGGTCGAAAATTCCTTGGGTTGTCGCTACTCAAGCGACGCTCAGTGATTATCTTGGAAGACTGTTTTTCCTGCGTATTTTCCAGCGTTCTAGCTGCGGCTGATGAAGTCCACATCCTTCGGTATCCTGATCCTCTCAACAACCACCTTCATGGTGGTTGCGCTGGCCTCATGGATCGGCGAAATGCAAGGACAGGAACGGCTTACCGGATCGCAAGATTTCTCCTCGCCTCCGGCAGGACTTTCTGGCCCCCCCTCCAACATCATTGATAACGAACTGCCCGCGCGAGGAAACTCGACGCCCGGCAGCAACACCACGCCATCACCGCAACTCGAGCCTGCCCTACCCGCGCGACCCGCTGAAGCAACGGAGCGGACACCGACAGCCAGCCTACCGGTCATCAACGACCCGCTACCGGCGCCAGCCCAGTCACCTGCTCCCGTGTTCCCGCTGGCCCAGCCCGCGATCAACCTTTCACCCATTGCCCCACTTGCGGTTCCAGTCCCATCTCTCGTTCCAGCGCCCACCGCGGCTCATGGACCAGGTTCAGGCTGTCCTCACTGCACGACGAAAACTTGCACGACCTGCTGCCAACCCAAATGCATCACCAAAACCATTTTGGTTCCGCAGTGGCGCACGGTTTGGAATTCAATTTTTGAGACTCGATACAAAACGGAAATCAAAGAGCGTGCCTACACGGTCGAACAGGAAGTCGAACACCAAGTCCCTCATGTAACGCAGTACACGGTACAGGTTCCCGAACCACGCATTCGCACCTTCCAAGATTTCCGCACTGAAGAGTATCAGGAAGCCGTTGAAGAACCTTACTCGGTCATGGTTCGCAAACCGAAGCAGCGGAAAGTCGCCGTCGATCGAGAGGAGACTTACAAGGTCCCCTTCGAAGAACCTTACACCGTGATGGTTCCACAAGAAAGAGAAGTTGCTGAAACCAAATACAAAACGATCATTGAAAAAGAAGCCAAGGAAGTCAAATACTCGGTCGACGTCGAACGCGAAAAGAAACGCTGGGTGATGGACTACGAGGAGCAGGAAGTCGAACTGACAAAGCGTGTGCCCTACACTCGGATCGTCAAACGAACCATCAACAAAAAGAAGCTGGCCTACAAAAACGTCACGCAAACGATCACGGTCCAAGAACCTTTTTTGACTTACGTTAACGGCGAATTGGAAAACCCCTACGATGATCCCAACATCGCTCACAGACAGCGCAACGGACGCAATGAGTTCCTCGAGTATGTGGACGGGACCAGTCGTCGAGAATACGACGTCAAAGAGCAGGTCGCCCAAGACAGCTCCGTCGAAGAGCATTACACCGTGGCCGTGCCTGAGTTGCAGAAGGCGTTTCAGACTTTTTTAGTCAGTGAACCTTACCAAGAGGACGTCCAGATCTCTTGGGAATCACGGGAGCAAGTTCCACGACAGGTCACCCGCGATTACTCTGTCAAAATCCCTTACATCGAAAACTTTCCGCGCCAGTACAAAATCAAAGTTCCTCACACGGTGATGAAAAAGGGATTCCGCACGATCCCTAAACAAATCCCACGGACCCGCTACCAAACCGTCAAACGTGACGAAGGAAAATGGGTCACCGACGTTTCCACCATACCGACCGTCGAAGTCACTCGGGATCACTGCGGATGTTCCACCTGCTGTCCTCAAACAAGGACCGTTCGTCGAACCAAATGGCAGCCTCGCATCGTGACCTCGCGAGTTCCCTACACAGTCTTTGAAACGGTCAAAGAAAAAGTGCCCTACGAATACCCTGTGGTTGAGTATTCGGTTGAAACGCGTGATCGCATGGAGCCCGTGACTCGATACCGAATCGAAAAACGCCAAGCCACATTGGAAGTTCTCGAGTTCGTCCCATCGACTGAAACGAAAACCGTCAAGGTTACGAAATACCGCCAAGTCCCGATGCAGCGTGAGATTACGTTGCAGCGTTTTCGCCAAGAAAGAAAAGTCCGTAACGTTCCGACAACCGTCTACACCACGCGAACCCGCCGAGTCCCGATCGAAGTTCGCTACAAGGGTCCCAACACGTTTTGGAAAGAAATTCCCGAAGAATTTGATGAGCTTGACCCCCGTCCCAACCAGAAAGTTCAACGATTTTCGACTCTGGTCCCCAAATGGGAAACTCGAGACGTCCAAAAGCAGGTCGTCGTACGGACGCCTTATTTGGTCGACAATCCCGAAGAGGTCGAAATTGAGCTGAAGGACTTTCGTGACGTCAAGGAAAAGATCAAAGTCAAAATTCCACGTCCCCGGATTGAAACCACGATTGAGAAAGTTCCAGAGATTCGCACTCGCATTGAGTATGTGAACGTTGAAAAGGAAATTCCTTACGTGGAAACCAAAACCGTCACCGAGATGGTACCGCAAAAGCGAACGCGTACCGTTTACAAGACCGAATCTCGCACCGTGGCCGAACTGAAAACAGAGACCTACTTTGTTGACGAAGAGGAAGTCTTCACGCGGACGGTATACAAAACGAAAACACGAGACGTTCCTGTGAACCGAGCTGAAATCTCTTGGGTCAACGTTCCCAAAGTTCTTCAGAAAACGGTTTTCAAGAAGGTCAAACGGAAAGTCAAACGCCCTGCCCTGCAGCGGATCCCGGTCAAAGTCCCCTATCAGGTAGAAGTCCGAATCCCTCGCAAGATCTGCACGTTGGTACCACAAACGATCACGATTCCTGTCGAAGAGTGCTGCGAGCACTGCGTGACTCACCTCCCCGGCGCCCACAGCGCCAGCCAAGCGTGGATCAAATACGCTTGGGGCAAAACCGAAGATTACTACAGCAGCTGGTTCTCAACACCATAAAAAAAGCGGCATAGGCCTCCCACCTGAGTTCGCACCCGTT
>CAZDZX010000043.1:5468-19266 GCA_964510005.1 uncultured Pirellulaceae bacterium
ACAGCATGTAGCCACGGGTGTGAGCGTGTGAGCCCGTGGAAGTCAGTCTCATGAAACACCAAAGCCCCGAAGGGGCGACAGCAATTGGCTTCGCGCTCCAGCCTATCGTCCCTATGAGGGGCTGAATCGGTGACCACGGGCTGACGCGCTGACACCTAGACGCAGTCGCCTGTGATCGAGCGCCACTGTTGGCGTAAACCGATACCAACCTCGAACAAATCGCCCAACAAGCTCACGCTTTCCCTTTTTCAACTCGCGACTTTACCGTCCGGCGGTCAAGTTTCAGCTCCTTCGCGGTTTTGACCCACGATTTGTTCCGTTCGTATTTGACACGACAATACAGCGTCACCAAATCTTCGGCCGACAGATCAAGCGACGCCAACTGGGCCGACAACTGATTCGTATCGCTGCCAATAGTCTCCAGCGGTTGGTAGTCCTTACGAAGCAACCATTGCCGGATGCATTGATCTAGCTCGCGGACATTGCCCGGCCACGGATGATGCGGCAGCGCGGCAAAAATCCAATCAACGCACTCACTCGCCAACTGTTGCGTCTCTGGATCATCCATAATGCGACGCAGCATATGCTCGACTAAATGCCTGATCTCTTCAGGATCATCGCAAACCCGATCGTGCAGCGAAGGCGTTAGAATTCGATCGGCACAGATCCGGTAGTAAAAATCCATCCGAAACCGCTTCTCCTGAACTTCGAGTTGCAAATCCCGATTCGTCGCCGCCACAATTCGCCCCTGAAAGCGACGTGAACTCGTATCGCCGATCCGCTGGAAGATCCTGTCTTCAAACACACGCAGAAGCTTAACTTGAATTTCGGCGTCCAGTTCTCCAATCTCGTCAAGAAACACAGCGCCGTGCTTCGGGCAGGCTTCCAGCCAACCTTCCCGATCTTGAATCGCGCCCGTAAAAGCGCCTTTTTTATGACCAAACAATTCCGATTCGATCAGCGTGGGGCTGAGCGCAGATAAGTTCAACGAAGAAAATAGTTTGTCCAGCGGCGTTTCCCACTTTCCTGTTTTCGGGTCCAGCGGCACGTAACCCGAAAGCCCGATCGCTTGAGCCACCAGCTCTTTACCCGATCCAGTTGGACCAGTAATCAGAGTCGGAAAATCGTGCATCGCCGAAAACATCGACTGGTTGTAGCGCCGCACGTCGTGAGTAAAAATCGAGCGCCAGACATCGGCCCGTAGTTGAATAATCGACTCGCAACTGCCAATGATTTTCTGAAAGATATTGTTGAAAGCTCGCCGAATCTGAAACAACAAAGCGAACACGTGGGCAACGTCTTGCTCATCCGAATCGGGAAACTTCTCTGGCGGACAGTAAACGTACCAAGCCTTTTTGAATCGTTCAAAAACTTTCGGCGTTGTCTTGCCAGCGCTAGTGACCATGCCTTCAAACTCGACCCGAAAATCGCTGAAGATCGCGAACCGAGCCAGATCCAAATGCATCGCCAGAGTTTCCTCTGAATGCTCTGCAGTTTTGTCTCGATTGATTTCCTTGAGAATGGCGATCGACCCATGATGCAGGGCTTCCAGATTCGCGTTGGCCAATTGCCATGATGGATGCATGTTCCATTGCGCATCCCGCGATTCGAACTGCTTCCCGAGCGCCTTCTTCTCCAGCTCGATTCGCTGTCGGATAAACGGATTGCACTCGATCAAATCCGAAATCGAGCGCGCAAATTTCGCTTGCTGAGTCGTGAACATCAAATCCTCCGGCTACTGCCAACCACACATCATTTGTACTCGATGTACATCCCATGTCACACATCGACGCCTCGCCTCGATTTCCCCTTCGGTTTTTACTGCATTTCTCATTTTTCAGATGTTTGGCACGTGCTGTGCTTTAACCCATGGACAGAGTTTATCCGTTTTAAATTTCGATCTGGGGAAGACCATGAAATCACACGAATTAGAAGAGGAGATCATTTTGGCCTCCTTCGTCGACGAGCCGCTGCCAGAACACAGCAGCGGCCCCAAGAAAGGGCTGATCGAGGTCCTGCTGAGCCCTCAAGCCCTGCAATGGATGATGTCCCTTGGAGCCGGGTTTTTGGTCATTGGATTTGGCATCTGGTTGTGGACGATCGGGATTTTTGAGAATCCTCTAGTAGCGGCCGTTTCCGTCGGCGGAGTTAACCTTGCCCTGATCGGTTGCGGAATCGCGATGGTCAAAGCGACCCGTTATCAACTGGCTGGCCGATGGCTGTCGCTACTCGGCGCCCTCGCGATGCCACTCAACCTCTGGCTTTATGACTCTCAAGGATTAATCACGCTGGCCGACGGGGGTCATCTGTGGATCCCGGCGGCGATATGTTGTTTCGCCTACGCGGGCATCGCTCGAGTCCTACGAGATTCAGCTTTCGTTTATACACTGGTCGGCGGTATCGTTCTGACCGGAATGCTCTTCCTTGCTGACAACAACGTCGGACGATTCTGGGAGTTGATCCCCCAAGTATCATTTCTGCTTGTTGTGGGTTGGCTGAGCACGTTTTCTAACTGGCTGTTTCCAGAAGGCAAGGGAGATTTCAGCCGACATTACTTTGGGACTGCGTTTCAGCGAAGCGGCAACATTGTCGTGGGGGGTGGGCTGGTATTGCTGTTCGCTGGCCAGCTGTCAGGATTCATGGCGGCGTTGCTTTCTTTTCTGCCACTGCCGTCTGTGGATCTCACCCGACCTCAGGAGTTTCTTTCCGCAGGAATGATCGGCATCTCTGCCATTCTGTTTGCGATCCAAGGCTCAATGGCCAAAAAGCCATCTCGTTACTTGGTTGCGTCTGGATTGTTGGTATGGCTGATCCCGCTGCTGATGCACTTGTTTAACATCACGCTGTCGATTTCCGTACTCATGCTGATCGTCGCTGCAGGAGTTGTGGTCCTCAACCTCAGTTCATTGCTACTGGGCAACGGAACGACACGATCACGAACATCCGTCTTGGTCCTGTCAGTCATCGCGGTCGCGGGTTTGACCTACCTGAACTCGATCGGTTTCTTCGGACTGAACATCGGAATGGAAACGGGCTACTGGGCCTTCCTCACACAAATTGCAACTTCATTGGCCGCGTGGGCGATGGCCGCTAACCTGTTCAGCGAATCCACATCGGAATCCCGAGTCCGTGGCAACCTGAGTTTGGGCGTTGGTGCCTGGACTTTGGCTTTGGCTGTGCAATCGTTGGGCACGTTCTCGAATCTGTCGATTGAGTTCTTTATCGTCGGCCCCGTCGTGGTCAGTCTGCTGGCCTTGCTGGCCGGGCTGGCACTGCCGAACTCGCGCGGCAAAGCACTTGGCGTTGCGGGTTCAGCATTTACGGCATTCCACGTGCTGTTTAGCGGAATCGTTCTGCTGCAGCATGGAGAGATCATTTTGTCCGGCCAATTGATTTGGGCCGCTTGCTTGGGAATTGCGACCTTTTGCTTTCTGGCCGCGTCATCCCTGCATGACGGGTTGTATCTGAATCGAATGCTGGCCTGTGCGACATCGGTAGGCTGCCTAATTTCGCTGGGAGATTGGTTGGGCCTGAGTGCGGAATATTGCCTTGTCTTGATTCCCATGATCAGCGGTACGGCAATCAAGGTGCTCGCCGCGTTCCACAACAAACACACTTATTCTGGCTCAACTCCACCTGTTGAATCGCTGGCCAATTTGCTGATCACAGGCGGTGCCGTGGGCGGCGTCCTGATGACGGGCTGCCGATGGTTGGATGACAGCATCACTCCTTGGTCGCTGTTAGTGATCGGTGTGTTGACGGGATGTACTGTGCTGAGCACAGCACTGACTCAATCGAAGACATGGCAAGATGCATTTCGAGCCTTGATCGTGGCCTTGATGGCGGCCAGCATCTGTGCCTTCGATGGTTGCTTCGATTTCAATGGCTGGCACCAAGCGGAACTGTGCAGCTTGATCGCAGGAGCACTCTGTTTGATTTTGGGCCATACGGCTTGGCACCGAGAGCAAAAGGATCAACTGCGAAACGACGAAACGGCGACATTCGGATTGCTGTTCGGAAGCCTGCTAACCATGGCCCCGTTAGTGTTAGGCCTCCTCGCCTATCGATTTGGTTTTGCGAGCGATGAGCAGTGGCGACTGTTTCATGAAATCGGCGCACTGACTTGCGGACTTGCCTTCGTGGGCGCGGGAGTGCTGTGCCGAATTCGAGCCACGACGATCACCGGCGGAATATTGCTGGCCGTCTGGCTCCTTTCTCTGGTTTCGTTGCTTCGATTGCCCGAGAAACTTCAAAGCGTCTCGGTCATGATGATGATCGGCGGTGGCCTGTTTTTCGCCACGGCGATCCTGCTGAGCGTGTACCGAGAGCGATTGGTGAGTCTTCCGGGACGAATCCGAGAAGGCGACGGAGTCTATCAGGTTCTCAAATGGCGATAGTCGCCAAGTAGAATTTTGCTCGGGCGATGGCCTGTCGGGACCCCAGACCCGGCAGGTCATTTTTTTGTCGGAAGCAAGCTTATGCCACCGAGAAACGTCGCTTAGAAAGCAACGTTTCCGCCAATGTAGAGACCGCCGACATAGATGCTGCCTCTGACGGGGTCGGTGAGGCCAGCAAAAATATCTTGTTCGGCACTCTGATCGGGGGCCAACGCGACACCAAAGACACCAATGCCTTCGTATCCGATGCGGAACCTAATGTTTTCCGCGGCTCGGTAATTCAAGCCGAAGAAGAAGTTCAAGAAGCCGCCAATGTTCGAATTCTCAGTGCCGCCTTCGATATTGCCGGCTTCGGCGAACATCTCGGCGCGATTGATCAGGAATCCGCCTTTGAGTCCATAATCAAATCCGAAAAATTGGTTGAAGGTCTTCTTACGGTCATACAAAATCTGGAAGCCCCACAGATCATTATCGGTTTCCGAAAAGAATCCGTTGGAAGAACCTGACACCAAGATATCAAGATCTTCATCCAATCCAAAATAGCGGAATCCTAAACCGACTCGTGTTTCTACATCTTGGTGGGCCCAAGCGTTGACTTCGATGGTGCGAAACTCAGACCGGTAGTTCGCGTCAAACACACCACCGTTTGCAGGGACCCCTCCAAAGAATGTAGGAACTGCGTCGGGGCTACTCCCCTCCAAATCAGCGTTGAATCCACCAATGTCAAAGAACGACAATTCGAAACCGGTTCCTGTATCGTCCATGAATTGAAAATTCAGCCGAACATCTGCTTCGGTCCCAAAATCGAAATCAGAGAAATTGCTACCGTCGGTCGAGAATTCAAAATCCGATGCTCCGCTGCGTGCAAAGAATAGAAAATCAACTCCGACGCGAAAGCGAAAATCATTACTAGTCTGATAGAACTGTCTGCGAGGCGCTCGATTGACAGGTTCAGCCGAGGTCGCATCGGCCTGAGACAGGGCAGACTGGGCTTCGCCGCCTTTGACGGGTTGGGGCCTTGCTTGTTGCTGCAGGTCACCGGGCGAAAGCCGAGCCCATTCGTGGTTTCGATCGGTCAGGATCAGATATCCGTTTCTGTCGATTAGGCTGCCATTGCTGGCAGAGACTGGCGGGCGGGGACGGGTCGGCAGGTTTGGATTGGCGCCTTCAAAGGGAAGGTCTGCCTTCGACGCTGGCGGCTTCACATAGGATACGGGCGTGGTTTGCTCTTCCTCAAACGCCAGGGAAGCAGCTTCTTGCAACTGCGAAGCCACCGAAGAAGCTTCTTCCTGCGCCCACGCATCTGCTGCAAGACAACGCGCAACAACCGCAAATGCGAATGCAAAACCAGCGAAACGGCCCTTCATGTTGTTCGGCTCCAGCCAAAAAAATTGCTATAGTTCTGTATACGGAATCGACCGGCACAACGAGAACCTGCATTTCAGATCTGACATCGATTAGAACTGTTACTCGCGTCAGTTTTTCGCGCAGACGTTGATCTTCCCGGACTGTTTCGACAGGACTATCGATCACAGGTTTGCTAACCCGCAAAAGTTATCAACAGGGGCCGATGGAAGCGGGACGATCAGCTGTTGCTTGCGAAGGCGCACAATGAGTCGGCCGCGGAGCCTCCAAACCCCATTGCCTTCGTGGACCGGACGCTCCGCGGCGCGAATCGAATCACTCAAAGACACCTGAAGCCGACAAACTAGCAGCCATCCAGTTCACGGATTTTATCAACACGACGCGCGTGGCGTCCGCCTTCAAAGTCGGTCGATAGCCACTGGGAAACCATTTCTTGCACCAGTTCCTCTTCGAACGAGTCACCCGGAATGCACAGCACATTGGCGTCGTTATGCTGTCGGCTGAGCGTCGCCTTTCGAACGGTATCGCAAACCGCCGCGCGAACGCCGTTAATTTTGTTGGCTGCGATCGACATCCCAATCCCAGTGCCGCAGATCAAAATTCCTTTATCAGTCTGCTGACCGGCCACCGATTCGCCCACGGATTTCGCGATGTCCGGATAGTCACACGATTCGGTTGAATTCGTACCGTGGTCGACGACTTCATGACCTAGCTGACGGGCGATTTCAGTGACCATTTGTTTTTGCTCGATGCCGCGATGGTCGGTTCCAACGGATATTTTCATGGGATTGGGCGAGGCGAAGCTCTAAAAGGAAAGAGGTCTGGCTTAAGCCGTTTCGTAACGAAACTGACCAAAGTCTATTCGAGAAGTCCACTGTTTCAACGACTCATCGATCTGTTTGGCACAGGCTTGGTAAATTTCAACAGGACTGCCGATCGGATCGGAGATATCGCCGCCGTCGCTGCGAACCGTTTTGACTCGCGATTCCAGCGTCGGCCACTGCGATACGATGGCCTGTCGGTGCCCCGAAGTCATCGTCAAAATCAAATCGGCATAATTCGCCAACCGCGCCGTGACCGGGCGGCTCTGGTGATTGGAAATGTCCAGCCCCCAAGACTCCATGACTTCCATGGACTGGTTCGCAGCGCTGGCTCCCGGACCGGCAGCGATGCCAGCGGACAAAATGGTGATTCCGTTTTCTTCAAGCTTCTCCAGCGGGCAGCCAATTTTTTCGGCGATCTGCTTGCGAAAGATCGCTTCACCCATCGGACTTCGACACGTATTGCCGGTGCAGACAACCACACCAATGAAGCCACCCATCTGTTCGATCGATTGCCGATCCACCACGCCGTCGCGCAAAAAATTCAACTTGGCGCCATCGACCGCCACGACGCTGGATGGATTCTTAAAATAAGTCGGTCCGCCTTTGATGATCAAATCGACATGCCCATCAAGTTCTGTGACACTGTCGTCAATCGCTGGCGGTTTTCCAGGCTGGTTGGCACTGGTCAACACGATCGGTCCGGCACTCAGCGACAACACTTGTTCCAGCATTTCGTGAGGCGACACGCGAAAACCAACAGTGCCGGATGGGCAGACGGCTTCTTGAACGGTTTTCTCCAGCTGCCACAGAGCACTTTCAGGATGGTCGGCGTTGAGCACCAAAGTCACTGGACCGGGCCAAGCTCGGCGGGACAGACGCAAGGCCAACGGAGAAATATCGGGAACGAAATCGAGACACTGTTCGCCGCTTTGCAGCGCCAACGCAAAAGGTTTCGACGCATCCCTCTTTTTAAAATCCCGCAATCGTTCGACAGCAGCGGGCTGGAGGGCACTGGCGGCAATTCCGTACACTGTTTCAGTGGGAATCGCGACAAGTTTTCCCTGTGCCAGAAATTCGACAATTCGATGGATCACATCGCGAGTGTCGACGGCTTGCTCAAGGTCGATAATAACAGTCGACATCCAGATGTCACTCGCAGGAAAACGTGGCCAAATTGTGATAAAATGTTTGCTACCGCTAGTCGATCTTCAAATCCAACGACCATTTATGCTTCGCAGAACCCACTTATTATCTGTTTGCGACCCCGCCGGTCAAGCCAAAAGTCGGGCGGATTGGAAACCGGCGCGATTGATTTACGTCGTTTTATCTTTCGCAATCTTACTGATCGGCATATTCCCAGGCTGTACAGAACCCACTCCCCCGGCCGAAGCTTTCATCTGGGGCAGGAAAGGACTGGATGATGGCCGATTTATCAAACCCCGAGCAATTTCGATCGATACCTCGGACCAGCTCTACATTGTCGACATGACCAGCCGGATTCAGGTTTTTGATCGTGATGGACAATTGCTTCGATCTTGGAAAACGCCCGAATGCCTCAACGGGAAACCCTGCGGAATCTCAGTGCTTCGCGATGGCCGCATTGCCGTTCCTGACACCCATTACTTTCGAGTCCTATTTTACACCCCCCAAGGCGAACTGCTGGAAGACCAAACCATCGGTGGCACCAACGGACGCGGACCAAGCCAATTCGGGTTCCTAACCGATGTCGTCGAAGACTCCCAAGGCAATCTGTACGTTAGCGAGTATGGTGATTTTGATCGCATTCAGAAATTCGATCCCGATGGAAAATTTATCTGTGCCATCGGAACTCACGGGAGCGATCCCGGGATGTTTCTGCGGCCCCAAGGGATGACGGTCGACGAACAAGATCGATTGTGGGTTGCCGACGCCTGCAATCATCGGATTCAAGTTTTCGATGCCAAACAGGAACCGCCGGCGTTTTTGTTTCAGTTCGGAGAACACGGCGACGGCCAAGGACAACTGAGCTATCCCTACAACATCTCGATGGATGGCCAAGGCTTCATCTACGTTTGCGAATTCGGCAATCATCGAATCCAAAAGTTCGATCTGGAAGGAAACTCGCATGGCTATTGGGGTGGACCGGGGCGCGAACCGGGGCAAATGCATCAACCTTGGGGATTTGCTGTCGATACGTCGGGTTTCTTTCACGTCATCGATTCTTACAATCATCGTGTCCAACGTTTCAAAGGACTCGGTGAAACACCGGAACAAAGTCCAGACTGCTGGAACACGGATGACGACACGGATACAGTCGACCCACAATCACCTCACACCACTTGAAGAGTTTCCGCATGACGCAAGAGAAAACAAAAGACCACTGGATCGGTTTTGACCTTGGTGGAACCAAGATGCTGGCGGTAGTTTATGACTCGGACTTCAAACAACTGGGCAAATCCAGAAAGAAGACCAAGGGCCACGAGGGCCAATCCAACGGCCTCAAGCGGATCAATTCAACGATTCGCGAAGCGCTCGAGGACGCCAAAGTCGACGCCAGCCAAATCAAAGGCTTGGGGATCGGCTGTCCGGGCCCATTGGACATCGAAAAAAAGACCATTCGCATGGCGCCCAACTTGGGTTGGAAGAACGTCAAAGTCGGCCAGTCAATTGAGAACGAGTTTGGCTTCCCGGTCACCGTCGCCAACGATGTCGACGCCGGCGTGTTCGGCGAGTACTCCTTCGGTGCGGGAAAAGGCAAGCGCTGCGTGGTCGGGATCTTTCCCGGAACGGGTGTCGGCGGCGGCTGCGTCTATGAAGGCAAACTGATCCGTGGCTCCAACTGCACTTGCATGGAGATCGGACACATTCCCCTGATGCCAGATGGGCCACGTGATGGTGCCGGCAACCGTGGATCGCTGGAAGGACTCGCGTCGCGATTGTCGATCGCCGGTGGCGCAGCGCTGGCGGCCTACCGTGGCGACGCGCCCCACCTATTGGACGATGAAGGTACCGACATTTCAGATATCCGCAGTGGTGCCATCAGCAACTCAGTCGCCAAGGGTGACAAAGCGGTCGAGCGATTGGTGCTGGACGCCTGCGATCATTTGGCCATGGGAGTCGTCACGATGGTACACCTCATGGCTCCCGACGTGATCGTGCTGGGCGGCGGGTTGATCGAAGCCATGGGTAAAACGATGCTGCCTCGAATTAAGGAAACGGCTCGCAAGCGTGTGCTTGATTCGCTCAAGGACGTCTACGAAATTTGCGAAGCCAAATTGGGTGACGATGCCGGTGTGATGGGCGCCGCCGCGTTGGCTCGCCAAGCCGTTTTGGAAACCCAAACGAAATAGCCTGAATCGAACATGGATCGAGATCGTCAGTATCCCCAAACCGAAGCCACCGGACCGAAATTGGTCGCGGTGATCGATATCGGTGCGTCTTCACTGCGGATGCAGATCGCTGAAATCTCGGACAACGGAGCGGTCCGAAACCTCGAATCGTTTTCCCAAGCCCTCTCGATCGGGAAAGATTCCTTTAGCAAGGGCTCGATTTCGAAATCCACGATCGAGAACTGTGTCCATGTGTTGTCGATCTACCGGGCGAAGCTGGACGAATATAGCATCACGCATCCTGCCAACATTCGCGTGATCGCTACCAGCGGCGTCAACGAGGCCTCCAATCGGCTGGCGTTTTTGGACCGAATCTACGTCGCCACCGGCTTTGAGATCGGGCCCTTCGATGAAGCCGAATTGCACCGGATTACATTTCTGGGTTTACGACAGCTGATGAAGTCGGACCCCGATTTTTTCAAAGGTGAAACGCTGGCGGTGGAAATCGGCGGAGGATCGACCGAAACGCTGTGGCTTTCCAATACCAACGTAACGCTCTCACGAGTCTGGCGTCTGGGTGCTCTGCGAATGAGGCAAAAACTGGAGCGCTACGATGCCCCGCTGGTAAAATCTCGAGACCTGATGGAACGTCAGGTTCGCGACACGATCGAGCAGATTAAAGATTCGACCGATGGAAATCCCGATCGCATCATCGCGATGGGAGGCGACATCCGCTTCGCCGCTCGAAAAATTCTCGAAGGCGACATCAACAAACCGCTCGTTGAACTGAAATTAAAATCCGTCGAAAAGTTTCTAGACACGGTGCTCGAAAGCAGCCCCGAACGACTCAGCACCGAACACCACATGAGTATTCCCGACGCCCAACTGTTGGGGCCGGGACTGTTGGCGATCTGCACTTTTGCTCGGGCCTTTGGCGTCGACAAACTGATCGCCGCCAACGTCAACCTTCGCGATGGCCTGATTTCAGAAATGGCCAAAGGTTCCGGTTGGAGTTACTCTGTCAGAGAACAGATCATTCGCAGCGTGTTGCAACTGGGACGAAAATACAACTTTAACGAACCGTACTCGGTCCACGTTTCAATGTTGGCCTGTCAACTGTTCGATCAACTTGAAGTCCTCCACGGTTTGTCGGAGCACTATCGCGACCTGCTGCAGATTTCCGCGATCCTGCACCAAATCGGCACCTTCATTAACACCCGCGCCAGTCACAAACACTCCATGTATCTGATCAACCACTCTGAGTTTTTCGGAGTGTCTCGGGAGGACCGGCAGCTGGTCGCGTTATTGACTCGCTATCACCGCCGCGCCGCCCCCAGTTCGCGACATGTCGGATACTCCTCTTTGTCACGTGACAAACGGGTGGCCATTTCGAAACTTGCATCGATCCTCCGAGTGGCCATCGCACTGAACGTCTCCCACGGTCAAAGAATCAAAAAAGTAACCTGCAAACTGCTTTCCAATGAGCTGCGCATCGTGACTAGCGATGTTTCTGATCTGACTCTAGAGCGAATGGAGTTAAGGCAGGCGGGGCAATTGTTTGAAGACATCTTTGGCAAACCGGTCACCATCACGGGCACTTCCAATTCGGCAGAATGAGTAAAAAAAGCAGCAACTATATTTCCCGCGAAGTCAGCTGGTTAGAGTTTAACCAGCGAGTGCTCGATCGCGCGTTTTTAGAAACCGTACCCCTGTTGGAACGCGTGAAGTTTCTGGCTATCACGGCTTCCAATTTGGACGAGTTCATGCGAGTCCGATTTGGCGGCATGTCGATGGTCAACAAAGCCGGCGGCGAGATCTCCGACATCGCGGGCTTGAGTACAGGTGAGCAGATCGATCTGATCCGTAAACGCGTTTCAAAAATGCAGGCCAACCAAACCAAATGCTTTTCTAAACTCGAACCGCTGCTGGCCGAAAAAGGGATTTCCCGTTTGGAACGAAGCGATCTTTCTGACATACAACTGGATTTCCTCCGCAGCCGTTTTCGCAACGAAGTTATTTCCTGTGTCGCCCCGATCGCTGTGCCGGATTCCAACAAAGTGCCATTTTTTGCTGGCATGCGGCTGCACTTTTGCGTGAGGCTGAAAAAAGACTCGAACAGCCAACTGCTGGTCGACACCGATGATGAGTCGGATAACGACGCTGCGGATTCAAGGTTTGTTGTGTTGCCACTGCACAGGAATCTGGAACGCATTTGGAATGTGCCCGCCGATGAACACTATCGGTACATGCTGTTGGAGCAAGTCATTGAGATATTCTTGGAGGATCTCTTCGAAGGGCAACAGATTTTGGATTGGTCGGTTTTCCGGCTAACGCGAAACGGAGACGTTGAACTCGCCGAAGACGATGATCGTGTTGACTTACTGGCCGACATGGAAGAAGTCCTTGAAGATCGAAAAACCAGCGAAGTGGTGCGGATCGAAATTGACGGCGAAGCCAGCGATCCCATCGTCGATTTTCTGCGTACGGCGTTTGAGGTCGACTCGAAAGACATTCTTAAAATCGACGGGCCGTTGTCACTGGTCGATTTTTTTCCACTTGCCAACCTGTCAGGATTTAAGCATCTCAAGGATCCTCCGTGGCCGCCGTTGGAAGTTCCCGAATTTAGCATGGGATCAGATATCTTTGCGACCATCGCCAAGAGCGATCGCATCGTCCATCATCCGTATCAATCTTACGATCCGGTCATCAATTTTATTCGGGCAGCCGCGGAAGACGATCGTGTGATCGCGATTAAACAAACCCTCTACCGCACCGCCAAGGATAGCGAAATCGCCTTGGCCCTCGAGAAAGCCGCCTCCAACGGAAAAAATGTAACTTGCATCGTCGAACTGAAAGCTCGTTTCGATGAAGCCCGCAACATTGAGTGGGCCAAGCGTCTCGAAGCGGCCGGCATCGATGTCATCTACGGGGTCCGCGGCCTTAAGACTCACGCGAAGGTCTGCATCGTGATCCGCAAAGAGCCCTCGGGCATTCGCCGCTACATGCACTTTGGGACCGGCAACTATAACGAAGCCACGGCTCGGGTTTATAGCGACATCAGTTTCTTTACCTGCGACGAGCAGCTGGGAACCGATGCCGTTCATCTGTTCAATGCGATCACCGGCCTGTCGGTGCCGCAGTCGTTGGGCAAGATTGCAGCGGCCCCGATCAATCTTCGGGAGACGGTGATGGAGTTGATCCAGATCGAAACCGACAATGCCAAGCGCGAGGGCAAGGGTGAGATTCGCGCCAAAATCAACTCGCTGGTGGATCGCGACATCATCGATGCGCTGTACCGCGCTTCTCAAGCCGGGGTCAAGGTCCTGCTGAACGTTCGCGGGCTATGTTGTCTGCGACCGGGCAAGAAGGGGTTAAGCGAAAATATTCGCGTGGTCAGTGTGGTGGATCGTTTTCTTGAGCACTCACGGATTTTCAACTTCCATCACGGTGGCGATGACAAATTGTTTATCTCCAGCGCCGATTGGATGGGCAGGAACTTGGACCGCCGCGTCGAGTTACTGGTTCCGATTGAGGAGCGCGATTGCAAGAAGCGTCTTTCAAAGATTTTGAATTCGTACTTTTTTGACAGCGAGTGCGGACGCGAGTTGGGTCCTGACGGAAGTTGGGGCGAAGTCCCGGTCAAAAAGAAGCAAAGGCTTCGTTCACAACAGTGGCTCTACGAGGAATCCACGCAACTGCTGGAAGCCTCCACCAACCCGCGCACCACGGTTTTTCAGCCACACCGGCCCGGGTAGATTGTTGGAACGCGGACGCCTTTGCGGCGCCAAGGCAAAACGATCTCACGCAACGGCGCAGAGTAAAGTGCCGAACAGAGTCGCCTTATCGCCCTTGAACAGTAGGTCAGGCTGTGCCTGACGTGGCCCATGTAAAAATGGAAATTGGC